>JANNHY010000089.1:0-10651 GCA_031404635.1 Ilumatobacteraceae bacterium
TGTTTCGATGGCGTGGATCAATGTCTCGGGCGTCGGCGGGCAGCCCGGCGCATAGACGTCGACCGGCACGACTTGATCGACACCTTGGACGATGGCGTAGTTGTTGAACATCCCACCAGTCGATGCGCACACGCCCATCGAGATCACCCACTTCGGCTCCATCATCTGGTCGTAGACCTGACGCAGCACCGGAGCCATCTTCTGGCTGACCCGCCCGGCGACAATCATGATATCGGCCTGGCGCGGCGAGGCCCGGAAGACCTCCATGCCAAAGCGGCTGAGGTCGTAGTGGGCGGCGCCGGTCGCCATCATCTCGATCGCACAGCACGCCAACCCGCACGACGCCGGCCAGCTGCTGCGACTGCGCGACCACTTGACCAGATCCTCGATACTGGCAGTGATCACGTTGTGCTCGAGACCACCGAGACCGTCGCTGCGGATGTTGCGGATCAGACTCATGCTGCCGTCGTTTCCTCGAGGCGGCCTTCGGCGCCGACGCGGCGGACGGTGGTGCCCAGCGTGCGGTCCGCCGAGACCGCGCCGTCAAGGCGGCGCTGCTTCTGCACCGGGCCCCAATCCAGAGCGCCGCGGGCGACGACGTAGACGAAAGCCAAGAAGAACACGACGCTGAAGACCAGCATCTCCCAGAACGCATAGCTGCCGAGGAACGTGCGATCGACCGCGAACGGGTAGATGAAGATCAGCTCGATGTCGAACATCACGAACAGCATGGCGACGACGTAGAACGTGACCGGGAAGCGCTCCGGTGGCTCGCGGCTGGGAACGATGCCGCACTCGTACGGAGCTTCCTTGGCCGACGACGGGCGGCGCGGCGCCAGCAGGCGCGAGGCGAAGAAACTAAGCGCGCCGAACAACGCGGCCAGTACCATCAGGCACACGACCGGCAGGTATTGACCCATCAGCTCGCCTGAACTGCCGAGGTTTGGGCCGGCAACGCCCGCGGCGATCGGTTGGCGACCACGCGCCGATCGCGCGAATGCAGCAGGTAGCAGAGCATCAAGAACACAGCTAGCGAACCGACGGTGATGAAACCGGCCGGTTTCCGCTTGGCCCCCAGGTCACGAATCATGTACACGTACTGGTGGGCACGGGTCGTGTCGACCTCCGGCTTGGCGGGCGCACGACCAGGTTCGCTGCGCTGTTGCACCAATGGTGCAACCTCGACGACGGCGTAATGCGGCGAGTGCAAGAACGCCAGAAAATCGAGCTTGCCATCGAGAAACTGCGGCGAACGCTGACCGCCCTTGTCGAAGACGTTGATCACCTGGAACTGGCCGTTGGCCAGCGCACCGGACTCCTCGAGGAGCACGCTTGCGGCGGCACCGGCCTGCTGGAACGACGGCAACGACGATTCGAGCTGCTTCCAACCTTCGGTGACGAACTGCTCATTGACGAGCGTGGCGGTCGTCGTCGGGTCGTCGTCGGCCCCGACGAGCACCGGAGAGTCGAGGGCGCCGGAATCGTTGACCGCATTGGTGCTTTGCAGCACCGTACGACCCGAGATCGGCGCCCACGATGCGTCGGGGCCCAGCAGACCCTTGCCGTACGACCACCAGATCGCTCCCATCAGGAACATCCATCCGGCGAGCGCGGCGAAGGAAACTAGAAATCCGAGCCTCGCCCCGAGGTTGGTGCTAAGCACGAAATAGCAGCTTCCGCAGAACGTCACGAGGGCGATGATCGTGATCAGGATGCCGCGCAGCTCGGGCTGCCAGCCAATGGCCAGGAGTGCACTCATCACAGGCTCCGCACGTATTCGACGATGGCTTTGATCTGCTCGTCGGTCAGCAAGCTGCCGAAGCCGGGCATGCGTCCGCTGCCCTGCGCCTGCCTGCCATAGCGTTGCCCGAGTTCGGAACCGCCCGTGACGAAGCTGATCATGTCTTGTTCGTTGGGGAAATGGGAGGCCGTCGAGCCACCGGTCAGGTTCCAGCCGAAGCCACCCTGCCCGGTCACCCCTGGGTTGCCATAGCTCCACCCTTCGGTATGGCAACGAGCGCAACTGTACGCCCCGCTGCTGATGTCGAGATTGAACAAGGCCTCGCCCATCGCCGCGTCGACCGTGGTGTACTTTCCGCCGTCGACCAGTTTCTGCGCAGCCGCCTTTGCGGCCTGGTCGACCTTGACCTTTTCCTCGTCGGGCAACGTGCCTTCGTCACAGATCTTCAGCTTGGTCAGATCGGTCAGACCCGACACGGGTGCAAAGTCGGGTTCGGTCAGACAGCCGGCAGGTTTGATCTGGATGCTGCGCATATAAGCGATGATCGTCTCGATCTGCTGGGCGTTCATCGGCCCACCACCGATGGTTCCCCACGCCGACATCGGCGAGAACGTTCGGCCGTAGTTGAGGATGAACCGCACCTCGTCGCCGGTAAAGCGGTACAACACCGTGTTCAGCGCCGGGGCAAACCAGTTGACGGCGCGGACCTCGCCGGTCTTCGGATCGGTGACCGCTGTCGACGCCTGGCCGCCCGCGGCCTTCATGCCACCATGGCAGCCGGCACAGTTGAAGCCACCGTTGGCAGTGGTCTCGAACAAGTCACGACCCCAGCGGACGAAGATTGCTTCCTTGTCGTCGACGGCGCCGGCCTGGCGGCTGGGCTCCAGCACCCAGTACAGCGGAAGGCCGATGACCATGGTCAGCAGCATCAGCACGCCGATCAGCTGGACGCGTTCGAGCCGCGAACCTTCCAACTTCTCGTCGTCGTAGTACCGCCGGCGGTTGGGAGCCAACTCGACCTCCGAGCCGAGTTCGGGCCTGGCTGCGTTGCGGTTGGCGAAGTAGTAGATCACCCAACCGAGCATGCTGACGACGACGATGACCCAACCGATCGCGGTGGTCGCCAAGGCGATCATCCGTGGCCACCTCCGCCCCCGATGCAATGCGGCCCTTCGGCCTCTTGGCCTGTGGTGTTGACACCGATCGGCGGGCCCTCCACGACCGTGCCGGTGTCGATGACGACATCGCCGGCGTTCGACACAGTGAGCACGAATCGATCCATACCGCGTGGCGCAGGTCCACCCTTTTTCTCACCGACACGGTTGTACTGCGAACCGTGACACGGACATTCGAACCACTGGCTGCTGACGCATTGCGGCACCCGGCAACCGAGGTGAGGGCATTTCTGATACAGAGCGACGAGGCCGTTCTGCATGCCGTCGAGCAATGGCCTGTAGGTCGGCACACCCTTGGCCTTCGGAACGGCGTCGACGGGATACTGCGTGACCCACGAACGGGCGGTGGCGTTGTAGAAAAAGCCATTGCTGGAACGGATACTGGAGACGACGTCGTCGATCTTGCCGACGTTGATCTTGCCGCCGAACCCGCCCACAGCGGTCGGCCACAGGAAGGCGACGAACCCCGCCGCCGCGAAAGTGGTCAAGCTGGCGCCGGTCAGCGAAACGGTTGCGCGGTTGAGGAACTGGCGCCGGCTGACGCCAATGGCGTCGGCGTCGGGCGGCACCCACAACGCCGGCGCCGACGGCGTCGCGGCGACGAGGCCGGCACTGCGCGCTTCGCTGACCGCCCGCTCGACGGCACGGCCACGCTGGCCCGGCGGCAGGTCGATCTCGGCGTCTTTGTCGCGGCGTCGTGTCTCGCGGCTCAGCGCACCCGCGCCGCGAACGTCGGCCCGGCGCGCCGCGGTGACAAGGACGATGGCGGCCAAGACGACGATGGTCGCAACGGCGATGGCGATGATGGCTGCGGGATTCATCGTGCGTACCTCACAGATCGAAGAACAAGCCGTCGCGCCACGGCAAGGTGAAATTGAAGCCCGGACCACGGAAGAACGAGCCGATGATGACCAGCACTGACCAGAACATGATGTGCACGGTCATCAACGAGATGGCGAACTTGCGATCCTCCGGCTTGTTGGATGGGTTCTTGTCGATGAATGGAGCGAAGATCAACACGATCAACCCCACGCCGGGAATCGTCACACCAGCGATCATCGGGTGGAACATTGTTAGCAGTTCTTGCAGACCGAGGAAGTACCACGGCGCCTTCGACGGGTTCGGGGTGCGGTTCGGGTTGGCCTGCTGCAGAAGTGGGGCGTTGACCCAGATCGAGAAAAAGAAGGTGAACGCCGTGCAGGCCAGTGCGGCCACGAACTCGGCCACGAGCAGGTGCGGCCATGTGTGCACCTTGTCGACCGGCGAGGCCTTGACGTCTTGGATCGAACCGCTCTTGACCACGGTGAGCAGACGCTGGGTGTGACCGCCAGGCCCGGCGCCGATGGGCACGCCGCCCGCGCTCGGCCCGGCGGCAACGACGCTTGCGACTCTTTCCTGCACGGCGACCGCGCCGCCACCGGGCTCGGCCACTTCGCTGCCTTCGCCCCGCTGGGCCTTGGCGGCCTTGCTGCGCTCCAATAAGTGGGCGGGGATGCGCGGGTCAGAGGCCGGTTCGGCCGGTGCCGCGTCGGCGGCCGGTGCCGCGTCAGCGGCGGCCTTCTCGCGGGCTTCCTTGGCTCGCTTGAGGAGATGCTCAGGTATTTCAGTCATATTTCGACCGAACGGAGCAAGCGGAGCGAGCGAGAGAGGTCGAGGTTCATAAGGGCCCCGAGATTCCGCCGTCCTTGCGGACCCGCCAGAAGTGGATCGCCATGAAAATGACGATAACGAACGGCAACATCAAGACATGCAACACATACCAGCGCAGCAGCGTTTCCGAACCGATCTCCTTGCCACCGAGCAGCACGAAACGCACCTGCGTTCCGAGCACCGGGGTGTAGCCCATCATGTTGGTACCAACGGTCACTGCCCATAGCGCCAACTGGTCCCACGGCAGCAGATATCCGGTGAAACTGAGTAGCAAGGTGAGCATCAGCAAAATGACGCCGATCACCCAGTTGAACTCGCGCGGCGCCTTGTAGGCCCCGTGGTAGAAGACGCGGGCCATGTGCAAGAACACACTGAGCACCATCAGGTGGGCGCCCCAGCGGTGCATGTTGCGCACGAGTAATCCGAACGCAACCGAGGTCTGCAGCGTGGAGATGTCGTTCCACGCCGCCACGTCGGTGGGGCGATAGAAGAACATCAAGAAGATGCCGGTGACAGTGAGCAGGATGAACAGGAAGAAGCTCAGCCCTCCGAGGCACAGCGTGTAGCTGACCTTGACCGCGTGGCGCTTCACCTTCACCGGGTGGAGGTGGTACAGCACCGAGTTCATCACCACGTAGCTACGGTTGCGCGGCGAGTCGGTGTAGCCCTTGCGGAAGATCGACCCGGGCCGGAAAATCGAGTTCCATGCCTGGCTGCCCTGCGTGCCACCCCACACCTTGGTGAGGCGATCCTTGAGTGTCAGCTTCGGTCGTTCGTCGAGAATGTTTGCCATTGGTCGATACCTCTAGAGCCGCATGCCGTACGCATAGCCATGGTTATTGGTGCGGATGTGCGAGTCGCCACTGTTGTCGGGAGCACCCGCCCTGCCCAAAATGATCACACCCGTGGGGCACCGATCGACGCAGAGGGCGCAGCGCGTGCAGATGTCGTCGTCGATGATGAACAAGACTTTGTCACTGGGATCCTGCCCAGGCAACTCGGTGCCCGTGGCCTCGACGATGGCGTCGGGGGTGACCATGTGGATGCACTTCCACGGGCAGATGTCGACACACCCTTCGCACATGATGCATTCGGTCTGGTCGATGTGGATGAACTGCTTCGGCTTGACCGCCTTGGTCAGATAGTCGGCGTCGACCTCGACGAGTTGGTACTCGTCGGTGTACGGCATCATCGGCGGGTTGGCGTCAGTGCGTGCCATACGCGCTAGCCCTTCCTCACCAATGGTCGGCCATAGGTGCTGGTGGCGACTTCGGTGCCGGGCTTGGCGTCGCCGCGCTTTTGCCACACACTCCACAGGTACAGAATGAGGCCGAAGTACCACACGTGCAGCACGACCGCGACGGTGTCGCGGACGGCTTCGTACGAGGCGGTGAATGGGAAGTTGCCACCCGCTGCCTTTGGCTTGAGCAGATCGAACGGGCCGTAGATGATCTTGCTCTTCGACCAGCCGAGGTTCCTGTCGGCGTGGTCGATCCATTGGTGGGGTACGACGCCGAAGGCGACAAACATGACACCGAAGACGTAAACCGCAGCAAGCATGGCCTCACCCCACGACACCGGGGTGCCCTTGGGGCGGCGCTTCGCGTACGGAATCGCGGCCAGGGCCAGAGCGGTCGACACGATGAACGAAAACAGGAACGCCTGATTGACGCCGGGCCATTTGAGGATGTCGATGGCGATCAGCACCAGGGTGAGCCTTTCGTGTTCGCTGCGAATGTGAACTGTTGCACAAACTGTAGCCACCAGTGCCGCGTCGACCGCCATTTTTGGCGAGCCGCCGTGCACGTTCGGGCTCCGGTCTACCACGCCCGATGCCGACAATCGACCGGTTGTGAATTCGTGCACGCGGCGTGCCCTTTTCGTCGCGAGGATTTCCTGATCTCGCCGCCCCGGCGTCTATCGTGGGCATTCGTGACCGAGATTCCCGAGCACCTGCTGAAGCGCAGCAAGGCCGCACGAACCCAGGCCGAAGGTGGAACCGCCCCCGCCGAGACCGCCGCCGCGGCCACGCCCGCCACACCAGCCGGGGCGCCGGCTACCACACCTGCCGTACAGGCTCCGGCTGCTGTGCCAGCGGCGCCGGCCGGCCCACCACCTCCACAGCCCGACATCCCCGTCGTCGCCGCCGCCAAAGCCCGCCAGAAGATCCCCTTCTGGGCGTTCGCCACGCTCAGCACCTTGCCGTTGTGGGCGTTCATGTATGTCCGCGCCCTCACCCCGGCCACCGAGAAAATTGCCGGCCCACTCGGCGAAGGCGCCGTGGTTTACAACGGTTGCTCGAGCTGTCACGGCAGTAGGGGCGAAGGCGGCGTCGGCTATCCGTTTGCCCAACAGGAGGTCTTGAAGACCTTCCCGCACATCGAGGACCAACTGCGCTGGGTCTATGCGGGTACTGACGCCTATGCCAGCGCGGGCGTCGAGATCTACGGCGACCCGAATCGGGCGGGAGGCGCACGCATCACCAAGGCCCAAGGTGTCATGCCAGGGCAGTCCGGGCAGTTGACCGAGGCCGAGATCCTCGCTGTCGTCTGCCACGAGCGATACACGCTGGGTGGCGCGGACCGCACAGGTGCTTACGAGGCCGAGTTCAACAACTGGTGCGCGGCCGATGCACCGGCATGGACAGCGCTGGAGGACGGCTCGGCCACGTTCGACAACATCGAAACCACGGTCACGGGCGCGATCAAGGTCGGCAAGGTGCCGCAGGCCGGCTCGCCCGCCGGCAACTGAGTGGCGCCATCGACCGATGTACTGGTGATCGGCGGTGGCCCTGCCGGCGCCTCCGCCGCCTACTGGCTCGCTCGGTACGGCCACGACGTTACCGTCGTCGAACGGAAGTCGTTCCCCCGTGAGAAGACTTGTGGCGACGGACTGACGCCCCGTGCCGTTCATCAACTGAACGAGATGGGTCTCGGCGACCAGCTCGCCCGGTTCCACCGGTACAACGGGCTGCGCGCCACGGGCATGGGTCGCCAGCTGGAGTTGCAGTGGCCGTCGCATCCGATCTACCCGCGGTACGGCTACGTGGTTCGCCGCCGCGAACTCGACACTATGGTCGCTCGAAACGCCGTCGCCGCCGGGGCGGCTTTGCTCGAAGGTCACGAAGCCCTGCAGCCGATCGTCGACCGCGGATTCGTTCGCGGCGCGGTGGTGCAGCCGATGAGCGGCGAGCCAATCGAGATTCGCGCTCGCTACGTCGTGGTGGCCGATGGGGCCAACAGTCGCTTCGGGCGTTCGTTGGGCACCTTCCGAACCCGCGGGTGGCCATATGGCACCGCAATTCGCACGTATTGGGAAACACCCCGTCATGCCGAGCCGTGGATCGAATCGGCGCTGGACGTGAAGGATCGCAACGGCAACCCGTTGCCCGGCTACGGCTGGATCTTCCCGGTCGGCGATGGCACCGTCAACATCGGTGTCGGGCTGTTGTCGACGTTCCGTGAGTTCAAGAGCGTAAACACTACGCACCTGCTCGACGCCTATGCCCACCAGGTGGCGGATCGTTGGGAGATCAAACCCGAGCAACCGGAGTGCAAGGCCACGAGCGGGCGCGTACCGATGGGTGGATCCGTCGGACCCAAGGCAGGGCCGTCGTACCTGGTCATCGGCGACGCTGCCGGCAGCGTCAATCCGTTCAACGGGGAAGGTATCGACTACGCCTACGAGACGGCGCGCATGGCTGCCATGGTGCTGCACGAGGCGCTCGACGCCGGCGACCCGACCGCGCTTCAGCGCTACCCGTCGCTGCTCGACGACGAGTACGGAGAGTATTTCAAAGTCGCCCGACTGTTCGCCAAGGTGATCGGCCGCCCGGCCTTGATGCGCGAGCTGACGCGGGCGGGCATGCACAATCGCACGCTGATGGAGTGGGTGCTGCGGATCATGGCCAACCTGCTACGCCCCGACGAGCTTGGCCCGGCCGAAGCCGCCTACAAGGCCGCCGCCAAACTCGTCAAGCTCGCCCCCAACGCTTGACCCTCACTTCCTCCGATCGGTTTGCGAGTCAGGCAGCTGGGAGGACGGAGGCGACGAGGGCCGCCGGCGCGGTGCGCAACGCATCGGTGGCGGCCGATGACGGCAGGGCGTCGCAGGCCGCGACAGCACGCTGGGCCCATTCCCGTGCAGTGGAAAATGCCGAGGTGACGCCGCCATTGTCGCGAACGATCCCCAAGGCCTTCTCCCGCTCGGCGGTGTCGAGCGGCCTGCCGAGCAACGCCAGCAGCTCCATCGCCGGTACGCCACCCGCCTGCAAAGTTCGCATGACCGGCAGCGTGTACACGCCCTCGACCATGTCGTGACCGGCGGGCTTGCCGAGCTGATCGTCGGTCGAGGTGATGTCGAGCAGATCGTCGACGATCTGGAAGACGATCCCAAAGGCCTCGCCGTACTCGGTGAGGGCGTCGGTCAGCGAGGGATCGGAGCCGGCGACGAGACCGCCGATGCGCGCCGCAGTCGCGTACAGCGAAGCGGTCTTGCCTCCGATCGAGGCCATGTAACTGGATTCCGGTCGCGCCGAATTGTATGTGTGGCGCAACTCTTCGATCTGTCCTTCGCACAACCGACCGATCGTGCGGGCCAGCAATCCTGCGACCTCGGTGCCTAGTGACGCGGCGATCTCCGACGCCCGCGACAGCAGAAAGTCGCCGGCCAGGATGGCCTGCAGGTTGCCCCACTTGGCATTCACCGTTTCAACACCTCGCCTGGTGGTCGCCTCATCCATAACATCGTCGTGGTACAGAGATCCGGTTTGCACCAACTCACAGGCAATCCCACCTTGGATCGAGCGTTCCCTGAGCGCGGGATCTGACGGGGCGGAAACCTGCGCGGCCACCACCGTGAGCACCGGCCGCAGGCGCTTGCCACCGGCGATGATCAGGTGCGACGCGATCTCGTTGAGGTACGGATCGGGCGTGTGAACCGACTCGACCAGCGCCGCTTCGATACGTTGCACAGCGTCGGTCATCCCGTCAAGCGCGAAGAACGGCGAAGGCGCCATGGCGGTCAGGCTAGCCACCCACCCCGACCCCCCGAAAAGTAGCAGTAGGTCAAGAGACCTAACGGGCCCGGGCGCACGTTGCGTGTGCGCCGGACCGATAGACTTCTGCCATGTTTGAACGCTTCACCGATCGAGCACGGCGGGTCGTCGTGCTGGCTCAAGAGGAAGCTCGTCTGCTGAGCCACAGCTACATCGGCACCGAACACATCCTCCTCGGTCTCATCCACGAAGGTGAAGGAGTCGCCGCCAAGGCGCTCGAAAGTCTCGGCATCTCGCTCGAAGCCGTCCGCAATCAGGTCGAGGAGATCATCGGGCAAGGTGGCACGTCGCCGTCGGGTCACATCCCGTTCACGCCTCGTGCCAAGAAAGTGTTGGAGCTGTCGCTGCGCGAGGCGCTGCAACTCGGCCACAACTACATCGGCACCGAACACATCCTCCTCGGTCTCATCCGCGAGGGCGAAGGAGTCGCCGCGCAGGTGCTCGTCAAGCTCGGCGCTGATTTGTCGCGTGTGCGCCAGCAGGTCATCCAGCTGCTCAGCGGTTACCAGGGCGGCGCCCAGGGCAAGGGCGAGCCGCAGGCCGCGGCCGCCGGCCAACAGGGCAAGGAAGACACGCCAGGCGACAAGGGCAACAGCCAGATCCTCGACCAGTTCGGTCGCAACCTCACCCAACTCGCCCGCGAGAAGAAGCTCGATCCGGTCATTGGCCGGGCGCGCGAACTCGAGCGGGTCATGCAGATCCTCAGCCGTCGCACCAAGAACAACCCGGTTCTGATCGGCGAGCCGGGCGTCGGCAAGACGGCGATCGTCGAAGGCCTTGCACAGAAGATCGTCAGCAACGACATCCCCGACACCTTGCGCAACAAGCAGTTGTACACCCTCGATCTCGGTGCCCTCGTTGCGGGCAGCCGCTACCGCGGCGATTTCGAAGAGCGCTTGAAGAAGGTCCTGAAAGAGATTCGGACCCGCGGCGACATCATTCTGTTCATCGACGAGATCCACACCCTGGTGGGTGCCGGCGCCGCCGAAGGTGCCATCGATGCTGCTTCGATCCTGAAGCCGATGCTGG
>JANNHY010000090.1:0-15620 GCA_031404635.1 Ilumatobacteraceae bacterium
TGCCGTGATCAGTTCGCGCAGGCGCTTCTTCGCTTGGTCATCCTGGTCGCGGCGCACGAGATCACGCAGGTACTCGCTGGTGTTGCCGTACTGGCCGGACTGGACGCGTTCGTCGATGTAGGCGCGTAGCGACTCGGGGAGGGCGAAGCTCATCGTGTTTCCACTCATCCGAACATCATGCAGTGAGTATCAACAGTTGTCAACCGGCGGAGAGCACGGGGCGCCAGGTGCTGATCTCTCAGGCAGTGAGCGCACCGTCCTTGAACGCCGGGTTGAGGTGTGTTGTGGCTGGGTTGCTCCACACCTGGGAGGTTGTCATGTGCACAGTGAACACCGAATTCTTGATCGAACACGCCAGCAAGGACCGCGTCTTCGACGAGGTGGTCACTGCGCTGGCGACTCAGTGCCCGCGAGGTGTGCTCCGAAGCGAGCCCGCACCTTGGCGACGAATTCGTTGGGTACGTCGTCGAGGTTGCGCACGATGCTGGCGTCGAAGATCGCATCCTGCTCGGCCGGAGTCATCCGCTCGAGTTCCTCCGCGGTCCAGATCTTCTGCGCCATCACCCAAGCGTAGCGGGGCGCGGTATAGCGTGCCTGAAACCCGCCGCCCATCGATGGTGTCTATCTCCGCGCCTGGGTGAGGGGCCGGTTCGTCGCCGGCGTGCGATGGGTAGACCGGTATACGGCATGGGCGGACTGGGCGGACTGGGCGGACGAATCGGCGGACAGGACACCACGTCAGGGGACTCGCCGGACTCGACGGACGGTTCTCTTCACGTTGCCAAGGTGAGGGTCGCGGGTTCGAATCCCGTCGTCCGCTCCATTTCGCGGAGGCAACTCACGAGGTATCCGGTCCAGCCGAACATTTCGTGACTTGCCTTGCTGCCGTCGGGACGTCGGTCGAAGCCGGCGACGCAAAAACACGGCCGGGTCGCGTCGGTGCAGCTCGTGCGCTGTTCACACGGCAAGAACGACGCGACCGATGTTGTGGCCTGCTTCGATGCGGCGGTGAGCGTCGGCGACCTCTTCGAGCGGGATTATGGAGTCGACGAGCGGGCGCAGGGCGTTCTCGGCTACGAGTTGCCATAGGCGGTCCTTTGCGGCGTGGTTCGATGTGCGAACGCCGATGATCCGCTGGTTGAACGTGTAGAGCGAACGCAGGTCGACATCGACGCGGCCCCCGAATTTCGCTCCCGACGTCACGATCGCTCCTCCGGCGGCAAGGGTGGCGACGGTCAGCACCCACGCTTCGGGTGCGGCGAGGTTGTCGAGAACGATGTCGGCACCATGGCCGCCGGTCAGCGAACGGATCTGTTCGACGGCGTCGGGCTCGCTCGACACAACGATCTCGTCGGCAACCCCGAGGTCGCGTAGTACCTGGGCTCGTTCGGGGGAGCGCGTGGTGCCGATCGTCCGCAGCCCCATCGCACGCGCCACCAGCAGCGCCATTGAACCCGACGACGATCCCGCGGCCTGCACCATCACCGTCTGGCCGGCGGTCGCGTCCGCGGCCACCAGCTGCGCCACGGCGAGCGGGCCGTTGACGCCGAGTGCCGATGCGTCTTCGAACGACACGCACGGCGGGATCGGCCGCAGGACGTGAGCGGGCACAACCGTGTACTCAGCGTACGCGCCCGGCCGATTGACACCGATGATCCCGAGCTGCGCGCACCGTTCATCGTGGCCCGCCGCGCACGCGTCACAAGCGCGGCACGGCACGGTGTTTGATGCGATCACGGCGTCGCCGACAGCGAACAGTGTGTCGGTGTTCGGGCCGAGCGCGGCCACCTCAGCAGCGTGTTCGGAGCCGAGGACATGCGGGAATTCATACCGGGCAAACGGCACGTGCCCGGCGCGGTTCGACACATCCAAGAACGCGTTGACCGACACGGCCCGCACACGCAGCAGCACGTCGCCCTGGCCCGGCTCGGGGCGCTCGATGTCCGTCGACTCGAGAACCTCCGGTCCGCCGTGCGAGCGGATGACGACGGCGCGCATCACATCGGGTTGAGGTTGATGAGGAAGTCGTCGGGTGGCGGCGATCCCCACACCCACGGCTTCACGTGATGGTCGCTGCCCACCCACGCGTCGGTGATCTGGTCGATGTCGGAGAAGTATTCGAACATCGGGCCGAACGGGGTACGGACGTAGTGGAAGAAGTTCGACCCGAGTGTATGGCGACCGAGGCCCCACCCGTCGCTGTAGCCGGCCTGGTGAAGCTGATCGATCCCCGAGCCCAGCGCGTCGAGGTCGTCGACTTCGAAACTTGCGTGGTGGAACCCGGGATGCGTCGATTGGATACAGCCGAACAGGTGATGGTCGCCGGCGCCGGCGTTCATGAAGGTGACCTTGCCGCTGATCCGATCGGAAAGCCGCAGCCCGAGCACCCCCATGTAGAACGCCTCGGTCGCGGCCTGGTCGGGGGTGAAGATCAGAGCGTGACCGAGGCGGCGTGGCGTGGTGCGGCCACCGATGGTCGTCCAACGAGCGACATCGAACCGCTCGTGCCGACCCGCGATGTTCACCGCCCACGGATCGAGTGGACGCGGCGCGGCAGGTTCAGCCTCGATGATCTGGACGAGATTGTCGTGCGGGTCGCGCGCGAACAGCCCCGGACCGTCGCCGTCGACCGGCGCCACGCCGTGCTCCTCGATCCGCGCCTGCATCGCACCGAGTTCGCCCGTTGCCACCCCGAACACGACTCGTTCGAGCAATGGCCCGCCCGCCTCGCGGATCACGACCTGGTCCTGGTCGCGGCCGGGGCATCGCAGCGTGAGCGAACTGCCCGACTCGGCGACGTCGAACCCGAACGTTTCGACGAACGTGCGCGCCGTGGCGCCGTCGGCGACGTTGAGGGCGAAGCGTTGGAACGATCGAACGGTAACCATTGCGCGCCTCTATGCCGTGAACGTGGTGTTGGCGCCGGCCGCTACGTCGAGCGCGGTGCCGGTGATGTAGCGGGCCTCGTCGGACGCGAGGAACAACATCGCCTTGGAGATCTCCTCAGGCTCCATCCACGCCATCGGAATGCGGTTGAGCGTGGCGTACCGCGGCAAGGCGTCCTCGCGAGTCGGGTTCTCGATGTCGGGGCAGAAGAGTTTGTATGCGGCAGCGTTGTCCATCATCGGCGTGTTGACGATCGTCGGGTTCACGAGGTTGATGGTGATGCCCTCGGTCGCGACCTCCATCGCGATGGACTTCACGAGCCCGTGCAGGCCCCACTTCGCCGCGGAGTAGTGCGACACGTTTGCCATGCCCTGGCGGCCGAGCGTGGAGCCGGTCACGACAACGCGGCCGTACTTACGCTCGATCATGCCGGGCAGCACGGCCTGCAACGTGTTGGCCACGCCGGTGAGGTTGACGTCGATGACGTCTTGCCACATCGCCTCGTCGAGCGCGAGGAATGGGTGCCAGGAACAGATGCCGGCGTTGCACAGGGCGATGTCGACACTGCCGAACGCGTCGGTCGCGGCGGCGACTGCGGCGCGCATTTCGGCGCGGGACCGCACGTCGGCCACCATCGTCTCGCACTTGGCACCCGCTGCGACAACCATCGCCTGCGTCTCCGAGAGGTCGGCCTCGCTGCCGAGGTCGTAGGGCACCGAGCCGATCTGCGCGGCGAGGTCGGTCAGGAACAATGTCGCGCCCTGCGCCGCGAGCGCGAGCGCATGGGAACGACCTTGTCCACGTGCTGCACCCGTGACGAGAGCGACCTTGCCGTCGAGCGTGACCATCAGGCTGCCTCGCCGCCGATTTGGGCGAAGAGCGGCGCGATGTCCATGTAGACCCGCAGGCTGTTCACCTTGCCGTCACGTTGGGTGAGGATCGACGTGACCGGGAGCGGCACCTCGGTGCCGCCATGCGTGGTGTAGACGGTCGTGGCTTCCTGAACGCCGGTGCCATCGTCGGTGACCCAGCGGTTGCGCGGTTCGTGGCGCAGCGCGGAGATCGCCGCCCAGAGTGCACCGATCGCCTCGCTGATCTGCTGTTTACCCACTGCGCTCGGGGTTGTTGGCGAACTCGACCACGCAGTCGTCGGAGTGCATGTCGAGGAATGCGTCCATATCCATCGAGTCGACGACTCGGAAGTACTCGGCTACCCAGTTGCTCATGATGGTCTGCTCCTTCGTTGTGTCGTGATTTATGAGGTCTCGCCGTTGGCCACCCGACGGATCGCTGTGAGCGTGGCTGCGACTGCCTTGAGGTAGTCCTGCGTCATGCTGTCGGCGTAGCCGCGTTCCTCGTCGGACCCACCACCGACTGCTGAGACGCACAGCGCGAACGAGAACCGCAGCAACAATTCCCCGTCAGCGGTCTCCTCGATCTCGTTGGCGATGGTGCCAAGCACCGGGCCGGCAAGGCGCGTGAACACCACGCGATGTTCCGGTTCGAGCACGATCCGCTCGGTCATCTGCTGACCTCGGAACTCGATGTCGCGGTCGAAGCTGAAATCGCTGTGCCGTGCGGTCACCTCGCAGTGCGTCATGGCGGGCACGAACGGCAAGGCGTTGTTCGCTTTCTGTACAAGGCCGCCCCACACCGCGCTACGGTCGAGGAAGGGTTGTCCGTCCTCGTTGATCGGAATCGAGTGCGAGACGAATATCATGTCGAAATCCAAACTGTGTGCAATTTGGCAACCGTGGAGTGGGTACGACGCGGCGTTTCCCCTAACATTCCACTAATATAGCCCATCCACATCCCCCTCATATCCCGTTGAATGCGTGACATGCGTCAAGAGATTGTATACACTCATGCCGTGACCGATGTCAAGGCGGAGACAACCAGCGTGCCCAGCCACACCTCCGACGTACCCGTCGACCGCGCCCGCGAGGGAGTTGGCGGGCTGCACACTGCCGTCCGGCAGTGGATACTCGACGGCACGCTCGAGCCGGGCGCCTCGCTGTCGCAGGTCGAGCTGTCGCAACGGCTCGGTGTGAGCCGCACGCCGTTGCGCGAGGTGTTGCGCATGCTGCAAGAAGAAGGGCTGGTGATCGCCGAGACGAACCTTCGCGTCCGCGTCGCCGACTTCGACCCTGAAACGCTCGACGCCGACTACGCGTGCCGGATCCTCCTCGAGTCACTCGCGCTCGACCTCACCGTCCCCGGCCTCACCCGCGCCGACTGCGAGACGTTGGCGACGATGCTCGACACGATGGGTACCGCCGCCGCCGGCTCCGACGTGACGAGCTGGTTCGCCACGCACGCGGAGTTCCACGGGATACTCACCCGCGGCGCGTCGCCGGCGCTGCGCAAGGAGATCCGGACCTACGCCGATCGCAGCATCCGCTACATCCGCGTCGTGCAGCACAGCGAGCCGGACGCTTGGCAGGCGCCCGGCGATCGCGAGCACCGAACAATTGTCGAGGCGATCACAGCTGGCGACGCCGCGCAGGCGCGAAGCGTGCTGGCCCACCACCTGGCCCGCACGGCGCTGCGCGCCCTCACCGACCTTGCGCCGCAGTTCGAGCCGGTCGCGGTTCGGCGCGCGCTTGCGATGGCCACCGTTTCCGCGCCGCTTCGATGATCGCTTCGGCGGAGGTGGTCGCGGCGGCGAACACGCTCGCCCGGCACGGTCTCGTCACCGCGTTCGGGCATGTGTCGGTGCGCACCGCCGACGACCAGTTCGCGATCACTCCACCGGTACCGCTCGGCACGATCGACGCTTCCACCGAGTTGATCGAGGTCTCGCTCTCGGCCGGAGCACTTCCCCATGGCGCTCCGGGCGAGGCATGGATGCACGTCGCGATCTACCGCGTCCGGCCCGACGTGACTGCGGTCGCGAGGGCCCAACCACCTGCGTCTCACCCCGGCGCGGCGCTGCCTGGCCCACTCGTGCCAGTTCATGGGCAGGGAGCCTGGCTCGGCGCACCGCTTGCCGTGTACGACGACGCGCGCCTCGTTCGTAACGAGGCCGCCGGTGCCGGCGTGGCGGCGGCGCTCGGCGACGCGCGAGGGGTGCTGCTTCGCGGCAATGGTGCCGTCACGGTCGGCACCGACCCGCGCGAAGCGGCGACCGCGCAATGGGTGGTGGAGCAGACCTGCTCACACCTGCTACGAGTGGGGGATACCGACGCACGCCGACTCACGTCGGACGAGATCACCGCCTGGCAGGCGACGTGGCCCGAACTGTGGCCGCGGCTGTGGGCGTTTCTCGCCGCCCCTCCCGTTGGAATCTCCGGAGGCACCCGATGACGGGGTCAGCGACGTGGTCACTGGTGACGTGCCTTTCCGGTGGGTGCGAACGCGCTGCCGCCCGCCGCGCCGACGGAACGATCGTCGCGCTGCCCATACCGCTGTGCGACGCGAGCGGTGTGATGGAGTTGCTCGCCGACTGGGGTGCGACCGCCGCACTGCTCGGCGTGTGGTCGCCCGACGACGCCACTGTGATTGCCGGAGCCGAACTGCTGGCGCCGCTGCGGTTCCCGAACAAGGTGCTCTGCGCCGGTGCCAACTACCGCAAGCACGTCGCCGAAATGGGCGTGGCCAAGCCGGGACTCGAGTGGGAGCCGTGGTTCTTCCTGAAGACGCCCACCACCACGGTCGTTGCGGGGCACGGCCCTGTCATGATCGACCCCGATCCCGCCGCCGGCGTCGATTGGGAGGGCGAGCTCGGCGTGGTGATCGGTCGCGCCGGGCGCAACATTGCACCCGACGAGGCGCGTGACCACGTGGCTGGGTACGTCGTGCTGAACGACGTGTCGGCGCGCGGCCTGCACCATCGCCCAACCGCCCCGGCGCCGGCATTCGAATACGACTGGATCGCCTCCAAGAGCCAGGACACGTTTTGTCCGATGGGCCCGGGCGTCACACCGGACTGGTTGATTGACGACCCCAACGATCTCCGGCTTCGCCTGTGGGTGAACGGCGAGATCCAGCAGGACGAGTCGACGTCCGACATGATCCTCGACACTTGGGTGCTCGTCGCCGGCGCCAGCCGCTGGGTCACGCTGGAACCTGGAGACGTGATCGCGACAGGCACGCCCTCGGGGGTCGGCGCACCGCGCGGCAAGTTCCTGAAGCCGGGCGACGTGGTGCGGGTCGAGATCGACGGGCTCGGCGCGATCGAGCACCCCATCGTCGCGGCGTAGATCAGAGGAGGGCGCTGATGGGTGACGTGATCGTGGTCGGGGTGACGCACTACCCACCGTTGTCGATGCTCGACGCCGAGATGGCCGGCATCTTGCGCCGAACGCTGCGGGATCCAGGCATCCCCGAGGCGGCGAAGGATCCGTCGTCGTGGCCCGAGGCGATGCGTGTCGAGTGGGGCGATGACGAAGCCGTCTCCTCGGCCGCCGTCCACCGCGCCGCGTTGGTCGACGGGCTGCGTCGCGTGCGCGTTGCACTCGACGAGTTCGATCCCGATGTCGTGCTCGTGTGGGGCGACGACCAACACGAGAACTTTCACGACGACCTCATTCCGCCGTACTCGGTGCTGTGCTACGACGACATCGAGGCGCGCCCGTGGGCGCAGGCCGCCGAGTCGGCGATGATGGCCGGCAAGCCCAACGCGTGGGGTGAGCCGGGCGACCTCGTGCGAACGATCCGCGGCGCCCACGAGACCGGACGGTGGCTCGTCGAGCAGCTGATCGGGAACGACTTCGACGTCGCCTACGCCTACCGCACCCTCCACCATCCTGGCCTCGCTCACGCGTTTTTGAACACGGTGCTGTACCTCGACTACGACCGCACCGGGTTCAAGTGGCCCGTTCTGCCGATGCCGCTCAACTGCTACGGCCGCAAGGTGGTGGGCGCCAAGGGCTTCATCACGTCGATGGCGGACGACATCCGTCCCGACCCGCCCTCGCCGTCGCCACGCCGCTTCCACGCCCTCGGCGCCGCCGTCGCACGCGCGTTCGCGTCATCGGATCACCGCGTCGCGCTGATCGCCTCGTCGTCGTGGTCGCATGCATTCCTGGTCGACCACACGCACCGGTTGCGGCCCGACACCTCCGCCGACCGCCGTCTCTACGACGCGCTCGTGGCGGGTCACCAGGCCGCGTGGCTCACCACCACCCTGAGCGATGTCGAGCACGCCGGCCAACAGGAACTGCTCAACTGGTTCACAGCGATGGGCGCTGTGCAGGAACTTGGCCTCTCGTTGGAGTGGAGCACCTTCGTCGAAACCCACTGCTTCAACAGCAACAAGGTCTTCGCCATCTGGCGCTGACGTTGTCGCGTCACATCTCGTCAGGATCCAGCTACCGATACAGGAGCGATACCGGTGTTCATCGTTTCGAGCAAGGCATGTTCGGTCAGGTCGTCGCCGGTGAGCGTGGCGGCGATGCGACCGCGGAAGAAGACCACGACCCGGTCGGTGAGCTCGGCGAGTTCATCAGGGTCGCTCGACGACACGATCACCACGGCGCCCTTGTCGGCCAATGACCGTATGACGTCGTGAACTTCTTGTTTGGCGCCGATGTCGACGCCGCGGGTCGGGTCGTCAAGCAGATAGACGCCTGCGTCGGCATCGAGCCACTTGGCGAACACGACCTTCTGCTGATTGCCACCAGACAAGGTGTTGGCCGGTGCTAACACCGTGGGCGTCTTGATTCCGAGGCGTTCGCGCCAGCCATGGGCACGCTCACGAAGCGCAATTCGTGGAAGACGAAAGCCGGCTCGTCCGAGCGCGATCGCGGACACCTTGGTGATGTTGTCGACGATCGGCTTGTCGAGCATCAGGCCGTTGGCCTTGCGGTCAGCAGGGACGAGGGCGACGCCACGGCGGACCGCTGCCGCGATCGAGCCCGGAGCGGCGCCGCCGTCGGGAAGCTCCACCTCCCCCGCGTCGGGCCGCGCAACGCCGAACAGGACGTCGAACACGCTGGAGACACCTGACCCGTCGAGGCCCGCCAGCCCGACGATCTCACCCCGCTCAACCGACAGGTCGACGCCGAGCAACGATGTGCCGCGGCGTACGCCGCGCAACGCGACGCGGCCGCCAATGGTGGAGTCGGCGGTGCGGTGCGTGCGGGCGACACGCTCCGGCGGTGGCGCTCCGAGCATCGCCTCGACGACACCGGCGACGGTCGTGGCCGACGGTGCAATCCGCGAACATACGATCAGCCCATCGCGCACGACCGTGATCACATCGGAGATCGAGAACACGTCTTCGAGGAAGTGCGACACATACACGACGGCAACCCCGCGACCGCGCAGGCCCCGGATGACGGTGTGCAACCGTTCGACCTCGGCGGGCACGAGCGATGCGGTTGGTTCGTCGAGGATCAACACGCGAGGCTCGTCGATGACCGCCCGGGCGATTTCGACGAGCTGGCGCTCGCCGAGCCGAAGGTCGCCGACGCGAGCGTCGAGTGGCACATCGAGGCCGATAGCAGCAGCGACCGGCCGGGCCCGAGCACGCATCGCGGCGCGGTCGACAACCCCTCGCCGACGGGGCTCGCGCAGCAAGAAGAGGTTGGCCAACACAGTCAGGTGCGGGAACAGTGACAGTTCCTGGGACACGATCGCTACCCCGGCCGCACTTGCTTGACGGACCGAACTGAACTCGACGTCAGATCCCGCGAGCACCAAACAGCCAGCACTCGGCTGCTCGGCACCAGCGAGGATCTTCATCAACGTCGACTTCCCGGCCCCGTTCGCGCCGACGAGAGCGTGGATCTCTCCCGAGTGGAGCTCGAGGTCAACGCCCGCGAGCGCGGTCACGCCCCCGTAGCGCTTGTCGATTCCGCTGGCGACGTAGATGGCCGGGGCTGCCGACATGTTCGTTGGACTGATCGATTACTTGAGCTGATCGGCCAACGGGTGAGTGTGGCTCGCGAGGTTCGCCTCGAAGTCGGCAATCGCGTCCTTGTACCACTCTCGCGCCGCCTCCTCGGATCCGTTACGAGCGATGACTGCGTCGACATTCGACGTGTCGACCACGGTGTAGCCAGTGTCGATCCAGCCGCCCGCCACGTCACCACCGCGTGCACGCTCAGCCAATACACGGATCGCCTGGTAGCCCTCCAGCCACCAGTCCACAGAGACATTGGCGATGATGGTTCCATCCTTGATCCCCTTGACCGTGTTCGGCGGGGTCTCGAAGGCAAACACGGCGAACTCGCCCTTCGATGCGGTCTTCAGCTTGTACAGGCTCTCACCGTCCTGGTCGCACGTGCCCCCTGCGGCAAGGGGATCAGGATTCGCCTTGAGCAGGTTCTCCCAATCGGAGGTGTTCTGGTTCGGATCGACGCTGACCTGGAGCGGTCCCATCACCTCGGCCTTGGGGAGCTCCGCCTGAAACACCTCTTTCATGCCTTTCATCCGCGACGCGAGCACGCCGGTGTCACCCGGCACGCATTGGCCGAGCAGGACTTTGCCGGTCGTCTCGACCGTCCATCCGGCATTCTTGATCGTCTCGCGGGCGAGGGCGCGGCCTTGCTCGATGTCGTTCACGCCAACGAACACGTCGACTTTGGAGCCTTCGTTCGGAGGGGTGTTGTGGGTGATGGTGTTGTCGAGCTTGTCCTTCAACTCCGACAACGCCTTCGGCCACGCCTCTGTGGGGAACGGCGCCACCGAGAGCCCATCAAGGCCGGTGGCAACCAGGTCGGATGCTTGCTTCTGCCCCAACGCCGGGTCGATCGAGGTTGGGCCGGTGATTTGGAGATCTGCATTGAAGTCCTTAGCCGCAGCGTTCGCTCCGTCCGAGATCTGCTGACCGAACGGGATGTTCGTCAGGATCAGCACCATGCCGAGTTTGAGACGCTTCTCCTCGGCGGCTGCAGTTGTTCCGCCGGTGGCGGATGGAGCGGCGGCAGCGGTGCCTGTCGGTTGTGTGGTCTCCGCGCCGCTACTGCTGCCGTCGCTGCCACACGCTGCGGCGATCAGGGCCAGCGCGGTCACGGCGCTGAGCCTCACCGTGCGACGTTTCCTCATTCCTACGTTCATTGATGTTCCCCTCTTCTTCGGGCGGGTGGCCGCCTGATGTGTGTTGCGGTGGCTCACGTGTTGTGGCGAGCTGCCAGCGCCGCCTTGCGGCGGCGAACGATTCCGTCGAGAACGACGGCGACGACGATGACGACACCGGTGACGAAGCTCGACCAGTTGCCCGGAATCGAGAAGAACACGAGCCCCGAGTTGATGACGGCGACGATCAGGGCGCCGATCAGCGCCCCCGGCACGGTTCCGGAACCACCCGTCACTGCCGTGCCGCCGATGACGGCGGCGGCGATGACTTGGAGTTCGAAGCCGCCGCCAACCGTAGGATCGGCCGACTGGAAGTAGGCGAGCGAGAGCACACCGGCCAGGCCGGCGAGACCGCCAACCAGCGTGAGCGCCAGCAGGCGCGTGCGTGCGATCGGGATACCACTGAACCTGGCTGCTTGGTGGTTCGATCCAACTGCTCGCACCGCGGCGCCGAACCGGGTCGAGCGCAGCAACACGGTGAGGCCGAGTCCCACGACGATCACGGCCCAGACAGCGACGGGAACGCCCAGTACGTCGCCACCGAAGCGTTGGAAGAACGAGTTGTCGAGTGGCAATCCGGCCACTCCACTCCCGCCGGAGATCACGGTCGCGAAACCGCGATAGGCAGACAACGTCCCGAGCGTGACGATGATGACCGGCACGCGGAAGACGTTGGCGATCAGGCCGTTCAGACAGCCGAGTCCCATTCCGATCGCAATCCCGACGGGAATGGCCAACCAGGGGTTGAGACCGTGGTCGGCGATCAGTAGCGCCGTACCCAGGATCGTGACCGCGTACGTACCTCCGACCGACAGATCAAGCTCGCCCATCGCGAGCAGGAACACCATCCCGTAGGAAACGAGTGCGACGAACGCAGCCTGGCGCACCGTGCTGAGCAAGACATCACCCGACAGGAACGCATGATGGAACGCTCCGATCCCGACGACGACGAGCCCCACCAATGCCAACAGGACGCCGAGCTCGTCGAAGCCGAGCAATCGGCGCGCTATCTTCCGACGCGGGGTAGCGGTGGTCGTCGTCGTTGTCGTCAGCGGCGCTCCGCTCTCCGCTGTCGTCGATACGTGCTGTTGCATGAGCATGGCGATCAGCGGAAGCCCGCGCTCCAGCCGCCGTCGACGGAGTACGTCTGGCCGGTGACCCACGTCGACTCGTCGGATGCGAGGTATATCGCCATGTAGGCGATATCGGGGCCGGTGCCTGGCCGTTGGATCAGGTGTTTCGACAGCATGAAGTTGCGAAGGTTGTCGTCCTCCACGGCAGCTTTCGTGGCCGGCGAGGCGACGAACCCGGGAGCGATTGCGTTGACCCGTACCCCGTGTTCGGCACCCTCCGCGGCGAGCGATTTTGTGAAGCCGATCACGCCGCCCTTGGCCGTGGCATGGGCCACCTGGCCGAGCGGTGCGACGCCGCGCAGCGCCGAGATGGAGCTGACGTTGATCACCGATCCGCCACGGTCGCAGAGATGCTTCCATGCCGGGTGAGTGGCGTGGAAGATGATGTCGAGCTCAACCTTCATGACGTGATTCCACAGGTCGAGCGTCATGTCAGCGAACGGTGAGAACGCGAACCCGGCGGCGTTGTTGTAGAGCACGTCGATGCCGCCGAGCGATGCAGCGCACTCCTCGATCCAGTGTGCAGCCGCGTCGGGGTCGGCTAGATCCACCGTGGCGCCGGCGACGTCGAAACCCTCCTCGGTCAGCAACGCCGCTGTTCGCTCGGCAGCGCCTTGCTGCACGTCGCAGCCACGGACTCGAGCCCCCTCGCGAACGAACATCTCCTGTGCTGCTTCGCCTTGCCCGCCTGCCGTACCCGTGATGAGCACTCGCTTGCCTGCTAGTCGCATGACCGTTCCCCCGTGATTGTGACCGCCCGATCGTTCTGGGCGGGGTCGACCTGCGATCCCCGGTTGGACCTTAATCTGCATACACTTTAAGGTCAAGTAGGTCCCAGTTATTATTGATCAATTCGCATAATGTGTATAGAAGAAGCTCGTCGGTTGCCAACATCTGCAAGAATTGCCAGGTAAATACAATCCTACGGCTGCTCAATCCGTCGCTCATCCTCGACGCTTGCTGCGCATTCGTTCATGGATGCATACAGTTTGCCTGTGGCGACGGTTGTAAGTGCCGCCGGCGTGACAGCACCTGGTCTCGCGCTGATCAACCGCGCTGTGATGGTCCTCGGCGCGTTCACACATGGCCCCGGAACGGTGCTTCCGCTCGGCGAACTGATTCGCCGCACCGGCCTCCCCAAGACGACATTGCATCGTCTGCTTGCGGCTCTGGAGGTGAGCCATTCGTGCCATTTCGTTTCCGCCGCCGCGACGCGCCACGATGATCGGGTGAGCGATGACGAGTCGGTCTCTCGGCGCGAACGGATCGTGCGCGTCGCCGCGGAACTGTTCCTCGAACGCGCCTTCGATTCCGTCACGATGGACGACGTCATCACCGCGGCCGGCGGGTTCAAAGGCGACGCCCTACGGCTACTTCGGCAGCAAGGAGGGGCTGCTGCACGCCGTGGTCGAGCAGATCTGCCCACCGCGGGGCAACCTGCACCGCGTCACGGACGTCGAGGCAGCCGTATTCGTTGTCGATGTCGGGTAAGGACACATCGGACACCAACAGAGAGTTCTTCGTCAAAGGGGAAATACAAGTCCCCGGCGGCGTCAGTGGGCAGGCACTGACGCCCCGCTGGCCGGGCCAAATCGGTTGTTGAGCACGACAAGCAGAACATCGCCAAGAGATTCCTCCGGCATCGTCGCGAAGGTGTTCGGAAGCCCTTGCACTGCGATGGCGGGCGGTGCCGGGTCGCGTAGTCGGTGGTGGCTGTCATCCGACGCTCACTTTGGGCCGCGCCGCTGTTTCGCGTCGGATGGTCGGAAGGACATCGGTGGCGAGGAGCTCGATTGAGCGCGCTGTGGCCGCGAACGGGAGCCCTCCCAGGCCGATCTGGGCGAGGAAGCGGTCGTGGCCGAGCAGCTCGTGTTCCCAGAGGATCTTGTCGATGACCTGTTGGGGGCTGCCGGCAAACAGGGCGCCGCCCGGTCCGGCCCAGGCGTCGAACGCGTCGCGGGGGAGGAGTTGGCCACGAGCGCCGGGCATGTTGTTGCCGATGTAGCGCGAGTAGTACGGGTAGAAGGTGTCCTGAGCGCCTTGCGATGTGGGCTCGATGTAGAAGTGGCTGGTGACCCCGACACGGAGCGCCTCCGGGGTGTGGCCGGCGTCGGCGGCGGTCTGGCGGTACAGCTCGGCAAGCGGGGCGAAGCGTTCGGGCTGGCCGAGGATGGCCAGGTAGAGCGGCAGGCCGTGGCGGCCGGCGCGCACGACGCTGGCGGGCGTGCCGCCGACGGCGATCCACACCGGCAGCTCGGGCTGGACCGGTCGCGGGTACACCCCGGCGTCGTCGAGCGGCGCCCGGTGCCGGCCGGACCACGTGACGTGCTCGTTGAGGTTGAGTCGCAGGAGCAGGTCGAGCTTCTCTTCGAACAGCTCGTCGTAGTCGGAGAGGTCGTGGCCGAACAGCGGGAAGGACTCGGTGTACGCGCCGCGGCCGGCGGTGATCTCGGCTCGCCCGCCGGAAATGAGGTCGACGGCGGTGAAGTCCTCGAACACCTTGACCGGGTCGGCGGTGGACAGCACAGTGACGGTGCTGGTGAGACGGATGCGTTCGGTGGCCTGGGCGATGGCGGCGAGCACGACCGCCGGCGAGGCGATGGCGAAGTCGGGTCGGTGATGTTCACCGACGCCAAACACGTCGAGGCCAGCTTCGTCGGCGATTTTGGCGAGCTCGATGAACTCTCGCAGCCGGACCGCCGGGTCGATCGGTCGTCCGGTCACCGGGTCGGCCGTGATCTCACCGAAGGTGAACAACCCGATCTCGAACGGCCGGGGGACGCTCATGGTGCTGACTCGCTCTCAGCGGTCAGGTGGGTGAGCCAGCGGTGCAACTCGGCGACGACGGCGGGGGTGAGGCCGTGCCCGCCCGGGTCGCGTACGCCGGTCGTGGCGCTACCGGCACGGTCGCGGAGGTGGGTCCAGGTCCGCTCGAGCAGGTCGCGGGGGATCACCGTGTCGGTGTCGCCGTGGGCGACGAGGACCGGCAGGCCGGCGAGGCGGCCGGGTGTGGTTGGCACGCCGGCGTCGAAGGGCAGCGTCCCGAACAGGATCGCCGCGCCCTGGTATCGGCCCGGGTCGTCGAGGATCAGCCCGCCGGCGAACGCGGCGCCGCCGCTGAAGCCGACAAGCACGACTGGCCGTCCGGCCATCGCTATGTCGTCGATCCAGGTGCGGAACCACCCCATGGTCTCGGCGAGCGACTCGCCGACGGGGCGGCCGATGCCGCGGTTGGCGAACCAGGCGTAGCCGCCGCCCTCGGCGATTGGCGCGCGCACGGCGGCGTAGTCGAGGTTGGTGGGGAGATGGTCGGCCAGCGCGATGATGTCGGTCTCGTCGGACCCGCGGCCGTGCAGCAACACAACCAGTGGGCGTTGATCGTTCTGCTGTCCGCGCCACGCGACGACGGGTGGTGCGAAGCCGGTCATGACGCGACTTCCCGGGTCGTAGACGTGATGGTCCCGGCGGTGCGGACGCCGCTCCAGCGCTGCACCTCGCCGGCCAGGTCGAGGTGGTCGATCGGGGCGGCGTTCTCGTATGGCCCCCACTCGGCGCGGGGGAGCATCCACATCAGCTCGA
>JANNHY010000091.1:0-3315 GCA_031404635.1 Ilumatobacteraceae bacterium
CGATGTCGACGCCCTCGATGCGATGATGCGCGAGAAGATGGCGCTGCCGAGGTTCGCCAGCCAGCTCGCCGCGTACGGTTCAGAGCAACCACCACTTACCGAATTGGTCATCGCCGGCGATCCGGCCACCTGGTTCGATCAGGCCCAGAAATGGATCGACGCCGGGGCTAGCGCTGTCGTCTTCTGCCCGCTACCGTCCGATCCCGTGGAGCTGCCGCTATGACCGTGGAAACCGGAGAACGCGATCGCCTTGCCGCTCGTCGCGCCGAATTGAGTGCTCATTATCTCGTACCGCGGTCCGAACGCCCGACCAGCACGGCACGCGGAGTGCACCACGTCGCCTTGATCAGCAGCGACGTCGAGCGCACCGTGCAGTTCTTTCAAGGCATCCTCGGCTTCCCGCTGATCGAGATGTTCGAGAATCGCGACTACGAGGGCTCGACGCATTTTTTCTTCGACATCGGCCACGGCAACACCCTGGCCTACTTCGACCTGCCGGGACTCGATCTCGGCCCGTACCAAGAGGTGCTCGGTGGGCATCACCACCTGGCGATCTCCGTCGAACGATCCAATTGGGAGCAGATCAAGGCTCGCTTCGACGAGCAGCATGTCGACTACGACCACGTCGATGGCTCGTCGTTGTATTTCCGCGGCCCCGATGGCGAGCGCCTCGAGTTGATCAGTGACCCGCTCCTGGAGATGTACGGAAAGCCTGTCGGCTAAACCGCCGAAGTGTGGTCACACGCAACCACGTCCGTTGCGAGGGACCACACTTCGATGTTTTCAGGCGCCCACGTGCGAGTCGGGAGCGCATTCCACGTGGCGGTCTTCACCGACCTCGTAACACAACAGATTGACCGAACTCACGGGGAACAGGGTCTCGATGTTGGCAATCGGGCCGGTCCTATCGGGATCAGGGCAGGGGTTCTGCACTTGGACACCAGGAGCGACTGGGAACGGGCAAGCCCGCTGGTCGAGGAATGCCAGCTTGCGGGTCAGGTAGTCGGCCACGCCCCAGGCCCCGACCTGCCGGAAATGCAGTCCGTCGTCGACGAACCAGTGTGACACCGGTCGGGTGTAGGCGTTGAAGTCGGCGACGACGACATCGGGATACTCACCGGTCGCCAGCTTTTGGGCGAGGATCAGATTGTTGGAGCGGAAGCTGGTGTCGCTGCCTGCACCGCTGGGTGAGACGTAGGCGATGTCGACGCGGTAGGTCAACCAGACGATCCGCAGGATCCCCAACCGGCGGGCCTCGGCGACGATTTGATCGAAGGCAACAGTGAAGTTGGCCGCCCAGTCGTTGTAGCCGGTGGCGATGATCAGCGTGTGATAGCCACGACCCTCGTATGTGATCGCTTCGAGAGCGGTACTCGGCCGGCGGAGTTCACGACCGACGCATGACGTGCCGATCAGCCGGCGGCACGATTCCAGATCAAGGGTGAAGTTGGTGCCGCGCAGTGCAGATCGGGCACCGACGACCCACCGCAACGCAGCGATCGCCGAGTCGCCGAGCACCAACGTGGCCCCTGGAGAGCCTGGTGGATTGGGTGGGGTGACGATCTCGGCACGGCCACGCCGGGCCGGCTGCAGCGGCACACCGGGAGACCCGATCGATGCGATGACCGGCAGCGGCGCGGCGGATGTCGGTATCGCCATCGACACGGCGAGCAGGCAACCAACAAACAGTGTCCGGCGAACGCGCACTGTGGCAAGGATAGGCGTGGCGTGGGGTTTGCGACACCGTGCGTTCTGGTACTTCCGCTAGTTCGGCAGGTAACGTCGCCGCGTACCACCCGACGACCAGGAGATCGGCGCCGCAATTCAAGGAGTCCCATGAAGATCGCCCGCTTCACCGCCGGTGGCCGCACCCGGCTCGGGATCGTCGTCACTGACACCGGTGAGATCATCGACGTCGGGACCGCCGACCCCTCGCTGCCGACCGACGTCGGCGTGCTCCTGGCCACCGGCAGCCTCGCCGAGGTCGCTAGCTCCGCCGCTTCGGCACCGCGCCTGGCGCTCTCGGCCGTGAAACTGGAAGCGCCGATCGCCCAGCCCCCGACATTCCTTGCAATCGGCCTGAACTACGCCGACCACGTGGCCGAGAGCGGCATGCCGAAGCCCGCCGCGCCGGTCGTTTTCAACAAGCAGATCACCTGTGTCGTCGGCGCCGGCGACGCGATCGAGGTGCCCACCGTCGCACCCGATTGGGTCGACTACGAGGGCGAACTCGGTGTGGTCATCGGCGCCCGCTGCCGCAACGTGTCAGTCGCCGATGCGCCGTCCGTCGTCGCCGGCTACCTCATCGTCAACGATGTGTCGGTGCGCGACTGGCAGCGGGCAACGCCGACCATGACCATGGGCAAATCGTGGGATACACACGGCCCAATCGGGCCGTGGCTGGTCACTGCCGACGAGGTCGGCGATCCACACGACCTCGGCATCCGCACCTGGGTCGATGGCGACCTTCGTCAAGACGCATCGACCAAGCAGATGATCACCAACTGCTGGGAGCTGATCGCCCACATCTCCACCGCGTTCACTTTGCTGCCCGGCACGATCATTGCCACCGGCACGCCGGCCGGGGTGGGGTTCGCGATGAACCCACCGCGTTGCATGAAGCCCGGTTCGACGGTGCGCATCGAGATCGACAAACTTGGGGTTCTCGAAAACCCCGTGATCGCCCAACCCTGAGTTACTGAACACACCGCTGATCCGACCTTCCCCGAACAGCAGAATGTCGCTATGTCCTCCAAGCACCTGTGGGCACCGACGCCCGACTCGATCGCCCACAGCAACATCGGGAGGTTCGCCGCCTGGTTGCAACAGCGGGGCGCCGGCACCTTTGATTCGTACGACGCGCTGTGGCAGTGGTCGGTCGACGACCTCGCCGGCTTCTGGGGCGCGGTCTGGCAATTCTTCGACGTGCGCGCCAGCGTGCCGTATTCGCAGGTGCTCGACTCATCGACCATGCCGGGCACGAAGTGGTTCGTCGGTGCCCACCTGAACTACGCCGAGCACATCCTTCGTCATACCGGCGACAGTCCGGCGATCATCGCCCATTCGCAGACACGACCACCGACTTCTGTGACGTGGGATCAACTCGCCGAGCAGGTCGGTCGGGTCCGAGCCGGGTTGCAGCGAATCGGTGTCGGCAGCGGCGACAGGGTGGCGGCCTATCTGCCCAACGTGCCGGAGACGATCGTTGCCTTCCTGGCCGTGTCGAGCTTGGGCGCGGTGTGGACGAGTTGCGCTCCCGAGTTCGGTGTACGGGCGGTCCTCGATCGCTTCGGGCAGATCGATCCCGTTGTGCTG
>JANNHY010000092.1:0-1517 GCA_031404635.1 Ilumatobacteraceae bacterium
CCAGCCCCACACCACAGCATCGAGCAGCGGCCGGAAGGTGGGTGCGTGCCACTCGGCGTGCCCGCGCCATTATTGTGTGGTCGCCCATCTCGTCCCCCGGACGTTGTAGATGATGCCCTCTCCTTGGACAGGGGAGGGCATCGTCGCGCATCTCGTCCCCCGGACGTTGTAGATGATGCCCTCTCCTTGGACAGGAGAGGGCATCGTCGCGTGTCGGAGTTCGGTCAAGGCCCCGGCAGTTGGTCGGCTCCGTGACGACCGACGCGCCGGCCGTCGTTAACGTGCAAGCCGATGAGGCTGGCAATCATCGGTGCCGGTGGCATGGGCTCGTTCCACGGTCGTTCCCTCGCGGCCCTGCCAGCTATCGAGATCATCGCAATCGCCGATCCGATCGTCGCCGCCGCCGAGCGTTTGAGCGACAAGGTCGGCGGCACCCCGACAACGGATGGAATCGCCGTCGCCTCGATGACCGACCTGGATGGCCTGGTGATCGCCTCGCCGGAGGACACCCACGAGCCGCTGGTCCTCGCCGCTCTCGCCCAGCGCACCCGCATCCTGTGTGAGAAGCCACTCGCGGTCGGATCCAAATCGTGCCAGCGGATCGTCGATGCCGAAGTCGCGTTCGGTCACCGTCTGCTGCAACTTGGTCTGATGCGCGTCTACGACCCGGCCCATGTGCAACTGGCGGGAGAGGCCGCGACCCTAGGTGAGTTGCACCACATCCGCTGTGTTCACCGCAACGTGCACGCCGTGCGCCGCAACGCGCAGTTGGTGTTGAACCAATCGGTTGTCCACGACATCCACACATTGCGCTGGCTGGCCGGCCGCGAGATCGAGCGGGTCTCGACGATTGCCACGCCGAACGCCGACCACGTGGAACATCTGTTGCTGGTGGCCGAGTTTGCCGGTGGTGGCTATGGCACAGTCGAGTTCAGCGAGCACAGCTTCGCCTACGAGGTCTCGGTCGATGTCGAAGCCGAGTTCGGCGGCGCGGCGATGGCGCCGGTGATGCGCCCGACGATCCGGCGCGATGGTTCAGCCGGCGTGAACATCGGAACGGACTGGTTCGCGCGGTTTGCCGAGGCCTACCGGATCGAGGCGGCTGCATGGCACGAGTCGCTCGCGGGTGAGGTTGCCGTCGGCCCATCGGCATGGGACGGGCTGGTCGCCGAGGGCGTCGTCGAGGCCGCTCTTCAGTCGTTGCGGACCGGGCAAACCTCGGCGGTCGCGATGCTCCACAAGCCCGACCTCTACCGGTGAACACGCTCTCCGCAGTTCGGCGGCGTGCCCATGCGGTGTTGATGCAGATCTACGGACCGTTCGCCATTCGTCATGTTCGCCGTCATCGCCGTTGGAGGTGGCGAGGGCTGATACTGAATGTGCCGCCAGGTGTGTTCCACCCCGGCCTGTTCTTTTCGAGCGTTGTGCTGGCCGCCGAGATCGCACGGCGCCAACCGGGTGGACGATCGGTGCTCGATGTCGGCTGTGGAAGCGGAGTGTTGTCGCTGGCGGCGGCG
>JANNHY010000093.1:0-21547 GCA_031404635.1 Ilumatobacteraceae bacterium
CCGGCGATCCGTCGGCGACCGGCGAAGGCACACCGGCGATCAGATCCCATCCGTTCTGACCGAACAGCGACGAGGCCCACGGCAGATTGGCGACAACACCGAGGACCGCGGCGGCAACGGCGATGGACACCATGCTGAGCGCTGAGCGCCACGAACCGCCGGCCAGCAGCGTGCTGAGGGCGAGGACGACCGCGATTGCCACCACCAGCAACGCGAACGACGGGACGAAGGCGAAGGTGACGGCTGTCAACAGCGCAAGCTGGCACAACATTCGCAGGCGGCGGCGGGGTGGGATGCGCGTGTAGCCGTCAGCTCGGTCGCTGTCTGCGACGTCGAACGACTCGATGCCTGCGCTGCGGCGCAGGAGATGAACCACCCACGGCGACGTCGCGTAACACACCAGGGCTCCCCACCGGCCACTCGACAGCAGTTGCGACGGCAGCGGCACGGCGGCATAGACGATGAGTGCAGCGATGCGCGCTCGCGCCGTCGGGAACAATCCGGCAAGGCGCCAGATGCCGACGTAGCCGATCACCAACAACCCGATCACGCTGACGGTGTGAAGCAACCCCATATGAAACAAGGTGACGGTGCTGGCCAGTGCCGTGAGTGCCACACCCGTGGGCACCGGTGTGGTCGCGCCCAAACCGTGCCCCCACCACCCGGATCGGTAGTCGGTCAGCATCGCCCGCGGGCTGGCCGGGAGACGCAGGAACTCACCGAACCCGGGGATACCACCGAACAGCTTTCGACTCCCTAACAACAAGGCGACGAGTACGCAGATCCAGGCGAACATCGGTGCGGAGCCGGCGGTCTGGCGCCACCGTCGCTCGATCGAGCTCTCGCCTCGCGACGGACGCATGTCGCGGCTGCGCAGATACGCCGATACCCGAGCGGAGCCGCGCAATTGCAGTCCGGCGATCTCGCCGTCGGGCACCCGGCGCAGGGCACGAACGTCACGCCGGCGAACGAAGATGCCGGGCAGCCGAAGGAGGAGACCGAACATGGCCCGCACCGAGGCCCACGCCTCGCGTAGCTTGCCCGTGAACAGTCCAATCACGAGTTCGGCAAGAGTCGCCAAGATCAGTTGGACGGTCAGCAACGGCAACCGTCGTGCGCCGGTCAAGGTGGCGACCGAGCGAATGCGGTGGCGGGCGTGCAGGAGCGCCGGGCGCAGATCGGGCCGTCGCTCGGACAGCGCCTCACGATGGCGGGCCCGAGCCGCAGGAACAACCACGACCCGGGCGCCGCCGAGGTGGGCTCGCCAGCAGAGATCGACGTCGTCGCCATAGAAGTCGATCGCCGTGTCGAAGCCGGCGATCGCCCTGAACAGGTCAGCTCGCACGAGCAGACAGGCCGACGGCAGGGCGAACACGTCGCGCACAGCGTCGTGCTGCTCCTGGTCGACCTCACCTTCTTCGACGAATGAGTCGATCTCACCGAAGCGGTCGACGCCGAGGCCGACATGCTGCAAGACCCCCAGGTCGTCCCACGAGACCAGCTTGGGGCCGACTATTCCGGCGTTCGATCGGTACAGCTCTTCGACCAGCAGGCGGATCGCACCGGGATCCATGGCTACGTCGTCGTGCAGGAAGCAAAAAAACCCGTTGTCGCCCTCGACCAGGCGGAGCACCTCGTTGGCGACGGCGCCGTAACCGGGGGCCGTGCCAACGGCTCGAACAAAGGCATTCGGCACGCGTTGGCGTACCCGTTCTGGTACGTCTCCGGGTTCACCGACGACGAGGAAAAGGCTCTTCAGATTGGCGTAGTCCTGGTCGGCCAAACCGTCGAGCACCTCGTCGAACCAGTCCCCCGGGTTGAAAACCACCATCACGGCCACGACAGGCGGGACGAGTTGGTCAGCGGCTTCCACGAGGCGGCCAGGCTACTGCGGGACAGAGTCGGAGTGGAGGCACTCTCTGCAAAGTGCTTGCAAAAGTTAGCATCATGCGGTATATTAGTTGCATAGCCCCGGCGACGAGCCGGGCGCACCACACACAAAGGATCACCGTCATCATGTTCAAACTCCCCGAATTCCCGTCGATCGACTTCTCATCGCTCGATTTGTCCAAGTTCGACATCAACGAACTGCGCAAGGTCGATGTCTCCAAGTTCGTCCCCAACGTCGACCTCTCGGCAATCGACACCGACAAGCTCACCACTGCGGTTCGAGACGCTGCCTACATCACCGTCGGCTTCGGCGTGCTGGCCGTCGAGCAGGCCCAGGTTCGCCGTCGCCAGTTGGTCAAGGCCATCAGCGATAGCTTCGGCACCAGCAAGACCTACGTCGAAAGCCTGCTCGGCGCCGTCGAGGCGAGCCTGGCTCGGATCGACGAGCGGGTCGAGGCTGTCGAAGCCCGCGTCGACACCGTTGTCGACAGGATCGAAGACATCCTGCCGGAGCAGGCCGGAGCGCTGCTCGGTCAGGCCCGCGACTTCACCAAGGTCGCCCGCCAGCAGGTCCGCGGGCTGATCCGCACCGCTGCCTGAATCAGTCGTTGCCCCCGTCGGAGGGGTTCGTGCCGCTAGCCTCGCTGGTCTGGTGGACCCCTCCGACACGCAACGTCTCTCTGACAAGAGTTTTGGGCGAGCCCCTCTGCCGGAGGGCACACTTCCGGTTGGGATCGGCCTGCTGGTCGCCGGCGTCGCCAGCTACCTGTTTCTCAAGGTAGCCAAGATTGCTCTCGGCAGCGACGAGGCCGTGCAGCCCATCGCCAGTCTGTGGATCGCCACGTTTGCACTGGCTCCCGGCTTCTTCCTCCCGCTGGAACAGGAACTGGCAAGAACACTGGCTCATCGCCGAGCCCTCGGCCAGGGCGGACGACCGGTCGTGGCCCGCGTGCGCACGCTGGGCATTGGCCTTGCGGCGCTGGTCACGATCGTGGCCCTGGCCACCAGCCCGATAATCGTGCAGGGCTACTTCGACGGTGACTGGGTGTTGCTCATCGCGCTCATCTTCGCTTTCGCCGCATACGCCCCTGCGCACCTGTCGCGGGGCATCGCCAGCGGGAATGGTCGGTTCAATGCGTATGCGATCGTGATGGGCGCCGACGGCGCAGTGCGCATCGTGCTGTGTGCCACGTTGGCGCTCCTCGGCGTCAAGACCGTCGGCCTCTACGGCTTCGCCGTCGCCGTCTCTCCACTGCCCGGGGTTCTGTGGGTCAAATCCAGGGGAGCTCTCCGTACCGAACCGGGGCCAGATGCGTCGTGGGCCGAGGTCACCCCGAACCTCGGCTGGCTGCTGCTCGGCTCGGTGTTCGCCGCCGCCTTGGTCAACGCCGGCCCGCTGGCTGCCACCTTGCTGGCAGGGAACGATCAGAAGGAACGGGTCACCCAATTCACTTACGGAGTGCTGCTGGCCCGCATTCCGTTGTTCCTCTTTCAGGCCGTTCAGGCTGCGCTTCTCCCCCGCCTATCGCGCCTGGCAGCACGCAACGAGATCGCCGAGTTCCGCTCCGGATTCGCGCGGCTGATGAAACTCGTGCTGCTCGTCGGAGTTGTCGGTACTGCTGGCGCGTTCCTGCTCGGCCCGCTCGTCATCGAAAAGTTCTACAACGCCACGCTGCCTCGCACGACAATGGCCATGCTCGCCCTGGGCAGTGCCTGCTACATGATCGCCCTGGCCATCGCCCAGGCGGTGATCGCCCTACGCGGCCACGCCCTCGTCGCTCTCGGTTGGGGCATCGGGGCGGCGACGTTCGTGGTCGTCACGTGGCTCGGCTCCGACGAACTGTTCCGGCGGGTCGAACTCGGACTCGTCGCCTCATCGGTCGCCTCACTGGGAGCATTCGGCCTCGCCCTGCGATCCCGGCTGCGCAGTGGCGACGTGCCTTCTGGACAATCGGTGATCGAAGCGATCAGCAACATGCCGCTGGAAACCTGACGGCTTCGGCGCCTCCGAATCAGATTCGGCGGGCCTTGTCGGACTCGATCCTCAGATCATTGGCGACCATCATCTTGATCAATTCCGGGAAGGCGACCTCCGGCTCCCAGCCGAGTTGGACCCGAGCCTTCGACGCATCACCGATCAGCAGGTCGACCTCCGCCGGGCGGAAGAACTTCGGGTCCTGGCGAACGTAATCGCGCCAGTTGTCGATCCCCACCTCGCTGAAGGCCAGTTGGACGAGATCTTCGATGCTGTTGGTCTTGCCTGTGGCGACGACGTAGTCGTCGGGCTGATCTTGTTGCAGCATCAGCCACATCGCCTTCACGTAGTCGCCGGCGAAGCCCCAGTCGCGCTTGGAATCGAGGTTGCCGAGCACGATCTCGCTCTGCAGACCGAGCTTGATGCGAGCAACGGCATTGGTGACCTTGCGGGTGACGAACTCGAGGCCGCGCCGCGGGCCCTCGTGGTTGAACAAGATGCCACTACAGGCGAACAGGCCGTAGCTCTCGCGGTAGTTGACAACGATGTCGTGCCCGAAGACCTTGGCGCAGCCGTAGGGCGAACGAGGGTGGAACGGCGTGCGTTCGGTTTGCGGAGTCTCGCGGACCTTGCCGAACATTTCGCTGCTGCTCGCCTGGTAGAAGCGGATCGGATTGTTTTCTGCGCCGCCGACCATGCGGATTGCTTCGAGCATCCGCAGCACCCCGGTGCCGGTGATATTCGCCGTCAACTCTGCCTGGTTGAAACTCAAGGCGACAAACGAGATGGCCCCGAGGTTGTAGACCTCGTCGGGCTGCGTCGAGTCGAGCGCCTTGACCAACGATGGGAGATCAGCGAGGTCGCCCGGAACGGGTTCGACGTACGGAAACTCGTCGCGCATCGTCGTCATCCGCGGGTTGTTCTGACCCTTGACCATTCCGAAGACCTCGTAGCCCTTGGTATGGAGAAACTCGGCGAGATGCTGGCCGTCTTGTCCGGTGACACCGGTAATGAACGCGCGAGGCATGCGGGCAATCCTTCGAGGGGTGGGGCCGTGGAAGCGGGACACGGCAGTCTATGGCGTTGAGCCTCGTTGTGGCGTCAACGGCTAGCCTCGATCTGCCCATGAACCCAATGCGTGTCGCCTTCGATGTCGGCCCTCTCGTCGGGCCACGCACCGGTGTCGGCAACGCCGTGGCAGCGATGCGCGACTCACTGGCGCAGGTCGTTGATCTCGAACTCGTCGAGTACGTCGTCTCCTTTCGCTCGCAGCCCCCGACCGGCGCACGTCGATTGCCCGTTCCTGCGCTGCTGGCCCATCGCCTGTGGTCCATCGCCGACCGGCCTCGCGTCGATCGATACCTTGGCGCGCCCGAGGTCGTCCACGGCACCAACTACGTCGTGCCGCCATGCCGCGCCCCGCAGGTCGTGTCGGTCTATGACTGCTGGTTCCTGCGCCATCCGGCACTGGCCGGTGGAAACGTTCATCAAGCCGGGCGAGTGCTCCAGCGAGCCGTCGCCAGGGGGGCGACCGTTCACGCCTGCTCCACATCGACTGCGTCCGAGATCGCAGATCTGTTCCCCGGCGCCCGCGTCGCCATGATCCCGCTGGCGGCGGTGCCGATTCCAGCTCCCACACTCGATCCTCCGATTCCGGCGTTGGTCGGCCGGCCATTCATCGCCGCCGTCGGAACGCTCGAGCGCCGCAAGAATCTGCCCATTCTCGTCGAGGCATTCGGCCTGCTCGCCTCCGAGCACGATGAGATTCTTCTGGTTCTGGCCGGCACGGACGGCGACGACCGGCCGGCCATCAACGCGGCCATCGACCGCCTCGACCCGACAACTGCGAGGCGAGTGGTGATGACCGGACGCGTCGACGAAGTGGCACGATCGTGGCTGCTTCGCAACGCGACGGTGCTGGCCTACCCGTCGCTCGACGAAGGCTTCGGCTTTCCGTTGCTCGATGCCATGCAGGTCGGGGTGCCGATTGCAGCCAGCAACCGCGGCAGCATCCCCGAGGTGTGCGGGGCGGCCGGGCTGCTTTGCGACCCTGACGATGCGATCGCCCTGGCCGGCAATCTGGTTGCAGCCGCGTTCGATGACGCCATCCGGGCCCAACTTGTGACCGCAGGCGCGGCACAGCTGGCGACGTTCTCGTGGGAGCGATGCGCGGCCGATCTCGCCGCGCTCTACCGGCGTCTGGCCGACGAGGCCCGCCGGTGATCGCAGTGTTGTGTGGCGGTGTCGGCGCCGCACGCTTTCTTGCCGCCCTTGCCCAGGAGAACGATCCATCCGACACTGTCGGCATCGTCAACACCGCAGACGACACCGTCTTGAATGGCCTGGCCATCTCACCGGATCTCGACACGGTGACCTATACCTTGGCCGATGCCATCGATCGCGACCGCGGTTGGGGGCTGGCCAACGAGTCGTGGCGAGCTATGGATGCATTGCAGCGCTACGCAATGGTTCGGCCCGACATCTCGGCGGCGGCGGCCACCTGGTTCAACCTCGGCGACCGCGATTTGGCCACCCATCTCTACCGCACCGCCCGTCTGGACGAGGGCGCCACGCTCGCCGAAGTGACCGCCGAGATCTGTGCTGCATGGGGCGTTCGGCAAAGGCTCTGCCCGATGAGCGATCAGAAGGTCTCGACCGTCGTAACCCTCGCCGATGGCGCTGATGTGTCGTTCCAGGAGTACTTCGTCAAACTGCGACACAGCGTGGCTGTGAAAGACGTTCGCTTCGACGGTGCCGACCGGGCCGAGTTGGCATCCGGGCTCGACCAGGTGCTCAACGAGGCCGAGTGCGTAGTGATCGCACCGTCCAACCCAATTGTGTCAATCGGTCCGATCCGCGCTCTGCGCAGCGTCGACGCGATCCTCGGCCGACGGCGGTCTTCGGTCGTGGCCATCTCTCCGATCGTCGGCGGCGCGGCGCTCAAGGGTCCCGCAGACCGAATGTTGCGCGAACTCGGCCACGAACCGTCGGTTGTCGGCGTCGCCCGGTTGTACGCAGCGATCGCCGGGGCTCTGGTGATCGATCCCGTCGACGCTCATCTCGCCGACGCAGTCGAGGCCGAAGGCATCCGCGCCGTGATCACTCCGTCGGTGATGAGCAGCCCCGAGATCGGAGCACAATTGGTCCGAGTCTCGCTGCGCGCCGCCTCAGCTCTCTCCTGAGAGTGCGATCACTTCCCCAAAGCCCCCTTGTGGAGTGTCTCCGGCCCACCTGGGTACCTCCGAACACTCCACTCGGAGTGGAGCGCGCCGCGTCAGGCCAGTGAGCGCAGGCCGACGCCCAACTCGGTCCATGGCGCCCAGGCCAGGTGAATACGCGCCCGAATCGGCGAGACCGCAAACCGGGAGATGTCGTTGGTACGTCTCGGTGCGCTGATCGGAGTCGGCGCGCCAGGGCCGGCCATCATCGTCCACAGATCACGAATCGCCGTGCTGATTCCCGAGCCGATGTTGACCACCAACCCACCCCCACGGCCGCCCGCTCGAACAAGCGCGTCAACGGCGTCGTCGACGTACAGGAAGTCGCGGGTCTGACGGCCGTCACCGTGCATCTGTGGACTGGTGCCACTGCGCAGCGCGTGCGCAAACGAGCCGACCACCCCACCGTCGCGGCGCTGCCGGGGCCCGTAGACGGTACTAACCGCCAGCGCGGTGAACTCCACGGTGTGATCAGCCCGATACAGATTGAGCAGATCGACCACGGCCTTGGCAACGACCCCATGCAGCCCTACCGGGTTCCAGGCATGGCCCTCCTTGATAGGAAGGTCGCGCAGCGGCACTTCGCCATACAGCGCTGCCGCAGGCAGAGTGGTGACCACCTTGGCATCTTGCTGTCGTGCTGCTTCCAACACCGCAATCATGCCCTGCATGGCGCGCCCGGCCTGAGCAGCGGCGCCACGGCCTGGGGGCAACCAGGCCAGGTGATACACAACGTCCGGCGGATGCCTCGCCGCCAGCGCGGAGAACTCGTCGGCAAGCACATCGAGTGTGTGAATCTTCATGGCACCACCGGCGGCTCGCGCATCGGCCAAGTTGGCCAGCGAACCGCTCGACAGATCATCGACGACGTCGACGGTGTTGCCCTCGGCGATCAGGCGATCGACGAGGTGCGAGCCGAGGAACCCGGCACCGCCGACGACCAGTGTGTTCACGTCGCGTCGGCGGGTCGGTATTCGTCAGACACATGTTCTCCTGCAGCGACTCGACCGTGCAGGCCGATCACGCTGTGAGTGACATTGGCACCCTCGCCGATCTTGCCCATCACCACCGAGTTTGCCACCGTGGCCCGCTCGTCGACGACGGCGACCGGCAACAGCACCGAGTCCGTGATCGTGGCAAGGGCGGCCACCGTTACGCCGTCGGCGACCATGCTGCGTGTCACGTGCGCAGCGGGATCGACACGGGCTCCGTCGTGTACCGCGACACACGTGTGATCGCGTCGTATGCCGTCGAGCAGGTCGAGATTGGCTTGCAGATACAGATCGGGGCTGCCCGTGTCGATCCAGTAGTCGTCGGTCGCCATTGCGAACAGGCGCCGGCGGGCGATCACCTCGGGAAACGTGACTCGCTCGATCGAGACCTTGCGACCGGCGGGGATGAGTTGCAGTATCGAGGGCTCCAGCACGTAGGTGCCGGCACTGATCTGGTTGCTCGGCGCCGTGCCGGGTGCCGGCTTCTCCACGAACCGCTCGACCCGGCCGTCGTCGTCGGTGGCAACGACTCCGAACGACGAAGGGTCATCGACACCGACCAAATGGATGGTCGCCTCTGCGGAGTGCCGGCGATGGAACGAGACGAGTGCCGCAATGTCGAGATCGGTGAGAACGTCGCCGTTGGCGACCACGAACGTGTCGTCGATGCCACTGAAGTCGGCCGCAAACCTGATCGCGCCGGCGGTGTCGAGCGGTTCGGGCTCGACCGCGTATTGCAGAACGACACCATTGCAGTCTCCGCTCGGGAAGGCCTCGACGAACGGCTCGGGTTTGAAGCCGAGCGCCAAGGTGACTTCAGTGACGCCGCCCCGGGCCAGGTTGTCGACAAGCCGCTCGATGATCGGGACATGACCGACGGGAAGCATCGGCTTCGGTGTAGTCAGAGTGAGGGGTCGCAGGCGAGTACCGAATCCGCCGACCAGGACGACGGCGCGCATCAGCCGCCTGTTGTGGCGGGCGCTGGAACCGTGGTGCTGGTCGACACCGGTTCGGTCGTCGCCACGCCGGAGCCGCCGACCGTCGTGTCACCTGTTGGCGTCGTCGACCCGGTTGCCCCACCGGCGAGCGAAGTCGTGGTGGCGATCACCGCCCCACCATCTGCGGCGCCGAGAGTTGGCAGCTCATCAGCCCAATCGGGCTGGGGCACGTCGGTGCCCTTTGGGACGACAGCGATGACGAACACCATCGCATCGTTGGTGATGCGAATGTTGGTGAAATCGGTGACGACGTCATGCGATTCGGTTTTGTTCAGAAAGCTGTCCCAGACGACGACCTTCAACTCGGTGTCTTTGCCGTCGCACTTGGTGTCTTCCGTCGACCACTTCTCGCCACCCTGGTCTTCGGGCATCACCAACTCGGTGTCGGTGAGCTTGATGTCGTACACATCGAGGTAGACGCCGAGCTTGGCCCGGTTGCCCGTCGCCCGCGTCGAGTTCGGGTGATAGTGGATGATCCCATCGCCGTGGCTGTGGATGCCGGTCAGCGAGAACTTCTCGTTGAGGAGCACCTGATTGCCGGCCGAGTCGATCCCACTTTCTTCCTTGGTGCCGGTGATCTTCGGCTGGAAGGTGTCGCACACATAGATGCCGAACGCGACATGCCAGTGGTCGTCGACCCCTGGAGCACCCGCGCCGCCGGACGGGCGGCTCTGGCGGCCGTAGACGATGGCGAGCAGACCGAGGACGACGACGAGGGCTACGGCAATGGGAAAAATAGATCCGCCCTGGAAGCGGACCTTCTTGCCCTTACCCCGCGAGGCGAGTTTGGCAACTTTTTTGGCAGACGATGACGGAGCCACGAAGACGCGAGGCTATCGCCTCCCCGCTTCAAAACTGGGTCATCGGCGCTGGTTCAACTCGACAATCAGGTCGGCATAGGCCTGAGCAACGGACCTCGGCGACGCCGCTCGTTCCACCCACCGTCGCCCGGCAACTCCCATTTCCTGGCGTCGTCCGGCGTCGGCGGCCATGCGTTCGAGCGCACGCCGGAAGGCAACAGGGTCGTCGGGGGGCACGCATACTCCCCCGCCCGACTCGGCCAGGATTCGCGGCACCTCCGTCCCGGGATCGATCGCCGCCAAGGCCGGACGACCTGCAGCCAGGATGGAATATGTCTTCGACGGCACGCTGACTCGACCGAGACCGGCTTTTAGCGGCACGAGATGAATGTCGCCCGTTGCCAACACCTCGGCCAGACGATCACTCGGCTGGTAGCCCGAGAAGCGCACGTTGCCCAACCCGTCGGCGCGTTCGCACAACGATGCTCGCGCCGCGCCGTCGCCGTTGATCAGGAAAGTCAGCGACGGCATCTCTCGCGCCGCGTCGACGACCATCTCCAACGACTGCGAGAAGCCGACGTTGCCCGCGTACAGCACCACCGTCTCGTCACCGATACCGAGTTGGCGACGCAGTGCCGTCATCCGATCCATGGGACGAATCACCTCGGTGTCGACGAAGTTGGGGATCACCCGGATATCGCCTCGCTTCGATCGACGCACCTTGCCGGCGACGTTGTCGCCCAGATCGCTGCTGAGCACCGTGACCGCTGCGGCGCGGCGGTAGCTGACCCTCTCCAGCCACTTGGCCATGGCGATGATCCATTTGTTGGTGATCGCCCCCGTTTCCACCGCAGCGTCGGGGAACACGTCTTGGATGTTGAAGACCAGCGGGCCGCGCCGAATCATGTGGGTTCCCCATCCGGTGAGACCCAGGGTCAGAGGTGGCGACATGGCGATGACCGCATCGACCCGACCGCCACGCAGCGATGTCAACCCTGCAAGGACACTGAAGCCGACGAACCCCGCCGCCCGGCGAACCAGATTCCGCTTGTCGCTGCCCGGGAACGGATTCACCCGGGTGATCGACCCCCATTCTGTCGTCTCCCGCCTCGCCCACTTGCCCTTCCAGCCAGATTCCAAGGCATGTCCGCGATACCACGGCAGCGCCGTGACGACGTGCAACTCGTGGCCAAGGGCGGCGAGTTCGGTGACGATCCGAGTCATCACCTCACCAGTCGGCGCCGTGTCGGGGGCAAAATGCGGACACAGAACAGCGATACGCAGTCGGGCGGTGGTCAAGAATGCTCCAACGCCGCTGTGTAAACAACGGCCAATGCTGCGCCGGAAGCCCGAGCAGTAAACGCCGCAGCCCTTTCGAGCCCGGCCGCGATCATCGTTGTGCGGTCGCGCTCGACTCGAGCGAGAGCATCGGCCCAGGCATCGGTAACCAGCGGCAGTACAAGACCGGCGCCATCGACAATTGCCGGGATGCACGTCGAGTCGGAAGCGATGACCGGGCAACCGAGAGCCATCGCCTCGATCAGCGGCGCTCCGAATCCCTCGTACTGGCTCGGAAAGACCATCGCCGCGGCCATCTTCAGCAATCCGTTGCGGTCTGCTGCTGAAACCCTGCCGAGGCGACGAATTCGCGGATCCGTCGCCGACTGCACGGCACGTTCGGCGGTGCCGGTTCCCCCGATGAGAACGAGCCGCAGATCGGGGTCGCGCCATTTCGATGCCAACAGATCGATCAGGAACGCATGGTTCTTGTGGCGATGGGTCACCGCCGGGTACACGATGACCGGTCCGTTGCCGAGCGAATTTCGATGGCGCAACTCGGCCTCGCCCGTGACGAGCGACAACAGGTCGGGCTCGAACCCGTGTGGTACCACGGTGACGCTCGACGGCTCGACACCGAAGGCGTCGATCACCGAGGCACGCACGTACTCACTCGGCACGGCCACCATCGTCGCCCGGCGCACCGACCGGCCGATCATTGCCGCCAGGTACATGCGCTTGGTCCGGCTGAAATAGTTCGGGTAAGTCCGATATTGCAGATCATGGATCGTCAGTACATACGGTCGGATCGCCCCGATCGGCGCCGTGCCGCCGCCATGGTGGCGCAGGTCAGCGGCCGACGTCTGCCGGCGGAACCAGGTGACCTCGTCGACGATCCGTCGAGCCCGCGATTCGCCGTCGAACGGAGCGACGATCGTCGCGAACAACTCGGTCAATTGACGATGGGCTTCGGCGAACCCGACGACTACGTAGAGCGTTGGTCGAATGTCCGGTGCCGCCTCGGCCAGCCCGAGCAACTGCCGCACGAGGTACTCCTCGGATCCACCGACGTCACCGGGCACGCACCACAGCAGGTTGACGGCGACTGCCGGATCAACCATCAGCACAACTCCCGGTAGGCGGCTACCGTGAGTCGCGCAGTTTCTCCCCAGGTCGACTGCTCGACGCGAACCAGGCCACGAGACGACAACTCGTCTCGTCTGGCCGAGGCGTCGGTGATACCGCGGGCAATGTCACCCGCGTCACTCGGGTCGACGAGCACTGCTGCTCCGGCCGCCGTTTCCTCCGTCGCAGTCCCACTACTGGTGACGACCGGTGTTCCCTGCGCCATCGCCTCCAGCACAGGCAGGCCGTACCCCTCGCGCTCGCTCGGGTAGCAGAAAACCTCTGCACCGGCGTACAGCCCGGACAGATCGGGGGCCGGCACGAAGCCGATGAATCTGACATCGCCGACGGATGGGACTTCTACGTCACCCCAACCAACGGCCCCGGCGACGATCAACGGCAGCGGATCCTCGAGAAGAGCCACCGCCTCGACCAACCCGCGCAGATTCTTACGCGGCTCCACGGTGCCGACGAACAACAGGTAACGCTCCGGCAGCCGATACAACGCCCGCACCCGCGCCACGTCAGCGGCGTCGGCCCTGACCGCTTCGACACCCAGCGGCACGAGGCGCAGGCGATCCGCAGGCACTCCGGCCGCAACACTGTCATCCATCGTCGCCTGGCTGCTGCACAGCACGAGCTCGGCGCGCCGACGCACATGATCGAGGCTTCGCCGAAAGACGCTGTTACCTCGCCTGGTGAAGTGCGATCGATCGTGCAGAAAGGCGAGGTCGTGCAACGTGACCACCAGCGGCGCATCCGTCGCGCAAGGAATCAAGGTTGTGGCGTGGGCGACGTCGACTCGGCCGGTGGCACGTTCGACCTTGGGCCAGTCTCGGCGCAACCACAGTTCGTAGAGCAAAGGCCCGCCAACGGGAAGGTGGGCGATCGGAATGGCCGGCGACCACGGTTCGCTGGGCACATGGCGGTGACGTCCGGCTACACCGAGCAGGGTCACGTCGTGCTCTGCGCCCATCGCTTCGGCGATGCGCATCGCGGCAACACCGGTGCCGCCCGGCACTCGATGCCAGCACTGTTCCAGTGTGTAGGCGACACGCACGGCCTCAATCATGGCGCGGTCACGGCGTTTCGGCATACCGCGACGCCCAGCAGCCGCCTACCGAGCACCTCGCAATTCTGTGACCAGCGCGCCGCTTTCGACAACCACAGCGCCGTCGAGCGAAACCGTGCAGTGCCGCAGCGGCAGGTCGAAGTGGCCGGCCGTGTACCGTCGGGCGATCTCGTTGGCACCGGTAGAAAACAGAAAGTTGCCGGCGTGGGCGCGGGCCTCTGTGCCCCACGTTTCGCGGCGGTCGTACAGCTCGACGGTCTCCCAGCGCGCGGCCTCGTTCATGCCCCAACCAACATGGCTGGTCGCGTAGCTCGCCCGGTCACCGAACGAGGCCAGGTACGAACGGAACAGCTGAGCGTCGACGCCGTTTCCGCCGACCTCGGTGACGTAGTCGTCGACGATGGTCAACTCGATCGGTGACTCGACGATCCGGTTGAACGTCAGGTTCAGGTCGCCGGCGGCCATTACCAGCGTGCCGTTGACAGTGTTCGCCGCTGGGAAGGCGATCACCAGACCACCCGGCCAGTGAGCAATCGACCCCGGCCCGGTGGTGGCGCCCGTCGACCCTGCTGTGAACGCACCTGCGAGGTGGACGGTGAGGTCGGTTCCAGCGTCACTGGTCACGCGCATCACGTTGGCGCGGCGCAGCAAGTCATGGGCGACTCCTACACGGCGCGGCAGATCGGTGTCCCATCCCAAGCGTTCGAAGGTGTCGGGATGCTCGTTGGAGATCATCAAGACCCGAGCACCGCCGCCGAGGATCTGACCGAGCTCCGGTGCGTGCAGCAGCCCTTCTACGGTGCAGTCGATCACCAGCGCCGCCGCCGCCAAGGCGGCGATGACTCCGGGGTTTCCGGCAATCGCCGGGGAGGCGCCTGTCGAGCGGATCGGAACGGGGTGGGCGGATGCCGGTGTCGCGACGACGACATCGAAGACGCGGCCACCCAGCGACTGGGCGGCGAGTCGCGCCGTTTCGACGAGTACATGACGGCTCTGTGATTCGCTGAGCAGCGCCACGATCTCACCGTCGACGAGGCCGCAGCGGGTGAAGTGTTCGGCGAATGCTGTGATGTATCGCCACTCCGTCATACCCGCTCCATCTGTTCCTCGAGGCACTGGTTGACAGCGTCGGGCGCTTCGGCGTTGAGCAGATGCCCGGCCTGCGGGACAACCACCAGCCGGGCGTGCGGTATCAAGTCGGCGAGAGCGAAGGCGTAGGCGACCGGGGTCTCCTGATCGAGTTCACCGACCATGCACAACGTCGGCGCGGCAATCGTCGGCAACAACGCCCGGCTGTCGTGGGTGACAAGGCAATCGATCGAGCTCCGCATCGCCCTACCGGGCACCCGGGCCATCGCCGCCCGCTGGCCGGCCATTGCCTCCGACGAGATGTGCGAGCCGGCGATCGAGGCGAGCAGTTGGTCGGCGAAGTCGACCGGTTCACGCCCGTCGTCGAGCGCGGCCAACCGCGCGGCGCGCCATTGGTCGGGGGTGCTGCCGTCGAGGCCGAATGCCGGGCTGGTCGACAATAGTGTCAAGCTCAGCACGCGCGACGGATACCGAGCGGCGAAGTACTGGGCGATCATTCCACCGAATGAGATGCCGGCGACGTGCGCTGCCTCGGTACCGATGACATCGAGGAAGCCGGCCACGGCATCGGCCAGCTTCGTGAAAGTGACCGCACCGCCGAGAGCCGACGACGCCCCGTACCCCGGCATGTCCCAGGCCACCACCCGATACACGCTCGCCAGACCTGCCAGCTGCGGCTCCCACGACAGTCGGCTGCCGCCGAGGCCATGCAACAAGACGAGCACCGGTCCATCGCCCGACTCGCGCCACGCGAATCGCTGGCCGTCGAAGTCGGTTGGAGTGCTCACCTGCTCAGTCTTCCCTGCTCTGAGCCATTTGTCAACGGTGTTGACATCGTCCAGACGGCCATTCAATATTGTCGCCATGACGGTCGATCGCAACGAGTTGGTCAACCTGGTCCGCGCCATGGGGCCGGTGCTCGCCGAGCGCGCCGTGCGCTACGACCGCGAGGCCAGCTTTCCCTTCGAGAACTTCGCCGACTTCGGCGACCAGGGCCTGCTGGCTCTTTGCGTCCCCACTGAATACGGCGGGCTCGGCGCGACCTACGCCGACTACGTGCGGGTCAGTGAGGAGATCGGCCGGTACTGCGGGGCGACCGCGCTGACGTTCAACATGCACAACGCGACAATGCTGTGGTGTGGTCAGGTTGCCGACACGTTGACGATGTCGGACTCCGAGCGCGCCACCCACGCACACATCCGCACCGAGATGTACCGCGGCGTGGTCGAGCATGGGCGTATCCACAGCCAGCCGTTCTCCGAGGGGCTGGCGCCGGGTGCCACCGCCGGCATCGCCACCCGTGCCCGACGCGTCGAGGGCGGCTGGCGGGTGACCGGTCGCAAAATCTTCGCCTCGCTGTCGGGTGCGGCCGACTTCTACAACGTCATCTGCCAGGTTGCCGGTGACGACACCATCCGCTTCCTCGGCGTACCGGCAGACGCCGACGGCGTGTCGAGTGTCGACGACTGGGACCCTCTTGGTATGCGCGCAACGGTGTCGCGCACGTTGTTGATGGACGAAGCCTTCGTCCCTGCCGACAACGAATGGCTTCCCGCCGGGATCTACAACCAGGCCGCCGAGCGGTACCCGTGGCTGTTCCTCTCGTTGTGTCCGAGCTACCTCGGCCTGACCGGCGGAGTGCTGGACACGACGCGGGCCTACCTGCGCGGCGAGCTTCCCGGGCAGTCGGCCGGGGCGAGGCGCGATCACCCGATGAAGCAAGTCGGGTGGGCACAGATGCAACTGCGTCACGAGCAGGCCCGGGCGCTGCTGTACCGAGCGATCGACGAGGCCACACTTGACCCCAGCGAGGACGACCTCGTAATGGGCTGGTCGGCGGCGTACACGGTGATGGAACACGCTGCCGAGGTGGCGTCGACCGCCATCCGGGTATGCGGTGGCCAGGCAATGCTCAAACACCTGCCGTTGGAACGCATGTACCGCGATGCCCGGCTCGGGTCGCTGATGCTGCCGTGGAGCGCCGAAGTGTGCTTGGAGCGGTTGGCGACGGCTCGCCTCTACGACTGATGGCGCGACTGACCCCCGACATCATCGTCTCGGCCGCGATCGAGGTGATCGGAAAGGTCGGGTTCGATCATTTTTCCGTTCGTAAGCTTGGCGACGCGCTCGACGCCGATCCGACGGCGATCTATCGCCATTTCCGCAGCAAGGACGAATTGCTGCGGGCCATGGGCGACCGCGGCTTGGCCGGGGTCGTCGACGACCTGCCGACGTCGTCTTGGCGCGACTGCATCCGCGAATTGTGCATTCGCATCCGCGCCGCCAACCTCGCTCACCCGGCGCTTGCGTCGCTGGTGCGCGGTGCTCCCCCGCGGCACGACAACGAGTTGCTGATCACTGAGACGATCCTCGCCCGGCTGCGCGGCGCCGGATTCGATGCCGAGACCGCAGCGCTGGCCTATCACGCCGTGATCGAGTTGACGATCGGGTCGGCGGCGATCGACTCGACGCTGGCGTCGGCGCCGTCGGCCGCACGCGCCCGGATCTACGCCGAGTGGCGGTCGGATTATGCGGCACTCGACGCCGAGGTTTTCCCGCACTCGGTCGAGATGTCGGGATCGCTCTACCCAGGTACCGCCGATGACCGTTTCGTTTTCGCGCTAGATCGCCTCCTCGCCGGACTGGCCACCGAGCTAGCCTCGGTGCTTCCATGACTGAGACTTGGGCGTTCTGCGGGGTGCATCCCGACGCGCCGAACGCGGCCAGGGCCGTACGCAGCCTGGCCGTGAACGCGGGCATCGACGCGACCTTCGGGCCGTGTATGCCGCCAGATTGGTCGACGTACACGACGGCCGAACCGGGGAGCCGGTACGTCGACCCCGACACCTACTTCCGGCTGACCGTGTTGAACGCCAGTGTAGGCATGAAGACCGTGGTCTATGACGCTCGACTGTGGTCCACAGACACTGCGATTCGCCAGGCGGGTATCGATTTTTGGGCACCGCACGTCGCTTGGATCCGGGCCTTCGACATGGGCGACGAGTTCGACCCGGCGGGCGCCGACTGGCCCGTGCTGGTGGCTCGTTGGCGCACCGTCCTGCAGTATGTGACTCCCGCGACCGGTGTCGGGCCGTTCACCAACCACCTTCCGTTCGCACACGTTCTGTCACGGGCTTTGACGGACATGCCCGAACACGTAGCGCATCTGAGCTTCGACTCCTACGACGAGCCGACTGCGTTGGCGCTGGCCGCCGAGTTCAACCCGCAGGTCAACCACTTGATGTGCGCCGTCAACGCCTTGAAGCACGGGCCATATTCGCCTACGTCGGCAAAGATTGTGCGGCAGATGAGGAACTTGCGCGCCGTCGGGGCCGACAGCTTCTTGATCTTCGGCGGAGCCACCCCGTACAACTGGGACTTGACCCCCGATACGGCTTTCGGGAACGTATCGCTGTTCAACAAAATCGGCAGGCCCACCGCCTGGGCCAACGCAGTGTTGCGGGGCGCTCAGTAAACGTTCAGAGGCGGCGCTAGAAGAACGGCAGGTACTGTTCGAGTTCCCACGACGAGATGGCCTCGACGTTCCAGGTGCCGTCCGCTGCTGCCCACTTGGCCAACTCGTCTCTGCGAAGGATGAGGAACGCCTTGACCAGGTCGGGGCCCATCGCCTCACACAGCACGGTGTCCGCCTCCAGCGCGGCGAGGGCCTCGGCTAGATCGTGCGGTGTGTGGCGGTCGGTGTTCGGATCGGCATCGCCATCGCCGATCTGCGGATCACCGCAATCACGACCGTCGACCACCCCGAGTAGGGCGGCGTTGAGCATCACGGCCGCGGCGAGGTAAGGGTTGGCGCTGCCGCAGGGCATGCGGTTCTCGATCCGCGTCGCCGCACCACGCTCACCGGGAACGCGGTAGGTGCTGATCCGGTTGTCGAGGCCCCAGTTGGCCCAGTAGCCGGCGATGATCCCTGGGATCAACCGCTTGTAGCTGTTGATCAGCGGAGCCGACATCGCCGCCATTCCCTCGTGGTGGGAAATCACACCGCCGATGCACTGACGAGCCAAAGTCGACAACCCGTACTCCGCCTGCGGATCGTCGAAGGCGTTGGGGCCGCCGTGCACCGGAGTGAGCGACAGGTTGATGTGTAAGCCGCTGCCGACCAGGTCGGCCATCGGCCTGCCCATGTAGGTGATCCAGTAGCCCTTGCGGGCGGCCAGTTCGCGGGTCATCTCCTTGCAGATGAAGGCGCGGTCGGTGGAGTCCATGGCCGGGCCGTACCGCATGTTCAGCTCCATTTGACCCGGATGGAACTCGCCCAGCATTCCCTCGAGGTCGAGTTCGCATTGCTCGGCGGCGTCGTACATGTCGAACATCAAGCCGGTGTTGTCGCCACCAAGGCCGACGCCATAGACGCGGTGTGAGGGCAGATCCAGTCGGCCGAAGCCGCCCGGCGCGTCGGCGTCGGGTTGCATGACGTAGAACTCCATCTCGAATCCGAGATGTGGCTCGTAGTCGAGGGCCCTCCAGGCATCGACGGCTCGCTTCAGCGCGGCGCGTGGGCAAAGGGCCAGCGGCTCGCCGTTGTACTCGAGGTCGGCGATGGCCACATCGGTGTCGACCTCCCAACCGGGACGGATCGATTCGGCGAGTGGAACTGTCGTCAGGTCGGCGAAGCCGACGTCGGGGCCGTAGCCCTCGACAGGAATGATGTCGCGGTTGATCCCCATCGTCAGGGTGGTGACAGCGTGGTGACCATGTTCGTGCAGCCGGGCCCGCGGCACGTAGCGGCCGTGCGACAAGCCGTTGAGATCACACCACATGACCCGGACGCGTCGATTCCCCATCGGCAGCGACGCTAGCAATGCCATGCTGACGAGATGACACACCCGATCTGGCCGCTGTTCGACCTGAGGGTGAGCACCCCCCGATTGCAGTTGCGCTACATCGACGACCAGTTGGCGGCCGAACTGGGCCAACTGGCGGCGCGGGGAATCCACGACCCTGCCTACATGCCCTTCGGCCTGCCTTGGACCGACGAGCCATCGCCGCAACTCGAGCGCAACACCATGCAGTGGTACTGGCGGACCCGCGCCGAGACGTCACCGGAACACTGGCATCTCGCGCTGGCGGCAATCGTCGACGAGGTGGCCATCGGCACGACCAGCCTCGACGCCACCGAGTTCGCCACGTTGCGGCAGTTCGAGAGTGGCTCATGGTTGGGCCGCGAGTTCCAGGGGCGTGGTCTCGGCAAGGAGATGCGCGAAGCGACGCTGCATCTCGGATTCGAGGGTCTCGGCGCCCAGTACGCCACCACCGGCGCATGGCACGACAACCACGCGTCCCTCGCGGTGACGCGCCGCCTCGGCTATGACGAGCAAGGTCGTCGACGGGCCGTGCGCCGCGGCGAGGCGACCGAGATGATCGGTTTTCGCCTGCACCGCGACGAGTGGCAGCAACGCCTACGCCGCGACGACATCGCCATCGACGGACTCGCTCGATGTCTGGAGTTACTCGGCCTGTGAAGTCGCGAGGGCGTCGAGGTCTGCGTTCATTCGTTTCCTCCAGGATCCGGGTGGGACCGCTTCAGGTGTGATGCAGCGTGTGCTGACCGACGTTGTCGATGGCTTCCTTCTTGCTCAGACCGACCCAGATCGCGGCGATCGCCAACAGGATCAGAGCGAGGTGGCGGCCCCACAGCTCCGACGCCCGAGGCGCCGTGTCCTCCCAAAACTGTGAATAGATGGCCAGCGCGACCGTTGCCAGGCCGATAGCGGCGGCGATGAGATCGAGGGGCTTGGTGAGCGCAAAATTCTTGATCGCCCCGACACACAGCAACAAGTAGACGACGCAGATCAGGAAGCCGCCGATGCGCGAGGCGATGAGGAAGCCGTTGAACGCCTCGGTGTTGAAAAAGGCCGCCGGACTTGCCGGATCGACGAGGTCGGTTCCGTACTTGATCAGGGCAACGGCAACAGTGACGACCGTGACGATCAAGATCACCAGGGTGGCCATCGCCGGCAGCGACTTGGCATTGAGCTTGGAGAGTTGCCGCGGCAACAAACCGTCGCGGGACAATGTGAACAAACCTCGTGCGGCGGCGAGTTCGAAGCCGATGCCGACCGCGAGGATGTCGAGCAGGATGGCCAGATCGATCCACACGGCAAAGAATCGATTGAGATACAGGTCAGCCAGAGGCACGAAATCGAGCCCTTCGGTGGAGCCGATCGCCAGTGTGTATTGAGTGATCACATAGAAGGCGCCGACGATCAGGATCGTTGCCACTACGGCCTTCGGAATCGAGCCTCTCGGGTCCTTCGACTCCTCGCCGAGCGCCGCGGCGAGTTCGAAACCGATGAACATCAAGATGGCGAAGAGCAGCCCTTTGAACACCGAGCCGCCCTCGGCGACATTGCCCGGATTGAACGACTTCAGGCTGTTGCCCTCCGGACCTCCGTCGGCAATGACCTTGACCGCCAGGATCAGGAACGGGATGATCGACAGAATGATCAGCACCAATTGAGCCTTGACGGATATTTGTACGCCCATCACGTTTGCGGCATACATCAACCCGGCGACGATCAGCGCCCACACCCACCACGGCATGTCGAGGCTCATGTGGTCGTTGAAGAACGACCTGGCCCACAGCCCGCCGATGATTGCAATACCCGGACCTGCCAGAACTATTGCGGCGATGTGGTAGACGCCGGCGCTGAACGCCGCTGTGCGCTTCCCGAGCGAATGAGCAATGAACTCGTACACGGTGCCGGTTCCGCTGTATCGCTTGGCAAACTCACTCAGAGTCCAGCCAACACCGAGCACACCGACGGTCGTCAGCAAGATGACGAACGGTCCGGCTCCCGGCGCCAAGACGAAGGCGAGCAGACCACCTAACACACCACCGGAGAAGACCGGGCCCACCGCCAACGACTGGGCGACACAGTCGACAGTGCTGAGTTGTCCTCCGGCGAGCTTCGGAGCGTCTACAGACATGCGATTCCCCTCTCGAAGACCCACACCCCATGGTCGATCATTCGGGACCGAACGGTAACAGACGCTCCGTACGCCAGGGCCGATACTACGAAAGCGCCTTCACCGTCTCGGCGAGCGGTAGGCGATAGTCTCGAAGCAGCGCCACGCCCGACATCCGCA
>JANNHY010000094.1:0-3714 GCA_031404635.1 Ilumatobacteraceae bacterium
GGCCACGGTTACGTTGCTGTGGGCCGATGGCGGCGGTCAACAAACCACCCTGCAGACCGACAAAGGCGGCAACTTCTTGATCTCGATGGCGGTGGCCGCCAACGAGCGCCCCGGCGATCGCCTGCTGGTTGCCCAGACCCCGGGGACGGATACTGATCCGGCCTCGATCGTGTTGCGTGTCATCGCCAAGCCGACTGAGGAATTGGACGCCTCCTCGCCAGGTTGGCCCGGCGGCTGATCCCTGCCAACGGCTGGCGCTCGGTCCGCCGAGCGTGGGCACCGAGATGGGCCCAAGGGCGCCCACGGCCCATCGCGGTGCCCGCGGTTATCCGGCGGGCGCTGCCGGGGTGGCGGTGACCATTCGCCCCGACACGAGCATCGAGGTGGTGCAGGTGCCGGAGACATCGTTGGCACCGCTGCAAATCACCTCGAACACCAATGCCGTGCCCCCTGGTACCTCGATCGGCGACACCCACGAGACCCGTTTGTCACCGATCACATCGGCAAGTGAAAGCTTGTAGATCTCGATCGGCCCGTTCATCAACACCGCCAGGCCGGCATCTTTGTCGGGGTTCTGCAGGGCGAAGTCGGTGAGCTGGAAGGTCGAACCGGCCGGCACTTCGACGGTGACCGACGCTGTTTGCCCGGCCGGTGCCGCTGGGGCCAACAACTGGCTGAACAGGGAACCCTCGTCGACGGCTTGCGGGGCCAAGGTAGTGGCCGGAACCGAGTCGTTCGAAAAGACCGGGGTTGAGACCACCGAGGTGGATGAGATCGCCGCCGGAAGTTGCTCGGCGACGGCGTCGTCGGCGGCGTCGCGGATGGCCGGCTTGACCACTCCCAACCACAATCCGCCCAGTGCCGCGGCCGCGACCAACAACGCCAGCAGCCGACTGAACAACCGCTCGGGAATCATCGAGGCCTGGACGAACGTGACCGGCGCGGTGGCCGTCGGACACCCCGGTTGATCGGCGTCGATGGTGAACTGCACCGTGCGCGACCGGCGTTCCCACTGCAACCGATTGGCGTGCACCTTGAGGCGGATGAGCGAGCTGGCCCCCGGTTCGACACCTGCCGCCGGCGGGTCGAAATCGCCGTCGACTCGACCGGTGGGGTCGAGCAGGTGCAACCTGCACGAGGCCTGCGTGTTGCCCTGGTTCTCGAGCATCATCTCGTACACCGCCTTGCGCCGGGCACGCAGCGCTGGCTGCAACATGTGCAACCGGCGGGTGAACGTCGGGCCGACCTGCAGCGTCGTCTCCGACGAGCCGACGTCGTCAGGGTCGCTCTGCGGCACGATGCGCACCGTGAGCGCCGTGGGCCCGGCCGTGGTGGAGGGCAACAGCGGCGGCTGCACCTCGACGTCGACGACCTCTTGCGAACCGCCGAACAGGGTGACCGAGCCAGGGCGGATCGTGGTCCACCCGGCGGCAAGGCCGACCGGTGCCAACGAGAACGAGTCGGTGGTGTCGCCAAGGTTGACGACCGTCAGTTGGAACACGGCCGAGGTGCCCGGCACAACCTCGACGTCAGCTCGCGAGAACCATGCCTGGGCAGCCATCGCCGCAACGCTACTGGCGGTCACGTTGCAGTGGGCGTCAATCTCGCCGCAATCTGTGGCCAAGGCGACGCCCGGGCCGGCTCAGCCGAAGGTGATCTGGTCTTTGCCGGCTGACTTGGCTTGGCGCAAGGCGTCGTTGGCCGCCGCCAAAAGCTTGCTCGAGTTCCTCGCCCCGCTGCCGACGGTGACGCCGACAGAGGCGCTGAGGTGCACGTCGGCTGGCAGGGCCGACCACGATCTGGCGGCAATCAGCTGACGAACCCGTTCGAAGACGACGCGGGCGTCGCCCGGCGAAGCGTCGCGCAGCACCATGACGAACTCGTCACCGACGGTGCGCACCACCGAGTCGCCGCGGCGGCAGACCCGCTCGAGCACCATGGCAACTTCTTTCAGCACACTGTCACCGGCTTCGTATCCGAAGGATTCGTTCACACGCCCAAAGCCGTCGATATTCAAGGCCCCGATGCAGACCGGGACGTTACCCGACAACATCTCCGGCAACCACCGGCCGAGGAACTGGCGGTTTGGTAGACCGGTCAACACGTCGGCCTCACCGGCCGAAGCCTGGCGGAGCTGGTCGACACCGGCACGGACATTCTCCCACCGATCGGCGCTCTGGCGGTGCAGCCTGACGTATAGGTGCTCGGCGTCGTCGAGCAACACGGCGCGAGCCTGGTCGTAGTGTCCCATGCTCCACAACACCTCGACCTCGATGCTGGTCAATGGACGCACGAGGTCGTCGACGTCTAGATCCTCGGCCATTGCCTTGGCCTCTTCGATCAACGGCAAGACGGTCGTGTCGAGCGACGAGTGCCAGCGGGCGAGCACTTCCCCGACCGTCGCCACCACCTGTTCGCGCCTCATGCCGTGTTCCACGGCGATTGCTCGGGCTCGGCGGGCGTCGGCGAGAGCCGACTCGTAGTGGCCGATCTCGGCGAGCAGCACCGAACGGTGGGCCAGCGCCATGCAGGTCGGACGGACCTGCTGACTGCCCTCCGGGTCGAGCGCCGCTGTCGCCGCGTAGAGGCCGTCGTGAAGGTGGCGGCCGCGTTTCGTCGGATCAGGCTCGGCGGCGGCAGCGGCGTGGTAGGCCGCAGTGAGCTTGGCGTATGTGGTCTGGCGATCGTCGTCATTGCCCGCAAGCCGCAGACATCGGTCGTAGAGGACCAGTGACGATTCCACGAACCCGGACTGTTCGCACGTCACAGCCAGGTCATAGATCGCCGGATATGCGGATTCCTCCTGCGGAAGCTGCTCGACGGCGTACATCACCTCGGCAAGGCGACTGGCGCGATTGGCGGGCTGGTCGTGTGCTGCATTGTCTTCGATCACCCGATGAATCCTCCTGTGAACGGCCTACGATGCCCGTTTGTGGCCGGCAACTTCCCTGTTTCACGCCCGCGACGAATGCGCGCATCGGCGGCCATGCGGCATCTCGTCGCCGAAACCCGACTCGACGTGGCCAATCTCGTCGCCCCGTTGTTCGTGCGCGAGGGCATCGACGAACCGCAACCGATCGCCTCGCTGCCCGGTGTGGTGCAACACACGCGCGACAGTTTGCGTGCCGAGGTCAACGAGTTGGCCCAGCTCGGCATCGGTGCCGTGATCTTGTTCGGAGTGCCTTCCACCAAAGATTCCATCGGCTCGCAGGCCTTCGACCCTGAGGGAATTGTGCAGTTGTGCCTGGCCGATCTCGCCGCCGATGTCGGCGACAGGCTGGTGTTGATAGCCGATCTGTGCGTCGATGAGTACACCGACCATGGTCACTGCGGCGTACTCGACGGCCCCGCCGACGATCCACGGACATCGGTCGACAACGACGCCACCCTGGCAATCTACGGCCGCATTGCCGTCGCTCAGGCCACAGCCGGAGCGCACATGGTGGCTCCCAGCGGGATGATGGACGGCCAGGTCGGGGCCATTCGCGCCGCGCTCGATTCGGCCGGGTTCACCTCGACGTCGATCCTCGCCTACTCGGCCAAGTACGCCAGTGGACTGTTCGGCCCGTTCCGCGACGCCGTCGATGTGCAGATCGCCAGCGGCGGCAACCGCAAGGGTTACCAGCAGGATTTCCGCAACGCCCGCGAGGCGTGGGTCGAGATCGACCCCGAACTCGACCCGGGGGCCGACAAGGTGATGGGAAAAACGGCGTT
>JANNHY010000095.1:0-6291 GCA_031404635.1 Ilumatobacteraceae bacterium
CATCGCTGCAATCTGCGAGGGAGTCGGCGCCGACGTCAACGACGTGGTCGTCGGCATGGGCTCCGACAAGCGGATCGGCCAAGACTTCCTGCGACCCGGGCCGGGATGGGGTGGTAGTTGTTTCCCGAAGGATTCTCGGGCGCTATTGAAAATCGCCCGCGACGCCGGGTATCACTTCGATCTGCTCGACGGCGTGATTGCCGTCAACGAGGAGCAGTTCGACCGCGTCGCCGACAAGATCCGCGTCGCCGCCGGTGGCGACTTGAACAACGTCACCGTCGCCGTGTGGGGTCTGACGTTCAAGGCTCGCACCGACGATCTCCGCGACTCACCATCGCTGGCGATCATCCAACGCCTGGTCGCCGCGGGCGCCACGGTGCAGGCCTATGACCCGACGGTCGCAGGCCCGAAGCCAGGAGTGCCGGCCGGCATCACGATCGCTGAGAGTGCCTATTCGGCCTGCAATGGCGCACACGTGCTGGCCGTGCTGACCGAATGGGATGAGTTCCGCTGGCTCGACATCGCCCAAGTGGCGGGGGCGATGACCGGTCGGGCGGTGGTCGATGCCCGCAATCTGTTGGACCGCAACGACTGGCGGCGGGCCACTTTCGATTATCAGGGCATTGGTCGCTGACGCCGTAGAATTGGCGATCATGACTCGGGCAAGGGCACGATCGCTGTGGCTTGCCGGGCCGGCACTGGTCGCCGCCTGCTCCGGCTCGCCCACCACCCGGCCGGCAACGACAGCACCGACGACGCCGATCGAAGTCACCACAGCGTCGACGACCCCGATCACGACCCCGCCGGCCAGCGCTCCTCCTCCTACCAGCTCCACCCTCCCGCCGCCGACCACAGTTGTGCCGGTCGACCCGTCGATACTGATCCCGATCGCCGTAGGCAACAGACCGTTCCCCGCCGACGCCGACGAACTGGCCACCCAGCATCACGGCTTCACCGGCGACCCCAACGCGACGCTGCAAACGTGGTTGATCACCCCGATGGCCGTGCCGAGCGGACCCGATGTACGGCTGCTCGGCTTCGAACGCACCGTCGGAATCAGCTCAACGACGGCCGTCTTCCTCACTGGGGCGATCGATTCGGAGGCGACCTTGACAAGTGTTGAAGCGACCCTCGCACCGAGCCCGACGTACGCCGTCACGCCCTCCACCCGAACCGATGGCACGGTCACGATCCATGGCTTCGACGCCCAGCCCACCACGGTGCAGGGCGACCCGCCGGGCTGGTCGGTCGAAGCCAGCGTCGTCGATCAACTCGGCATCATCCGCATCAAGCGCAGCGACTACGCGTTCGAAAAGGTCGTGCCGACGTTCTCCGACTTGCCGGCCACGTTGCAACCCAGCGTGCTCAACCAGGACGCGATTGCGGTCACCGTCGGCGGCGTGTTGACGAGCATCGCCTACGAGTACGGCGTCACATCGCTCGGCGATTCCCCTGCGCGCCGCACCCGTCTCGGCTACGACATCGCCAACGACTTCACCACGGCCACCGCTGACCTCGCAGGCTTTCTGACCACCGGCTGGGACCTCAACGAGCAGACCGACGCCATGTTCTTCACATCGACCACCACCTCGGAGGTGTGGACACTCGACAAGTTCGGCGGCGCCACGCACCTGACGTACGACACCGGAAGCTGAGATGCGCTCCCCGACCCGAACGACAGTTCAGTGATGCGACACCTTCTCGCCGGCGGCGGCGGCTTCATCGGATCACACCTCACAGAACTCCTGCTCGACCGCGGCGACGAGGTTGTGATCGTCGACAACTTCGCCACCGGCCGTCGCATCAACATCGCCCATCTGGCAGGCCACCAGCGGTTCACGCTGATCGAACACGACATCACCGCGCCACTGCCGGAATTCGACACGACCTTCGACACCGTTCTCGATCTGGCCAGTCCGGCATCACCGGCCGATTTCGCAACGATGCCCTTGGAGATCCTTGCGGTCGGCTCGACCGGCACCCGAAACCTGCTCGACCTCGCCGTCGCCAATAACGCCCGCTTCTTCCTGGCATCGACGAGCGAGGTCTATGGCGACCCGCTGGTGCATCCGCAGCCCGAGAGCTACTGGGGAAACGTCAGCTCGATCGGGCCACGTAGCTGCTACGACGAGGCCAAGCGGTTCAGCGAAGCGATCACCATGGCCTACCACCGCGTGCACGGCCTCGACGTGCGTATCGCCCGGATCTTCAACACCTACGGCGAACGGATGCGCCCCGACGACGGTCGGGTCGTCAACACCCTGGTCGTTCAGGCAATCCGCGGTGAGCCGATCACATTGCACGGCGACGGCTCGCAGACGCGCAGCTTCTGTCACGTCGCCGACGAGATCGTCGGGCTGGCCGCCGTGCTCGACGGCCACCTGACCGGGCCGGTCAACGTCGGCGACCCCTTTGAGTGCACGATCCGTCACCTCGCCGAGCGGGTCGTCGCACTGGCCGAGTCACCCAGCGAGATCATCACCGTGCCACTGCCGCCGGAGCGCGAGGGTGACCCTGCCCAGCGCCGACCCGACATCAGCCTGATCAACACCACCTACGGGTGGACACCGACCATCGAACTCGACGAAGGGTTGACCCGGATGATCGAGTGGTTCCGCACCGAGGAGGGCATCGGATGAGCATTCTGGTCACCGGCGGCGCTGGCTACATCGGCTCGCACACCGTGCGCCGGCTGACGGCGCTCGGCCACGACGTCGTCGTCCTCGACTCGATGGAATACGGCCACCGCAGCGCCGTCATCGAAGCCGAACTGGTCGAGGGCAACATCGCCGACCTCGACCTCGTCGTCGATATGTGCAAGCGACGCGAGGTCACCCAGGTCGTGCATTTTGCCGCCTACAAGAGCGTCGGTGAATCGATGGAGCAGCCGTCTCGCTACTGGCTGAACAACGTGACCGGCACCGTCAAACTCATCGAGGCGATGTTGACCGCCGGAGTCCACGACATCGTCTTCTCGTCATCCTGCTCGGTGTACGGCACCCCCGCCGTCGTACCGGTCACCGAAGCAGCGCCCATCCAACCGGAGAGCGTCTACGCCGAGTCGAAAGCCATCACCGAGCGAATCCTGCACTGGTACGGCGTCAGCCACGGGCTGCGCTCGGTAAGCCTGCGTTACTTCAATGCGGCCGGCGCCAGTGCCGACAGCCGCATCGGTGAGGACTGGCGGCAATCGCTCAACCTCATCCCACTGGTGATGAAGGCCACGCTCGGCAAGCGTGCATCGGTGCAGGTCTTCGGCAACGACTACCCGACTGCCGACGGCACCTGCATTCGCGACTACATCCACGTCGACGATCTCGCCGACGCCCATGTGAAAGCGCTCGACTACCTCGCGGCCGGCGGTGTGTCGACGGCGCTCAACGTCGGCACGGGTAGCGGCAGCAGCGTGATCGACGTGATCTCCGCCACCGAGCGTTTGACGGGCCGATCGGTCCCGTGGCAACTGGCCCCCCGTCGCGCCGGCGACCCGGTGGCTGTGTTCGCCGACCCCGCGAAGGCAGGCGAGGTGCTCGACTGGCACCCCGATCACGGCCTCGACGACATCGTCGCCTCGGCGTGGCAGTGGCACAGCACACACCTCGACGGTTACGACGAGCCGTCCTCGCCCTGACGCTGGCGGTCGAGCCAGCCGAGCAGCACGGCGATGGCCCGCGGATCGAGGCGCAAACGGTGGCCGGCACCCGTGATCAGGCGGAGTTCTGCTGCGCCGTGGGCCTCGGCCAGTTGTCGGGCGTCGACCGTCGGCACACTGTCGTCGTCATCGCCGTGCATCACCAGCAATGGTCGCGGGGCCAGCCGACTGGCAGCGTCGACCGGCCGGAACCGACGCAACTCCCTGGCCCACTCGTCGAACGACGGTGGAAACCCGGGTGTGCGGATCGCGCCGATATCGCGGGCATGTTCGAGGAATCGCCGCGGCTGCGCCGCCCAGTCGTCGAAGTCGGCGCGTGGGCTGAGCAACGCCGCACCACGCACCCGTGGGTCGTCGGCGGCAACGCAGGTCACCACCGATCCCCCGGTGTTCGTGCCGACCAGCCAGATCCCTGTCGGTGCGGTCTCGTCGATGAGATGGTCGATCGCGGCGCGCAGATCGTCGACCCAACCCTGCAGGGAAAAGTCGCCCTCGCTGGTGCCGCACCCGCGAAACGTGAAGGTCATCGCCACCCAGCCGAGTTCGTTGGCCATCCTGTCGATCAACTCGGGGAACGTGCCGGCGCTATGGCGGGCATCGAGCGGCCCGATGGGGAACCCGTGACACAGGATCACACCGGGCAGCGGCCCATGACGGCCGGCGGGACGCGCCAGGTAGCGGGCCAGGACAAGGTCGCCGGATCGGAACTCGCCGTTCACTCTGCGGCGCTTATGCCCTCGGTTTGCGTTGCCGGCGGGTGAAGCCCGGCCTGGCCAACACGTAGCCTCGGTTGCGTGCCTCGACCAGCGTGTCGGGGCCGAAACAGAGGCCCGTCTCGGTGGCGACGATGTCGTCGATAACGGCCGACTCTTCCCACGTATCGAGGTCGTAGACCAACTGGGTGCGCTTGTCGCCGAGGAACCTGGTGTGCTCGAAACGCGACGGCCGGCGCATGACGCCCGACGCTAGCGCAGCCACCACTCGATGCGAAGATGAGCCCGTGCCCACCGAGATCGAGTTCTACTTCGACCCGATGTGTCCATGGGCTTACCAGACGTCGGTGTGGATCCGCGACGTCCGATCACAACTCGGGCTCGACATCGCCTGGCGGTTCTTCTCGCTGGAGGAGATCAACCGACCCGAAGGCAAGCGGCATCCGTGGGAACGGCCACTCGCCTATGGATGGACACCGATGCGTGTCGCCGCGTGGCTGCGGCGCGTCGACATGGACCTGTGCGATCGATGGTACGAGGCCTGCGGACGGGCGCTGCATGTCGATGGTCGACGCCCCTACGAGCGCGACATCGCCCTCGACCTGCTCGACTCGATCGATGCCCCATCGACCGCATGGGACGACGCCCTGGCCGATCCGACCACCCACGACGACGTTCGCACCGACCACGAGCACGCCGTGGCCTCCTACGGCGCGTTCGGCGTTCCGATCATCGTTCTTTCCACCGGCCGTGCCGTGTTCGGCCCGGTGATTGTGCCCGCCCCCGCTGGTGCGGATGCGTTGAGGCTGTGGGATCTGTGCACGACCTATTCGGAGATCGGCGGATTGTTCGAGCTCAAGACCCCGAAGACTGCGGACGACCTGCGGATGATCGCCCACCAGTTCGAGCCGTACCTGACGGCTCGTCAATGGCAGACCATCGAGAACCCCGCACCGTGAGGACACCATGATTCCTGTGGACACGATCGACAAACTCGCGGCCACCTGGCATTCGATCTCAGCGCTCGGCGCCCAACTCGATGAGCGCCAATGGAAGCTGCCGACCGATCTCGTTGGTTGGACCGTGCAAGACAACTTGGCCCACATGATCGGCACGGAACGAATGCTGCAGGGCCTGCCGGCGGCGGCGATGCCGACCGAGGTCGGTCAGCACGTCAGGAACCCGATCGGCCAGTTCAACGAGGCCGAGGTCGAGGCCCGCCGAGGTTGCAGCGGCGCCGAGGTATTGGCCGAGTGGAACGAACTCGTCGCCGCTCGACTGACCACCCTGCACGCCGGCGACGACGCCTACTTCGCCATGGAGATGGCCACGCCGACGGGGCCGGGAACGATGGCCGACTTCTTGAACATCCGGGTGCTCGACTGCTGGATTCACGAACAAGACATGCGCCGAGCGGTCGACGTGCCCGGCCATCTCGGCGGCCCCGCGGCGGAGCACACCGTCGATCGGCTGCTGCGCACCATTCCGATAGTCGTCGGTAAACGGGCCGCCGCGCCCGAAGGGGCCGCCGTGACCGTCGACATCACCGGCGATGTGAGCCGGCACGTGGTGTGCGAGGTCACCGGTGGTCGGGCGGCGATCGTGGTTACGGCCACGGTCGAACCCCTGGCGACCGTCACTGTCGATACCGAGGCCTTCATCGTGTTGGCGACCGGCCGCCGAACGGCGGCGACCATCGCCGATCGCATCGATTTGGGGGGCGACGAGGTGCTCGGTCAGCGAATAGTCGACAACCTCAACATGATGATCTAACCCTTCATCTAACCCTTCATCTAACCCTGCGTCCGGTACGACCGCTGGTGGCGGGGTGTGAGGTGAGGCGACCCGCGCGGCCCAAAACAAAAAGCGGGGTTATAAACCACCGCGGGGGGGGGGGGGGGCGGGGCGCGGGGGCCGCGGGGGGCG
>JANNHY010000096.1:0-6202 GCA_031404635.1 Ilumatobacteraceae bacterium
GCGTCGCGGCGGCGATCACGAGTGGATCATCGGTCCGCATCCGCATCAGGCCGTACACCTCCGAGAAGTGTCCGGGCACGAATGTCAGGTCCGGGCAAAGGCGCTTTGCCCTCCATCCCGACATGCCGCCTTGAACACCGAATCGCTTTGCCTCGTACGACGCGGCCAGCACCACGCCGCCTCCGACGGCGATGGGACGCCCACGCAGCGATGGGTCGAGGAGCTGCTCGACGGATGCGTAAAACGCATCGAGGTCGGCGTGCAGGATCATGGCACCAGCGGGCACGCCCGACAATGTAGTCGAACGTTCGTTCGTGTCAGTACAATCAAAGTCATCGGGTGCGTTCGCTCCTCGAGCCCTCCGCGGAGGTGACCTTAGGCCCTAACGGGTGTTGACTCGGCAGCGACATACTGCTCATCGCGAAAGCATCCGTCCGACCAGCGAGAGGCACACGGTGGCAACAGCAACGAAGAAGTCAGGGTCGTCTCGAACCGACGTCGAGGTGTCTCGCCGCGCTCTGCGTTACCAACAACGACGGGCCCAGGTCCGGCGCCGGATCATCGCCGCCGTCGGCGCCGGTCTCCTCGTGATCGCGGTTGGCGTCGTCGTGGTTGTGTCGAAAGGGGGCAAGGCCACACCGCCGCCGGCGTTCGTCGGATCCACCTTGAACCTCGTGCTCGGTGACTACAACATCGTCGGCGACCTGACGGCACCGGCCGGGGCGGTGCGTCTCGACGCGGTCAACCAGGGCGGGATCGCCCACAATGTCGGCATCCGACGCGGCCGGATGAGCGCCAGCCTCGAGCCGGGCGAGGGACTCACCCTCGACCTCGGCGTGCTCCCCGCTGGGACCTACGAGCTGTACTGCGACATCGTTGGTCACGTGGAGCAAGGCATGGTGGCCCCACTGGTCATCACTGGCTAGGAGAAACGGACGAGGCAGCGGCGCGGGCCTCGAACCTGCCCACCTGCCCAGGTGACCGCCTCGGGGTCGACAAGCTCGAAGTCGGGGATCCGTTCCATCCACGTCTGCAGGGCGACACGGAGTTCCAGTCGAGCCAGATTGGATCCGGCGCAGCGGTGGATGCCGGCCCCGAATGCCACGTGTCGATTGTGCTCGCGGTCGAGGATGATGTCGTCGGGGTTCTCGAACTGGCGCGGATCGCGGTTGGCGGCTGGGAACGACATCAGTACTCGATCGCCGGCGCGCATCAGGCAACCCTGAAACTCAGTGTCGCGATCGACGATGCGAGCCATGGTGACCGGCGAGTACGCACGCAACAGCTCCTCGATCGCCATCGGCCAGATTTCCGGCTGCTCGCGAAGCTGACGGCGGTGGTCGCGATGTTGAGCCAGATGCCACAGTGACGAGCCGATGGCCGACCAAGTTGTGTCGATGCCTGCCACCAACATCAGGTTGCAGACACCCATGACATAGTCCTCCGACACCTGAACCCCTTCGACTGTGGTGTTCAGCAGGTCGGTGATCAGATCGTCGTCGCGCGGGTTGGCCTTGCGGTCATCGAGTTGGGCGCGGAAGAAGCCGAGGATCTTCATCCTGTTCTCTACTCGCACCTTGGGATCCATCAAGCCGATCTCGAGCACGCCGCGCACCCACGAGGTGAACACGTCGGCCATCTCGAGGGGAACTCCGAGCATGGTGGCGATGACACGGACCGGGATCTGTTGGGCGTAATCGGCAGCGGCGTCGGCCTGCCCAGCATCGATGAAGCCGTCGATCAGCTGTTCGCACAACGCCCTCGTTGTGTCTTCGTACTTGGCGACTGCCTGCGGGGCGAAGGTCGGCAAGATGGTGCGCCGATGCCAGTGGTGCTCGGGCGGATCGGAGGTGATCGGTGGGGCTGCCACCCCGGCGTACGGCCCTTCGATGAGGCCGGTGGGCGGAGGCACGACGATTATGTTGCGCGACGTGAAGATGTCGTGCTCTTGGGCAACGGCGACGATGTCGTCGTATCGCGTCGGCATCCAAGATCCACCCCACCGCTCGGTGTGGGCGATCGGGCAGGCTGATTCGCGGATCCCCTCCATCTTCGGGTAGGGGTCGCGCACGAAGCCCGGATCGAAGATGTCGTAGTCGGTGATCCAGTCCGAGGGAGGGTCGTCGGTTTGCATTGCCCTCAACCAGCCTCATGGAGTGTGATGGCCCGCTCGGGGCAGTTCGCTTCAGCGCGGCGCGCCTTGGCTACCAGCGCGGCCGGAACGGGGTCGAGCAACACCACGGCGTTGCCGTACTCGTCGCTGCCGAACACCTCGGGGGAAGCGATTGCGCACATTTGATGACCATGGCATCTGCTGGCGTCGACCGTCGCTTTCATCACAACTCCTTTTCGGGAGACTAATCCGCGTAGGCGGCGAACAGTTCGCCGATTGCCACTGCCTGACCGCCGGATGTCGACGACATGACCGCGATCGGTTGCACTCCGAGCGACGTCCATTCATCGAGACGGTCGCGAACGGCGTGAGCCGAACCACTGATGGTGCAATCGTCGATCCACGCGTCGCTCATCAGCGACGGGAGCCGATCTCGATCGTCGGCAGCGATCGCTGACTCGATGACGGTCATTTCCTCTACGTATCCCGCTTGCTTCCAATAGTTGCGATAGTTCGGGAGGCTGAGATAGCCGATCAACGTTCGCCGGTGAATCGCCCTGGCGGCATCGAGGTCGCTGTCGATCACCGTCGGAACCATGTTGGCCAGGAAGAAATTGTCGCGCCCGACGGCCGCCACTTTGGCTATCTGCTTGGGCATGTGCCGTCGTGACGCATTGGCCCAGATGGCGCCGTCGACCTCGGCCAGGGCCAGGTCGAGCATCTTGTCGCGCAATGTCGCCAGGAAGATCGGTGGCAGCTCCCCCGACGCACGCGTCGTGGCTCGGATCCTGGCGACGAATGCGCCCATGTCGGGCAGCGGCTTGCCGGTATTGATGCCGAGACGGTTCATCGCCGCCTCGTGGCTGACCCCAAGGCCCAACCGAAAGCGCCCGCCGCTGATCTCGTGGAGATGTCCGGCTGTCATGGCGACCTCTGCCGGGTGGCTGTGGTAGATCGGCTGGATGCTCGTCCAGAACGGAATCGTTTTCGTGACGTGTGCCAGCGAGCCGCACAGCGCCAAATTGCCGTGGATGCCGGGGCTGGCAAGCCCGGCAAACCCTCGTCGTTCCGCTTCGGCGGCGAGTTCGAGGATCGCGTTGCGCTTCTTCGGCGTTCCGATCAGCGCGAGTGCAGGCATAGCAAGCGTTGAAGTCATCGTCCGGAACCGTACAACGCCGAGGTCGGGTAGCGTTCGAGGCCGTGGCCGTATCGGGAATCGGGGGAGACGAGCCTCGACAGATCGGCAGATTGCTGCGGGTGGCGATGATCTGCCCGTACAGCCTGTCGGTCCCGGGTGGCGTTCAGGCACAAGTGATGGGCCTGTCGCGTGAGCTGCGCAAGATGGGCATCGAGGTCCGCGTGCTCGCCCCGTGCGATGGTCCTCCGCCGGCGACGTTCGTGACGCCGCTTGGCAACAGTCTGCCGACCTCGGCCAACGGCTCGATGGCACCCTTGGCCCCCGATGCGTCTTGCTCACTCCGCACGATGCGAGCGCTCGGCGACGAGCAGTTCGACGTGCTGCATCTGCACGAACCGTTCATTCCCGGCCCGACTCAGACGGCGATGCTGCTTCACCCGGCACCGGTGGTGGCGACGTTCCACGCCGCCGGAGAGAGCGCCAGTTACAAATACCTCCGGCTGTCGATCAAGCCTGCGGCCAACAACATCGCCCACGCAGTAGCGGTGTCGAAGGAGGCGGCCGAGTTGGTGCGTCGTTACATCGGTGGCAACTACGAGATCCTCTACAACGGCGTCGAACTCGACGTATACGGCTCCGGCCCCGCCCATCCGACGACGGGACCGACCATCTTCTTCTGCGGTCGCCACGAGGAGCGCAAGGGTCTCGATATTCTCCTTGCCGCCCTCGGCCAACTCGGTCCTGATGTGCGCCTGTGGATCGGCAGTACCGGGCCCGATACGGCCCGCTTGCGGGCTCAATTCGACGACGACTCGCGGATCGCTTGGCTCGGTCGCTTGACCGATGCCGACAAAGTGGCGAGGTTGCGGGGTGCCGATGTGTTCTGCGCGCCGTCGCTGTACGGCGAATCTTTCGGTGTGGTGTTGATCGAAGCGATGGCCGCCCACACTGCGATCGTGGCGAGCGGGCTGGATGGCTACCGCAACGTGGCAACCGACGATGTCAACGCGTTGATGGTGCAACCCGGTGACGTCGGCGCCCTCGCCGTCGCACTTCGGCGGGTGCTGTCAGAACCGGGGCTGCGCTCCAGGTTGCAGCACGCCGGGGCGCGGCGAGCGGAGGATTTCTCGATGACCACTCTCGCCAAGCGGTACGCCGAGCACTACGTGCGTCTGTCGACGAATCGTCCACGGCGCGAGCGGCCACCGACCCGAGAGTCCTTCTTGGGGGCGTGGCGACGCCGTATGATGGCCGACTAGCGCCTGGGTTGGCGCATCATCACTCTTGGAGAGCTCATGACTTGGATCCTGCTGGCGATAGTCGCCGTCATCGTCATTTACTGCATCGTCGCGTACAACGGTTTGATCCGTGGTCGCAACCAGATCGAAAACGCCTGGTCGCAGGTCGACGTGCAGCTCAAGCGGCGCATCGACCTGATCCCCAACCTGGTCGAGACCGTCAAGGCCTATGCCGCGCACGAGAAGGACACGCTCGACGCCGTCGTGCGCGCCCGCAATGCGGCGATTGCTGCGCCGTCCACGCCCTCCGGGCAGGCAGAGGCCGACAATCAGATCACCGGGGCGCTGCGTCAGCTATTCGCGCTCAGCGAGGCGTATCCCGACCTCAAAGCCAATCAGAACTTCCTTGCCTTGCAGGAGGAACTGACGGCGACCGAGGGGCGTGTGGCCTACTCCCGGCAATTCTACAACGACTCAGTGCTGGGCTACAACAACAAGCTGCAAGCGTTTCCCACGGTGTTCTTTGCCAAGGCGTTGAAGTTCCAGCGCCGTGAATACTTCGAGACCGATGAAGCGGCTCGCCAGGTGCCAAAGGTCGAGTTCTGAAGCGTGAAGACGCCGCTGCGAGCCTGAGCGTCTCATGTTCGACCTGATCAAGGCCAACAAGCGGCGCAGCGCGCTGCTGATTTTCGGCTTCGTCGTGCTGCTCTCACTGGTTGGCGCGGCGTTCGGCGCCTACTTCGGCGGCGGCGCCACCGGAACAATCGTGGCACTGGTGTTCTCCGGTGCGATGGCATTTTTCTCGTATTGGAAAGCCGATGCAATCGCCCTCGCGGTCAGTCGCGCCAAGCCGGCCGACCCGCAGCAGTACCAGCGGTTGCACAACCTTGTCGAGGGTTTGTGCATCGCCGCCGGGCTTCCCAAGCCGCGTGTGTACATCGTCGAGGATCCTGCGCCGAATGCCTTCGCCACCGGTCGCAACCCCAAGCATGCCGCGATCGCCGTCACTACCGGTCTGCTCGAGAAACTGAACCGGGTTGAACTGGAGGGCGTGATCGCTCACGAGTTGTCTCATGTGCGCAACTACGACATCTTGGTGTCGACGCTGGCTGTCACGTTGGTCGGCTCGATAGCTTTGCTCACCAACATCGGTATGCGGATGATGTGGTGGAATGGCGGTCGGGAGCGCCGTGAAGGCGATCGCGATGGCGGCAACCCCTTGGCAATCCTCGGCTTGGTGCTGCTGATCTTCGCCCCGATCATCGGCAAGTTGATGCAGCCAGCGAGAAGACCAGCCGGTGGATGCGATTCGTTACGGGTTGAGCGAAGAACTGCGCCTGGCTCGTCGCGACATCCCACAGCCTCACTTCGCCGCGCCAATTCGCGAAGGCGGCCAGTCGACCGCCCGGAGCCACGGCGGCGATGGTCGTATTGGTGAAGGGCAGCGGATGGCGTTCTCCTTCGGCGAGACGCAGCGTGTCCCACAAGCTGAAGGTTTGATTGGTATAGACGGTAAGAAGATGGCGGCCATCTGGCGAAAGACAGAGCGCAGGTCCGTAGGTGCTCCAATCGGTGCTCAAGTCAGGCGCAACCGGGTGAGCAAACTTCTTCTTTTGGCGTGGCGCAGAATCCCAAACGCGAATGGAGCCATCGTCACTGGCCGAGAGCAGTGTTTGCCCGTTCGTCGTGAAGGCCAGGCTGGAGATATCCTTG
>JANNHY010000097.1:0-2414 GCA_031404635.1 Ilumatobacteraceae bacterium
GAACGGGTATTCTCGACAGATCCCACAACATCATGCCCGCGCGCCAAAGTTTCACAAGGTGACCGCGAACTCGCCAGCGCTTCGAAGACTACGAGCCATGTGCTGTCGTCCATGACGGGACGGTTTCGTTCGCCTAGATCTCCTTCACCAATCGCGACCATGCGGCTACAAGAAGCCTGGCCAACCGCATCAAGCACCTCGGTGAGACCATGGTGTCACCGGAATTGCGGGTCATCAAGTGCGATCCGTTCTCGGCGCATGTCCGCTGCGAGCTGAGCATCGAGTACGGCGGCCAGTTGTTCGCCGGGTCCGCACCCCCCACGAGCGAGCTCCTCGGCGTGCTGGCGGCGATCGTCATCTTGCTCATCGCCTTTGGCTCCGTGCTCGCGATGGGGTTGCCGATTGGCACGGCCCTGTTCGGTCTCGGCGTGGGCGCTGGCGTGATGGGAATCGCCTCCAACGGCTTCACGATTCCGGAGTTCGGCCCGCAGATGGCGGCGATGATCGGCCTGGGTGTGGGCATTGATTACGCCCTCTTCATTGTCACCCGGTTCCGAGAGCACTACCACGCCGGCATGGAACTTGAAGCGGCCGTCATCCGAGCCGTCGACTCGTCCGGACGTGCCGTCATCTTCGCCGGCATCACCGTGATGATCTCGCTGCTCGGGCTGTTCGTCATCGGCTTATCGTTCGTGCGCGGTATGGCGGCGGCTTCGGCAATCAGCGTGCTGATCACGATGCTGGCGGCCATCACCTTGTTGCCGGCCCTGATCGGGTTCGCCGGCGAGCGCATCGATCAGACCTCGAGGGCTGCTGCCATCGCTGTCGGGGCCTTCGTGGTGCTGGCCCTCATCGGTATTTTCACGGGCGTCCCTCTCGGCGTCGCGCTGCTCGGCGCTGCCGTTATTGCGATCGTCGTCATGCTGGTCAGCGCGCTCCCCTTCGGTAAGGCACTGCGCACACGTCTGCCGCGCCGTCACCCGAAGCCCCGACAGGAGGAGTTCTGGTATCGATGGAGCCGGCTCATCCAGCGCCGGCCGTGGCCGCCGTTGCTTGCGGGCGTATTTGTGCTGGTTGCTCTCGCCGCGCCCTTGACGTCGATCCGCCTCGGGTTCGGCGACACCGGTAACCTTCCCGAGACGAACACGGCGCGAAGGGCCTTCGACTTGATGGCCTCTGGGTTCGGGCCGGGAGTAACCGGCCCGCTCATCCTGGTCAGCACCGACCCCGCCGTCACGGCCGACTCGGCGAAGCTCGTCGACGACGCTCTCGCAGCCGACAAGGACATCGCATTCGCCACGGCGGGCGAAAGGTTGGCCACCGGCACGTGGTTCTGGCAGGCCTTCCCGGTGAGCGCACCGCAGGACGAGGCCACCACCGACCTCGTCCACCGCCTACGCAGCGCGGAGCTATCAGCGACCGGTGTCGACGTCAAGGTCGGCGGGTTCACCGCCGCCACCGTCGACTTCGCGGACTATCTTGGTAAGCGCCTGCCACTGCTGATCGGTGCGGTGCTGATCCTCAGCTTCCTCCTGCTGATGATCGTGTTCCGTAGCATTCTCGTGCCAATAAAGGCCGTGATCATGAACATGCTGTCGGTCGGCGCTGCCTACGGGGTGATCGTGGCCATCTTCCAATGGGGCTGGCTGACAGACCTGTTCGCGATCGGCAAGCCTGGGCCCGTCGAAGCCTGGGCACCGATGATGCTCTTCGCCATAACGTTCGGTCTGTCGATGGACTACGAGGTGTTCTTGCTCTCCCGCATGAAAGAGGAGTTCGATCGAACGGGCGACAACGCCGCCGCGGTGGCCGACGGTCTGGCCGTCACCGCCAGGGTCATCACCGCTGCAGCGCTGATCATGGTGTGCGTCTTCTCCGCGTTCGTGCTCGACGACCTCCGCGAGCTGAAGATATTCGGCCTCGGTCTGGCTTTCGCCGTCCTCGTCGACGCGACAGTGGTGCGCATGGTGCTGGTGCCGGCGACGATGGCGCTGCTCGGCGACCGCAACTGGTGGCTGCCGAAAGCGCTCGATCGCGTGTTGCCGCACATCCACGTCGAAGGCCACAACGCACCCGCGTTGGAGCCGGAGTCAGACTCCGTCCTCGTCTGAACTCATTCGCATTCCAATGCCAACTTCCGCCGGTGACACTTGCGACGGTCGGCACTGAAGCGCAATGTTCCTGACGTGGTGATTTCTCAGCGACACCCCTGGGCATGAGCTGCCGACAACCCAGAACCACCATATGCCCGACCCGCTCGCGGTCGAGCGATCACTCGCGGCCGCCACGAACTCGTTCGCTCGTCGACACCCAGCCAGGCAGAACGGAGAGCCGAGATAGGACAAGGCTTCGAGAAGGTGTTGCTAGCGCTGCGGTTGGGGCGTGATCATGCGATCATGTGGACGATGTCTTTG
>JANNHY010000098.1:0-1539 GCA_031404635.1 Ilumatobacteraceae bacterium
ACAACCCGTCGGAGATGTGCCTACTGTGAGTGGCTGATGGAGGCCGATGTTGACGAACTGCTGGCTGCGGCCAAGGCCGTGCAGGCCAATGCCCATGCCCCGTATTCTCAATATCGCGTCGGCGCCGCCGTACGCACCGCCAGCGGACGTGTCTTCTCCGGTTGCAACGTCGAGAACGCCGCCTATCCGCAGGGGTCGTGTGCCGAGGCCGGGGCGATCGCGGCCATGGTCGCCGCGGGTGAGCGGGAGATCGTCGCCGTCCTCACGGTGTGCGACGGCGAGGCCATCGGTACCTGCTGCGGCGGTTGCCGGCAGCGCATCCGCGAGTTCGCCTCCGCCGACACACCGATCTATGCCGCAGGGCCCGACGGAGTGCGGGCGACGTTCACCTTGGACGCACTGCTGCCGCATTCGTTCGGGCCGCAACATCTCAGCGAGTTTCAACACTAAGAACGGAGTAACCATGACTCAGACCAGATTGCGCCTCGCCTTGGGAGGTGCCTGTCTGCTGGCGCTGGTCGCCACCGCATGCGGCGACGACGACAATGTGGCAGATAGCGGTGCCGACTCGACGATCTCGACGGTGGTCACCGACGCGGGAGCGGCCGTCGCGCCGGCCGCGACCGACGCGGCAAGCGCGGTTGCGACCCCACCGGTCGTCGGGTTGACGATCGAGAACTCCACGTTCTCCGCAGCATCAGTTGTTGCCGGAACCGCGTTCACCATCGCCAACAACGACGATAGGGACCACACCGTGACCGACGATGGTGGTGCCTTCGACGTCGCCGTACCGGGCGGTGGCACTGGGACGATGACGATCACCGCGCCGGGGACGTACCAGATCCATTGCAAGATCCACGGCTCGATGCAGGGCACGATCACGGTCAGCTGACCGCCTACGCTGGCGCCGTGCCGTCAGCGCGTCAGCCCTACCTCACCGCCAAGCTGCAAGGCTTCGGCACCACTATCTTCGCCGAGATGAGTGCCCTTGCCGTGGCAACGGGCAGTGTCAACCTCGGCCAGGGATTCCCCGACACCGACGGGCCGCGCCAGGTGCTCGATGCGGCCATCGCGGCGATCAACGGCGGCGTCAACCAATACCCGCCGGGACCCGGCATGGCCGTGCTCCGCGAAGCGATTTCAACTCATCAGCAACGGTTCTACGGGTTGCAGTACGACCCCGACGCCGAGGTGTTGGTCACCGCCGGGGCGACCGAGGCGCTGGCCGGAGCGTTACTGGGGTTGCTCGACACCGGCGACGAGGTCGTGCTGTTCGAGCCGATGTACGACAGCTACCAGGCATGCATCGCCTTGGCCGGTGCGGTGGCCAAACCAGTCACACTTCGACCGCCGACCTACGGCTTCGATTTCGACGAGTTCCGCACCGCGATCACACCGAAGACCAGGCTGCTGTTGATCAACAGCCCGCACAACCCGACAGGCCATGTGCTCACCGCCGAGCAGTCGCAACTGATCGCCGACCTGGCCATCGAACGCGACTTGATCGTGATCACCGACGAGGTTTACGAACACCTCGTT
>JANNHY010000099.1:0-8385 GCA_031404635.1 Ilumatobacteraceae bacterium
ACTTCCGGACCCTTGATCAGGATCCCGAGTTGTGCGCTGCGGCCGGTGCCGACCAACAGCGCGGTGGGGGTGGCGAGCCCGAGAGCACACGGGCAGGCGATGATCAGCACAGCGACGGCGGCGGTGAATGCGGTCGCCGGGGTTTCGCCGACGCCGAGCCAGAAGCCGAGCGTGGCGACCGCAACGGTGATCACGACCGGCACGAACACCGCCGAGACACGGTCGGCGAGGCGTTGAAAGGGTGCCTTGCCGTTTTGGGCCTGGGTGACGAGCCGGGCGATTTGGGCGAGGGCGGTGTCTGCACCGACCCGGGTCGCCACGACCACGAGTCGGCCACCGGCATTGACGGTTGCGCCGGCGACATTGTCGCCGGGGGCGACTTCGACGGGCACGGATTCGCCGGTGAGCATCGACGCGTCGATGGCTGACGATCCCTCTTCGATGGTGCCGTCGGTGGCGATCTTCTCGCCGGGTCGGACGACGAAACGGTCACCGACGACGAGCTCGCCGACGGGGACCCGTACCTCGACACCGTCGCGGAGCACCGACACGTCCTTCGCTCCCAGGTTCAACAGGGCGCGCAGCGCGGCACCTGACCGGCGTTTCGCTTTGGCCTCGAACGTGCGCCCGGCGAGCAGGAACACGATGACGGTGGCGGCGACTTCGAGGTACAGCTCGTCGCGACCGGCGCCTCGGGCGAGGCCGAGGGTGAAGCCCATCTTCATTCCGGGTGTGCCGGCTTCGCCGAAGAACAGGGCGAACACGCTCCATCCGAATGCGGCGAGGGTGCCGACCGAGATCAGGGTGTCCATCGTGGCGGCGCCGTGGCGGGCGTTGAGCCACGCTGCTCGATGGAACGGGAACGCGCCCCAGATCACGATGGGTGCGGCCATTGCCAGGACGAGCCATTGCCAGTTGGTGAACTGCAACGGCTTGATCATCGACAGGGCGAGGACTGGGATGCCGAGGATCGTTGAGCCGATCAGGCGATGTCGCAACGCCGATGGGACACGCTCCGCTGCTGTCGTGTCACTGTCGTTGTCTGCCGGTTCCGGGTCAGCGGTGTCGTTCGAGACGGGTGTGGCCTTGTAGCCGATCGATTCGATCGCGGCGATCAGATCCTCGGTGGTCGTGTTGCCAGAGTTGGAGACGGTGGCCTGTTCAGTGGCGTAGTTCACGTTGGCGTCGACCCCGTCGATCTTGTTGAGTCGCTTGCTGATCCTGGCTGCGCACGAGGCGCAGGTCATGCCACCCACGGCGAGTTCGACCGTGCATGCGGTTTGGGTTGGTGGTGTGGTGGTGGTCATGATCAGTGCTCCATGTCGGCGGCGCCGGTGACGGTGCCTTGGTCGAAGGTGAACGCAGCGGTGTGGACGGTGCCGTTGTGCTGGAAGTCGAAGAACAGCCCGTACCGTCCGGTGGCGTCGAGCGTCGCGTCGAAGATGACGGTGCCATCGAGTGGTGGGCCGGCGCGCTCGTCGACGGGGTGGACGTGGGCGTAGGCGAGGTCACCGGCACGGATCGCCACGAGGTGACCGTTGGCGCCGAGGTACGGCTCGAGGTCGTCGACGTGGTGGCCGTCACGGGTGACGGTCAGCGATGCGGTGACTTCGCCGCCGTCTCCGGGTTCGGTGTTGATGGCGATGTCGTAGCCGTCGACTGCGACGGTGCTGTCGGGTTCGGGTAGGGCGGTCGGGGTGTAGCTTCCGGCGACACTGACATCGGTGCCGAGGGCGAGCCGGGGACCGCCTTCGACTTGGAAGTCGGCGATCGCCCGGTACGACCCGGCCGGCAGCGCCGGGAGCTCGGTCGACCAGGTGCCGTCGCTGCCCAGTTCGGGGTGAACGTGGTGGTAGTTGGTCAGCTCGCGGTTGACGACGATGAGGTGAAGATCGCGTTCGTGGACGGGCGTGAAGTGGGTTGACGGTTTCCCGTCGTCATCGACGATCGTCAATCGGAACGTGCCGCCGTCGGAGGCGAGTTCGGGCGAGGCGGGCACCAGGCGGTAGCCGTCGCGTGTGCCAACGACCCCTTGGCCCAACGGTGCCGGCGTTGTCGCTTCGGTTTGGATGGCGTCGGGGCCGACCCTGGCCCCCACGCCGGCGCCGATGGCCAGGGCTGCGGCGAGGACGGCGCCGAAGACTGCGATTCGGGTGGCGGCGCTCATACCGACCACTCGCTGTCGTAGCCGGCGGCGTCGACGGCGTCGGCAACACGGATCGAGTCGAGTGTGGTGATAATCGTGAGCGTGTTCACGTGTGGCTCCGTTCGTCGGTGGTGACCTCACAATCGCCCTAAGGCCCCGGTTGCCGCATCGGGCGCCACCCCTCAGATTGACGACCGATGCCGTGTGCTGGGATCGGCGCCGATCGGCGCCGACGACATGACAGCTTGGGGCAGTACCGTGCCCCGGTGGTGAGCGAGCAGTGAGGTCGCAGTCGTTGCAGGTCGTGGTGCGGTGCCTCGTTGCCTTGGCACTCCTGAGCGCCTCGTGCGCCTCCAACGCCACGGCGCCGGCGGTGACGCCGACCTCGGGCGCGGCAGTCTCCACAGCGTCATCTGTTGCTTCCACAGATGCGCCAACCCCGGTCGCCACCACTGCTCTCTCGACGATGCCGACCGTCGGCGACACGCCGTCGCCGACGACGACATCGACGGTGACGCCGGTCGTGGATCGCGATCTGCTCGCCGACATCTCGATGACGTCGGTGCCCCCGGATGTCATCGTGCCGACGAACGAGGCCTCGTTGGATGATGTGACCAATCCCATCAACGGTCGCCGTGGCGGTCCCCGTCCCGTGCCCGAGGACCTCGACTGCGTCACTGGGACTACCCGGACCTGCCTGACCGGCATGCTCGACAAGCTGGGCTTTGACGTCACCAGCGGGTCGAATGATGATCGCCAGCGCAGTATTCAGCGGGCGACGGCCGTCGTGCAGCTCGACGCCGGGCTCCCATTGACTGGAGTGCCCGACGATGACTTGCTCGAGTACCTGGGCATCGCCACCGACACCACGCCCGCGGCCCGAGCGAGCGAGGCGCGCCAGATCGGCACGTCAGCGCAGGGGCGGCCGATCATGGCCATGCGCTATGGCGACGGGCCCACGACCGTACTCGTCGTCGGTCAGACCCACGGCGACGAGGAGGGCGGCCTCCGGGTCCTGTTGCGAGCGCGGTCGCTGTCGCTGTTGCTGCTCGAAGGGATCACGCTGTGGGTCGTCCCCACGATGAATCCCGATGGCCTCGTCCTCGACACCCGCTTCCTGGCCAATGGCGCCGACCCGAACCGGCGGGCGCCGAGCCAGCTCGAGCAGCAGGCCGTCTACGACTTCGCTGTTGCCACCCGGCCGTCGTTGACGGTCTGGTTCCACCAGAACTACGGCTGGGTCGGCGGTTCGGGCGCATCGATGACGCCGGCGAGGCAGTACCAGGCGCTGACGGGGCTCGGGACGCTGAAGCGCAGTGGCGACTGCGCCGCCGGATTCATGTGGTGCCCGATCGACGACGTGCTCGGCAGCAGCTCGATCCTGGTCGAGTTGCCCGACGTGCTCACGCCCGCCGACGTCCAGATTCACTCGCTGGCGCTGCTCTCGGTGGCATCAGGTAACGCTCCCTGACCACGCCTCGGCCCAACGGTGCTACAAGGTTGTCAAACGGTTGCGTTGTCAATAGGTTGCGGTATGATCGGCGCTGGAGGTGCGACATGGCAGCCAGGGTTCGGAAACGGCAGGCCTCCGATATGGCGGCGCGCACAGCAGTCGCCGAGCTGTTCGCCACCCATCAGGGCCTCGATCCGGATAAGGTCGCTGATGAATTGGACCGGAGGCGCCGAACGTCCCCGCTCAGCCGCGTGATCGAACGTTGGGCCTTGTCGCACGCCCACGTTGCAGCAATGTTCGGGGTCAGCCGCCAGGCGGTGGCCAAGTGGCTGATGATCGGTGTTCCTGCCGAACGGGCGACTGCCGTCGCCGAACTTGCCGCAGCCACCGACCAGCTCGAGCGGCACATCAAGCGTGACCGAATCGCCGCCGTCGTGCGTCGCCCGGCGCCTGCGCTCGGTGGCCGCTCCCTGCTCGAGTTGGCAACTGCCGGCGACTTCGGCGCGGTGCTGGTTGCCTGCCGGGAGATGTTCGAGTTCGAGCGGGCGATGTTGTGACGTGCTGACCGAACTGCTCGTCGACGGCCACCAGTGGTGGCGGATCGCCGGCGCCGACTGGCGTGACCCGCTCGACCCGGGCTTCGCGCAACGCAGCGGTGGCCGCTGGAACCCGCCGAACAGTTTTCCGACCCTGTACCTCAACGAGGACCTGACAACGGCACGAGCGAACATGCAGCTGTTCGTGGCTGCGTGGCCGTATGAACTTGAGGATCTACGCTCCGACACGGCTCCGGTCCTAGTCGGCGCTTGGTTGCCTCGCCACCAGGAGGTCGCCGATGCGCACAGCCCCACCGGTGTCACCGCGCTCGGTCTCCCGGCCACGTATCCGCTCGACAGTCACGGTGCCGTCGTTTCCCATGACGTCTGTCAACCAGTCGGCGTCCGCGTGCACGAGGCCGGCTTGCGGGGGATCCGCTGCCGGGCAGCGCGACTGCCCCTCGGTGCCGGCCGCGAGCTGGCCTGGTTCCCGGCCACGATAAGAAGCCGGGCCAAGCGAGGCGAGCTCAAAGCCTTTCAGGACTGGTACTGGCGCCAACGCCCTCCCTTTGGGGCGGATCAACCGGCCAACGCGTATCGACGCAGGATGCGGCGCCCGAGGCTGGTCTTGTGTACTTCGTCGGCGCCGTCGTAGATGCGGGCGGCGCGTTCGTTGCGGTACCAGTAGGCCAGGATCGTGTCGTCGGTGACGCCGAGCGCACCGTGCACTTGGATCGCAGTATCGACGGCTTTGAGCATGGTGTTGGCGACCTCGAACTTGATGGCCGAGATCTCGTCGCGGGCTGCACTCGCCCCGTGGCGGTCGATCATCCATGCAGCGTGCAGAGTTTGCAGTCGTACGCCGCGGATCTCGGCTTCGAGTTCCGCAGCCCAGTGTTGGATGACCTGCTTGCCGGCAAGGGTGCCGCCATCGGCGTCGATCACCCGCTGGTTGGCGCGAGTGCACATCATGTCGAAGGCGCGTGCTGCGATGCCGAGCCAGCGCATGCAGTGGTGGATGCGGCCGGGCCCGAGGCGGTCTTGGGCGATGAGGAAACCGCTGCCTTCTGGCCCGAGCAGGTTTGTGCGAGGCACCCTGCAGGTCTGGTAGAGCACCTCGGCGTGGCTGGCGTGACCCGACCCGGAGTGGCCCATGACGCTGACGTTGCGTACCAAGTTGAAGCCGGGGGTGTCGGTGGGGACGATGATCATGCTGGCTCGTTGGTGCGGGGGTGCAGCGGGGTTGGTGACCGCCATGACGATCGCGAACTCGGCGCCGTCGGCCGATGAGGTGAACCACTTCTGGCCGTTGATGACGTAGTCGTCACCGTCGGTGACCGCAGTCGTGGCCAGCAGGACGGGGTTCGAGCCAGCGGTCTCGGGTTCGGTCATCGAGAAGCAACTGCGGATCTCGCCGGCGACGAGGGGGCGCAGGAAGCGCTCGCGCTGTTCGTCGGTGGCGTATTTGTGGAGTATCTCGATGTTGCCGGCGTCGGGCGCCTGGGTGCCGAACACGGTCATGCCCAGCGGGCTGCGCCCGACTGCTTCGGCGAACAACCCGTGATCGACCATCGACAGGCCGAGGCCGCCGAACTCGATCGGGTGGTTCGGTGCCCACAAACCCATCTGCTTGACCTTCGCCTGGGCGGCCTTCACGCCGGCTTCCAGCGTCGCCGGGTCGCCGTGCAGCAACTCGCCTTCCAGCGGGATCACCTCGCGGTCCATGAACTCGCGGATCATCGCCAGCATGGTCGACATCTTTTCGGACAACTCGAAATCCATTGCGCCTCCTGGGTCCTCGTCGACGCTACGGAGGTCGAGTCGCCCTGGCCAGGGCAATTGGTCCCCGCATCGGGCCGCCCGCGCTTGGGTTATCGGTAGGAACAGCTCGAGGATGCCAATGGCTGTGGCCGGCTTCGGGCTCGAAGGCCTGACGAGGCACGAATGATCCGGCAGATGTGAGTTGGGTGGAATCGGAGGGTTGGCAAGTCGCCGATGGTTAGATGGGGCTGACGAAAGGCGGGTTGTGCCATGACATACAGACTTGGAATCGATGTCGGCGGGCGTTCTTCCAACTGGGTGGCGTTCGGTCGGGAACGAGGTGTCGCCTCCCCGTTGGCGAGCGGAACCGTCGACTCCGTGGTGGCGTTGATCGATGGCGACCTGCGCGCCGGATCACAGGTTGCCGCCGCCGATCCGGCCGGCGTCGATCATGTCACCACCGATTTCGCCCGACGCCTGGGTGACGCCGAGCCGATGATGATCGGGGGCACGCCGTACGGCGTGGAGTCGCTGATTGGCCATCTCGTGTCATCGATCGTGAGCGACGCTCGAGCGAAGCTGGGGTCAGACCCCGGTGCGGTGGTACTGGTGCACGACGACGATCTCGACGACTACCGCCGCGGCCTGTGGTCAGAGGCCGGCCGGCTTGCCGGAATCCCGCTCGCCGAGCTGACACTGCTGTCTCGAACCGAGGCGTTGGGTCACACGGCCGCGGCTGGCAGTGGCGGCGCGCCTGCCGCCGCCGGCGCCGCGGCGATCGGATGGGAACGTCACCCGGATCTGCCCGGGCCCGAGTCAGCGGGCCTCTCGGGTGGCACGCTCGCTGCCGCCGCGGGGGCCGGGGCCGCTGCTGTGGGCGGCGGGATTCTGGGAGCGGCAGTGCTCGGAGGCGAGGCGGTCGCCGCCGGACCGGCGTCCGTTGCCGGGCTGGGCCCGGTCGGGTCACCGTTGTCGGCCCCTGCCGGCCCTGTAGGTGCGCCGCTTTCGACTCCTGCTGGTCCGAGTGGTACGCCGCTTTCGACTCCTGCTGGTCCGAGTGGTACGCCGCTTTCGACTCCCGCCGGTCCGACCGGTACGCCGCTTTCGACTCCCGCCGGTCCGACCGGCACGCCGCTCGGGACGGGGGTCAAGAAGACGGCGGTCGAAGCAACCAAGCGCTCGTACCGCATACCGATAATTGCTGGGTCGATCGTGGCCGTCGGTCTCATCGCTGTCGTCGGCGTAATTGCCGCCGGGGGAGACGATCCCGCGGCCGCCCCGGCAACAACGGTGGTTGTCGAGGCTAGTGATGCAGTCACCGGCTCTTCCGCCACGCCCACCGGTACTGAACTGGCAGTTGTCGCATCCACATCGCCTGCATCCACGTCGCCTGCCTCGACGGCGCCGGCGATCTCTGCACTGGCTGCATGCACGCTGGGCAATTGGACGATGGACAACGACTCGTTCGCAGCGATGTGGCTCGCCGTCGCCGGCGGCGATGGTGTTACCCTCGACTCAGTCAACGGAACCGTGGCGGTAGAAGTCGACGCGGACGGTGTATGGACGAGCACCTACTCGGACTGGGGTTTCACTGCCAGCGCCGACGACTTCACGATGACGATGACGATCACGGGTAGCGACACATCGTCAGGGACCTTTGCCGAAGGCGGATCGTTCACGTTCGTCGATACCGCCGTCAACACCACCGTGACGATGACCGCCAGCGCAGGGGGTGTGAACGTGCCCATTCCACCGCAGTCCGACACCAGATCGGCGTTCAGCGGGGCGGGAACCTACGTGTGCGAGGGCGACACGATGACCGTCAACGTCGATGGCAACCCGGGGCCGATCGTGATGATCCGGGCGGCATGAGCGCTTACTCATTGGGTGTCGACCTCGGCACGACCTACACCGCCGCCGCCGTCGCACGGGGCACGACCGCGGAACCACTTCCGCTCGGCACCGACGCGGCTCAGGCCCCGTCGGTCGTGTTGATCCGCGACGACGGTGAGGTGCTCGTCGGCGACGCCGCCGAGCGGCGCGCCGCGACCGAACCGACCCGGGCCGCACGCGAGTTCAAACGCCGACTCGGCGACCCGGTGCCGATCGTCATCGGCGACGCAGCGCACACGGTCGAATCGTTGATGGCGCACCAACTCCGTGACGTCGTTCGGCGCGCAACCGAGCAGGAGGGTGAGGCGCCGAGCATCGTGATGCTCACCCATCCAGCGAACTATTCCGACTACAAGACCGGTCTACTTCGCCAAGCGGCGGCCGAGGCTGGGTTGCCCGCCGAGCGAGTGATGCTGGTCACCGAACCAGAGGCGGCGGCGATCGCCTATTCACGACAAGCCCGAATCGACACCGGCGAGATCGTCGCGGTGTACGACTTCGGCGGCGGAACGTTCGACGCCGCGCTGGTGCGCCGTACGGTCGACCGATTCGAGCTGATAGGTGTGCCGGAAGGAATGGAACGGCTCGGCGGGATC
>JANNHY010000100.1:0-6287 GCA_031404635.1 Ilumatobacteraceae bacterium
GTGGTGATTGATGTCATTGGTCACTTGAGCGCACCCTTCCTGGGCATCTGCGAATCGGGCAGGATCAGATCGTCGTTGCCCATGCCCGCCGGCACCATCGGGAACACCTTCTCGCGAGCGTCGACACGGAAGTCGACGACCACCGGGCGGTCGTCGATCGAATTGGCCTTGTCGATGGGCGGCTGCACCTCCTCGGGCCTGTCGACGCGGATGCCCACGCAACCCATCGCTTCGGCCCATTTGGCGAAGTCGGGCAGCTCGGGCGACAGGTAGACCTCGCTGTAGCGTTCGGAGTAGAACATCTCCTGCCACTGGCGGACCATGCCGAGGTAGCTGTTGTTCAAAATCGCGACCTTGATTGGAATGCGCTCGACGCTGGCCGTGACCAGTTCCTGGGCGGTCATCTGGAAGCAGCCGTCTCCGTCGACGGCCCATACCGTGCGGTCGGGGCGGCCGACCTTGGCGCCGATCGCCGCCGGCACGCAAAACCCCATCGTGCCGAGCCCGCCGGAGTTGACCCACGAATACGGCTCGGTGAACTTCCAATACTGCGACGACCACATCTGGTGCTGGCCGACGCCACTGACCAAGATGGTGCCCTCGGGGGCGTTGTCGCGAAGTTGTTCGAGGCAGAACTGCGGCTTCAGCGCTTCGCCGGGCTCGCTCGCTTCGTAGGCGAGTGGGAATTGCTCGCGCCAACCGCTGATGCGGCTCTTCCACGCGCCGATGTCAGCCTGCGTCGCTCCGCTCTGCCGGAGGTCGCGGATCGCCTTGATCAGCTCCTCTATCACCAACCGGCAATCGCCGACGATCGGCACGTCGGGGCGGCGCACCTTGCCCTGCTCGGCGGGGTCGATGTCGACGTGGATGATCTTGGCATCGGGAGCGAACGTCGACACCTTGCCGGTGATGCGGTCGTCGAAGCGGGCGCCGAGGGTGATCAGCAGATCGCTACGCTGCATGGCCGTTACCGCCGTTGCGTTGCCATGCATGCCGGGCATGCCGAGGCACAGCGGGTGATCGTCGGGGAAACAGCCTCGGGCCATCAAGGTGGTGACGACATGGATGTCGGTCATCTCGGCCAGTTCGCGCAGCGCCTCGGCCGCCCGAGCCTTCAAGATGCCGCCACCGACGTACAGGATCGGGCGCTCCGAGGCGAGGATCAGCTTGGCAGCCTCCTTGATCATCCTCGGGTGACCCTTGGTGTTCGGTTTGTAGCCGGGCAGGCTGTCATGGACCTCGGCGTCGGTCGGCCAGTGCCACTCCATCGAGTTCTGCAGGACGTCTTTGGGAACGTCGATCAGCGTCGGGCCGGGGCGGCCGGTGGTGGCGATGAGGAACGACTGGCGCACGGCCATCGGCAGGTTCTGCGCCGTCATCACCAATTCGTTGTGCTTGGTCACACTGCGGGTGATGCCGACCGTGTCGCACTCCTGGAAAGCGTCGCTGCCGATGGCCGTGGTCGGCACCTGGCCGGTGATGCAGACGATGGGGATGGAGTCCATGAACGCATCGCACAGTGGGGTGACCATGTTCGTCGCCGCCGGGCCGCTGGTGACCATGGCCACGCCCGGACGGCCGGTGACGTGAGCATATCCTTCGGCCATGTGACCGGCGCCCTGCTCGTGGCGCACCAGGATGTGGCGGATCGAGGAGTCGAGCAACGGGTCGTAGGCCGGCAGGATGCACCCACCGGGGAGGCCGAACATGACCTCCACACCCTCCATCTCTAGGCTCTTGATCAGGGCCTGAGCCCCGGTGAGTTTCATCGCTTGTTCTCCTCTTGTACGAATTCTTTCCCGAAAAACCAAACGGCCCCCCGGTTGGGAGGCCAAGACGCACGCATATGTGGGCGTGCGTCTACATGAGTACTACGACGATGGAAACGATTTCGGCACGCATCGAGCGTAGTGTGCCACGATCGGTCGCTGACACGCAACCTCGGGGCGCGACAATCGGGCGGTGGCCGAGAGACGAAAAATCACCGCACAACAACGTCGGGCGCGTTTGGCGGCGCGCCATCGTCTCGCCCCGCCCGCCCGGACCGACGACGTTGCCGCAATCGCCGATTCCGTTGTCGCCCTGCATTCCACTGATCCGGCGACCGTCTACCTGTCGGCAATTGCCCGCATGACGCAGCCGTCGATCGAGGCGGTCTCGACGGCGCTCTACGACGATCGGACGGTCGTACGCCACCATGCGATGCGGCGCACGTTGTGGGTGTTCACGCCGGCGATGGCGCGGTTGGCGAACGCATCGTGCACGACAGTATTGGCGACGACCGAGTGGAAACGGTTGGCGCAGATGGTCGAAGACAGCGAAATCGCCACCGATGGTGCTGCCTGGGTTGCGACGGCCCGAGCCGACACGCTCGCCGCGCTGACGTCGATGGGCTCGGCCTCGGCGCGACAGTTGGGCAAGGCGGTACCCGCGCTGACCGAGAAGCTGCATCTGGCCGTCGGCAGGTCGTACGCAGCCACGCAGGGGGCGCACACACGGCTGCTGTTGAACCTCGGGTTCGACGGTGCCATCGTGCGCGGCCGCCCGAGCGGTTCGTGGACCAACGCCGAGTACACGTGGTCGGTGGCCGACAAGTGGCTGCCGGGCGGGATCTCCGACAGCATCGCCGCCGACGTCGCCGCCGCCGAACTGGTCGGCTTCTACCTTGGCCGGTTCGGCCCGGCGACCGCTGCCGACGTGCAGTGGTGGTCGGGCTGGACGGCTGGTGCGACAAGAAAGGCACTCGCCGCAATCGGCGCCGTCGAGGTCGACCTCGACGAGGGAACCGGATGGGTGTCGGCCGACGATGTCGATGGCGACGCCGACGACTCACCGTGGATCGCCTTCCTGCCAGGGCTCGATCCGACGACGATGGGTTGGAAGCAGCGGGCATGGTATCTCGACGACCTCGCCACGTTCGGGGGCCCGGTGTTCGACCGCAACGGCAACGGCGGCCCAACCATCTGGGTCGACGGGCATGTCGTCGGTGGCTGGGCACAACGCAAGTCCGGTGAGGTGGTCTACCAACTGCTCGCCGATGTGCCGAAGACCAGACACGAGGCGATCGCCGCCGAAGCCGAACGATTGCGCGGCCTGATCGGCGATGCACGGGTCAGTGTGCGCTTTCCCGCACCGATGCAGAAGGACCTGCTGGCGTGACCTGCCGGGTTCTTGCACGGCGGATTCCGATCCGATCGCTCACGGGGTCGGGCTCGCCGGCTGTGTGCCGGGTGGCGAGCCTCTAGCTCCACGCCTAGCCTGATCAGCGATGACCACTCCCCCGTCCCCTACCATCGCGCCGGCCGACGGTCGCCTGGGTGTGCTCACGGTCGGGCTCGGCGCCGTGTCATCGACGCTGATTGCCGGCGTCGAGCTGGTCAAGCGCGGCATGAGTACTCCAGTTGGCTCGCTTACCCAGATGGGCACGATCCGCCTGGGAAAGCGCACCGAGGACCGCCGGCCCCCGATCAAGGCGTTTGTGCCTCTGGCCACGCTCGACGACATCGTCTTCGGCGCTTGGGATCCGTTTCCCGACGACGCCTACGTCGCCGCGACCAGGGCGGGCGTGCTCGAAGGCGGCAAGCACATCGAGGCCGTCAGCGATGCCCTGCGCGAGGTGCGCCCGATGCCGGCAGCGTTCGACCGCCAGTATGTGAAGCGCATCGACGCCGACAACACGATGCACACGATCAACAAGCGCAGCATGCTCAACGCGATCCGCGAAGACATCAACCGGTTCCGCGAGGAGAAACAGGTCGAGCGTGTCGTGATGATCTGGTGTGCAAGCACCGAGATCTTCATCGAGCCCGGTCCGGCGCATACGAGCCTCGAAGCGTTCGAGGCGGCGATCGACGCCAACGACCCGACGATCGCCCCGTCGATGCTCTACGCCTACGCGGCGATCCTCGAGGGCGTGCCGTTCGCCAACGGCGCCCCGAACCTCACCGTCGACATCCCTGCCCTGCGCGAACTGGCTACTGAGCACAGAATCCCGATCAGCGGCAAGGACTTCAAGACGGGCCAGACGCTGATCAAGACCGTGATCGGCCCAATGCTCAAGGCCCGCATGCTCGGCCTATCGGGATGGTACTCCACCAACATCCTCGGCAACCGCGACGGCGAGGTGCTCGACGACCCGGACAACTTCAAGACCAAAGAGGAGTCGAAGCTCGGCGTGCTCGAACACATCCTCGACCCCGAACGCTTTCCGGCCCTGTACGGCAACGTGTACCACAAGGTGCGGATCAACTACTACCCGCCGCGTGGCGACAACAAGGAGGGCTGGGACAACATCGACATCTTCGGCTGGCTCGGTTATCCGATGCAGTTGAAGATCGACTTCCTGTGTCGCGACTCGATTCTTGCCGCGCCGCTGGCGCTCGACCTGGTGCTGTTCAGCGATCTTGCCCAACGTGCCGGCTTGTTCGGCATCCAGGAATGGCTGAGCTTCTACTACAAAGCGCCGATGGTGGCCCCCGGGCTCTATGCCGAGCATGACCTGTTCATCCAGCTCACCAAGCTGAAGAACACGCTGCGCTGGATCATGGGCGAGGAGCAGATAACTCACCTCGGCCGCGAGTACTACGAAGACGACTGAGCCCGGACCGAAGCCTCGATCGTGAAAGAGGTCATGCCGAGATCACCGTACCCACGCGCACATCGTGCGCCGCCAGCGGCAATTCGTCGACCAGTTGGTCTTCAAAGCACACCCCGACCGAGGCCGCCGAGACGGTAAGGAGCAACCGGTCGTAGTGACCACCGCCGTACCCCAGGCGATCACCGGCCGCCGTGAACGCCAAACCCGGCACGATCACCAGATCGATCTCGTCGACGTCGACCTCCGGTCCTGCCGGCTCGTGAACGCCGAACTTGCTGACGACCAGCGGCGCGCGGCCGTCGACCGCGACGATCCCCGACGCCTCGACGCGGGGCAGCAGCAGGCGCTTGCCGTCGACGGCCAACCTGGCGAACAGCGGATCGGTGTCGGGCTCGCCCTTGAACGCCACGAACGCCATCACGTTGCCCGCCCGCTGATATGCCTCCAACTCGGCCACCCTGGCCCACAACTGCACGCTGCGCATCAAATGGTCGTCGACCATGTCGCGGACCATCAGCATGCGCTTGCGCAGGGCAGCCTTGTCGATCATCCGCACACCTTGCCACGGCTGTCAACGCACACAGAGCCGGAAGTACAGTCGGCCCCGATGCCGATCGACCCAATCAAGTATCGCCTCGTGCTCGGCCACTTCCCCACCGGCGTCACGGTTGTCACAGCGATGGTTGACGGCGAGCCGGTGGGCTTCACCATCGGTTCGTTCACGTCGGTGTCGCTCGACCCGCCACTGATCGGGTTTCTACCGATGACCACGTCCGAACGATGGCTGCGGATGGCCCCGGCGGGCACGTTCTGCGTCAACGTGCTCGGCATCGATCACGGCGATCTGTGCTGGCAATTCGCCAAGAGCAGCATCGCCGAGCCATTCGAAGGCGTGACCTGGGCGCCGGCGCCGGTAACCGGCTCGCCGATCCTCGATGGAGCCATTGCCTGGATGGATTGCACCACTGCCGAGGTGGTCGCAGCCGGTGACCACTACTTCGTCATGGGTCTGATCGAAGACATGGACCACGCCGACCCCCAATCCCAACCTGCGCCATTGTTGTTCTTTCGAGGACAGCTCGGCGGCTTCGTGGGGCAAACATGAGTCGTCGCGCCGTACTCGCCGCGCTGGCCGACATCGCCGCCATCATCGTGTTCGTCGCCATCGGCCGCCGCAATCACGAGGAGGGCACCGCAGTCGACGGCATCGCCACGGTCGCCGCCCCGTTCCTGATCGCCCTCCTCGTTGGGTGGATCACTGCCCGGGCCTGGGCCCGCCCGATGCAGGTCGAGGCAGCGTTCATCATCTGGCCGGTCACCGTTGGCCTCGGAATGGTGCTGCGCAATGTCGTGTTCGACCGCGGCACAGCCCTTCCTTTCATCATCGTCGCCACCGCGGTGACCGGCGTACTCCTCGTCGGCTGGCGGATGCTTGCTGCCCGTGCCACACATCCGGTTCGCTAAAGCCTTCCGCGACGCGCCTGATCAACCCGGTTCGGTGACCAACTCTCCTCCCTGCCGGCGCAGGTCGGCGAGTGTGGTGACGCCGCTCAACTGCATCGCCGAGCGCAACTGGTCGGCCAGCAGCGTGATGACATGCTCGACACCACGCTGACCGCCGGCGGCGACGGCGTAGACGTACGGGCGGCCGATGAAGGCCATGTCGGCACCCAGGGCCACAGCAACCGCC
>JANNHY010000101.1:0-5823 GCA_031404635.1 Ilumatobacteraceae bacterium
ACCCGCCCGACGACCTCGACGGCGAGACCGCGCCCGGCGAGCGATCCGAGGAACTCGAGGTTTGTCAACGCTCCGGCGACAAGCTTCGGATCGCCCGACCTCTCGGCCAGGGCGAGCGCCCGGCGAGCATGGGGCTCTGCCGCGGCCAGACCGGATGACGAGTGCAGACACCAGGCGAGACCCTCCTCGATTTCGACCTCTGCTGCGACATCGTCGCCCAGTTCGGCGAGCGCCTGCTGGAACGCGCCCGCGCCCGCCTCGAACCCCTCGATGTGGGCAACGACCCAGCCCAGCCGAACCAGCGATCGAGACCGCGTCTGTCCGGGAGACGCGGAGCGGGAGATGTCCTCGAACACGACGCGGGCGCGCTCCACCTCGCCGGCCTCGAACAGGCAATCAGCGACGTGCAGTCGCCGCTCCCACGCCATAGGCGCTTGGTCCTCGGGAGTGAGACGCGCCGCTGCTGCCCACAGCTCGGCTGCTGCATCCGGCGCGTAACGAACCCTGGCTCGCAGCGCAGCGGCGTCGAGTGCGGCGGCGACCTCCTCGCCGGGGCGCTCAGCGGCGGCCGCGAGGTGCCGCCCGCGCTCCTCGACATCATCCACGACCTCGGCAAGGCGGGCGTGGAGGCGCCGCCTGTCGGATGCCGTCATCTGCGAGTACGCCGCAGTGGCGAGCAGCGGGTGCGTGAATCCGACACGGTCTCGGTCGACCAACAGCACGCCGGCCGCGCCGGCCGCGGCGAGGCCTTCGCGGGCGCTGCCGGTCGCCACGACAGACTCGATGAGCGCCGTTGTCGGGCGGGCCACCGCCGCGGCGGCCTGAACGACGTCGAGGGCTGCCGGGCTGAGCCCCAGCAACTGGTCGCCGACAACCTGCTGAAGCGTCGCCGGGATCAGCAGGCCGAGGCCGTCCTCATCGACGACGTCGCCCTGCAGTATCGCCCTGCCGAGTTGTAGCGCAAGCAACGGATTGCCACCGGAGCTGTGGTGGAGTCGAGCCATCGACCGCCGTTGCAGCCGCCCGCCGAGGCGGCGGCGAAGCAGGCTCTCGAGCTCCTTGGTGTTGAGCGCAGACAGTCGCAGCAGGGTGACCGGCACGCGTCCGTCGCCCTCGGCGTCACCCGGGAACGCCGAGCCGGTATCAATCCGGCGAGCAAGCAGTAGCCCGATCCGCTCGTTACGCAGGCGGCGAGCGGCAAAGGCCAGAACACGTTGCGAGGCGTGGTCCAGCCAGTGGACATCGTCGATCCCGACGACGACCGGGCGAGTGCGTGCGAGCGCGGCGAGTACGCCGAGAAATCCCAGAGCGACCGCACGCGGAACCAGCTCATCGTCCTCCGGCTCCGCCCGCAGTAATGCCACCTCCAACGCTCGCCGCTGGGGCGCGGGCAGCTCGTCGAACACGACCTCTGGCACGTCGATGAGCAGATCCGAGAGCGCGGTGAACGCCAGCTGCGCCTCCGCCTCCACCGGTCGACACTCGAGGACCTGGAACGAGCGCACTTCCGCCGCCCGGAGACCCTCCCGCCAGAGCGTCGTCTTGCCGAGGCCGGGCTCACCCTCGAGCACCAACATCGCCGGACCGCTGTCGAGGGATTCGACGAACGTGTTGAGGGCCTCGATCTCCGCACCACGGCCGACGAGCTCCTCGTTGGTTCGAGCCGCGTCATCCCGGGGCACTGCGGCCATGTCGATCATTCTTCGACGGGTCGTTTCGTTTCGCTGGAGCGCCCGCGCGGACTACGCCGGTTTCGTAGGCGAGTACGACGGCCTGAACTCGGTCGCGGACCCCGAGCTTGGTGAGTAGCCGGCTGACGTGGGTCTTGGCAGTGGCCTCGCCGATGTACATTTCGGCGGCAATCTCGCGGTTGCTGAGACCGTGGGCCAACAGCTCGAGTGCTTCGCGTTCGCGTTCGGTGAGGTCATCGGGAAGAACTGCGGTGACCGAGTCGGGTTCGGGCTGGCGGGCGAACTCCTCGATCAGTCGTTTGGTGACCGACGGTGCCAGCAGCGCATCACCCTGGGCGATGACGCGGACCGCGGCGACGAGCTCCTTGGCCGGCGTGTCTTTCAGCAGGTAACCGCTGGCCCCGGCGCGCATGGCGGCGTATACGTATTCGTCGAGATCGAAGGTGGTGAGCACGAGCACCTTGGTGTCGCAGTCATCGTTCGACATGATCAGGCGCGTGGCTTCGATGCCATCCAAGACGGGCATTCGGATGTCCATCAGCACGACGTCAGGACGGGTCCGCTGGCAGAGCTCGACCCCGAGCCGACCGTTTTCTGCATCACCGACGACGTCGATATCAGGTTGAGCATCGAGGATCATGGTGAAGCCGTCGCGCATCAGCGCCTGGTCATCGACGATCGCGACTCTGATGGTCATGGTGTTCCCTCGATCGCTCGCTGCTTCACGGCTGGGGCACTTGTTCGGGAATCGGTGTTGACGATGGGGAGGATCGCGCTCACGGCGTAGCCCCCGCCAGCTCGCGGTCCTGATGTGAACTCACCACCGTAGATCTCGACCCGCTCGCGCATGCCGATCAGGCCGTGGCCCGTCCCAACGCCGGACAGAGTCGTGACCGCACCACGCCCATCGTCGGTCACCTCGACCACCAGGACGTCGGTCTCGTATGAGATCCGCACGGTGGCCGAGGCCGAGCCGCCAGCGTGTTTGCGCACGTTCGTCAGTGCCTCCTGCACGATCCGGAAGGCAGCCAACCCGATGCCTGGAGCAACTGCTCGCTCGCGTCCGTCGATGACCAATTCGGTTGCCACCCCAGTTGCAGATGATTGGGCGACAGCGGCAGCGATGTCGGTGATTCCCGGCTGGGGCGACAGTGAAGCGTTGTGGTCGGCGTTGTCGCGGAGCACGCCGATCATTCGACGCAACTCCGTCAGCGACTCCCGTCCCACGGCCTCGATTCTGGCGAACACCTCGGCGGCTTTGTCCGGATTGGTGTGAACGATCTCGCGTCCAGCCGCCGCTTGCACCGCAACGACGCTCATTCCGTGCGCCACCACATCGTGCATCTCACGGGCGATTCGGCTGCGTTCTCTGACGACCGCACGCTCCGCTTCGGCGAGACGGTCGGCCTCGGCCTCGGCGGCACGGCGTTCGGTGTCAACGAAGATGCGTTCGCGGTTGCGGATGACCACCCCCGCTGCAACGGCTGCGATCAGAAAGGCCGCCATGCTGAGCGCCGTCAAGTAGGCGAAGCCATCGGGGCGGTCGAGCACGCTCGCGCTCGCCGCCAGCAGCAAGACGAAGAAGACGACCACGAGAGCCCACCAGGCCCGCCGGCGGTGCTCACCATGAGCGGCAACGGCGTACAGCGCGGGCAATCCGAGCACCGACAACAACGCTCCGTGACCACGTAACCATAACGTGACCAGCACAGTGGTCACGATCGCAAGCACGACGATCGGTGTACGCCGTCGCCACACCATGCTCACGGAAGCGGCGATGACCAGGGCGTACGCGAATCCGTCGGCAGTCCGTTCCCATGGCGAAGCCTCAGCGGATGTCGATGCCACCTCGGCGACGGAGAGCACCGCGATCACGGCGGCGACGACCAGATCGACCAGCAGCCGAGGTTCGGGCGCCCAGCGACGGGTGACGCCCATCCGTCGAATCATGGATCGACTGTACTGTGCCGAGCGCAGCCGTTCGTCCGGCGTTGTGATGACGGTGTATCCACCGAAGTGATGACGGAGGCCGGCCCCTGCCACGCCGAGACCAGCCGTCGGTCGAATCCGCGATCACCACATCGCCGGACGATTTCCACGGCGGCGTTCTTTACCGTCGAGAGCGTCCAGACGACCCAGACGAAAGGAACGACCATGACACTCCTTCAAGCCCCTCCGAGCCTTCGCGGTAACACCGTCGCCGCGGCTTCTGCCCGTGGCGCCACCAAGATCTACGGCCGCGGCGACACCGAAGTCCTCGCCCTCGACAGCGTCGACATCGATTTCGTCGCCGGCCAGTTCACCGCCATCATGGGCCCCTCCGGCTCGGGCAAGTCGACCCTCATGCACTGCATGGCCGGCCTCGATCGCCTCACCGCCGGCTCGGTCACCGTCGGCGACATCGACATCTCCGCCGCCAGCGAGAAGCAGCTCACCCGATTGCGTCGCGATCGTCTGGGTTTCATCTTCCAGGCGTACAACCTGGTGCCGACCCTGACCGCCATCGAGAACATCACACTGCCGATGGACCTCGGCGGCAAGAAGCCTGACCGGAAATGGATCGACAACGTGATCGCCACCGTCGGGTTGTCCAACCGTCTGAAGCACCGCCCCAGCGAACTGTCGGGCGGCCAGCAACAGCGCGTCGCCGTGGCCCGTGCGTTGGCCAGCCGACCACAGATCATTTTCGCCGACGAGCCCACGGGCAACCTCGACAGCACCACAGGGGCCCAGATCCTGGCGTTCATGCGCCACGCCGTGCGTGAGCTCGGCCAGACGATCGTCATGGTGACCCATGACGCGGTCGCGGCCAGCTACGCGGACCGTGTGGTCTTCCTCGCCGATGGTCGAATCACCGACCAGCTGACCAACCCGACCCCTGATGCCGTGCTCGACCACATGCGTCGACTCAGCAACTGAACCGCGACGGCATCACCGACAGGAGCCTCGTCATGTTTCGACTCACCTTCAAGAACCTCTTGGCGAACAAGGTACGTTTCGCCCTCACCACCTTCGGCGTGATCCTCGCCGTCAGCTTCGTCGTCTCGGCGTTCGTGCTCGGCGACGGCCTGCGCAGCAGCTTCACCCGCGTGTCCGAAGAAGTCACAGCCGGCGTCGATCTCGAGGTCCGCAACGCTGCCGACTTCGGTGACGCCCCGCCGCTGTCCGCCGACACGGTGTCGGTCGTTGCCAAGGTGGACGGCGTCGCCGACGCCGTCGCCAGCATTGAAGCAGCCGACAACGCGGTTCGCCCGATCAAGGCCAACGGCGAGAACATCACCATCAACGGCCCGCCACAGCTGGCGTTCAACTGGATCGATACCGAACAGCTGAGCCCATTCACACTGATCGATGGTGCGCCACCCCGGATCGGTGAGTTCACGATGGACGTCGATTCCGCCGCCAAGCACGACTTCGTCATCGGAAACACGTATGAGGTCATGGTGCCGGATGGCCGGGATGATCTCACCCTGTCGGGAACGTCGTCGTTCGGTACCGACAACTCGACACTTGGCGCCGTGCTGATGCAGATGAACACGGACCAGGCGAGCGAGCTGTTCGGCATCGACGGCATCGGCAGCGTTGCCGTACAGGTCGCCGACGGTACTGACATCGCCGACGTTCAAGCCGCGGTTGCTGCGGCGGTGCCGACGGCCGAGGTCGTCGACCACGACACCGTGCTCGACGAGACGACCTCCGGGTTCACCGACGAGATCGACATCGTCGGAAACATCTTGCTGGGATTCGGTGGAGTCGCCCTGTTCGTGTCGATCTTCATCATCTACAACACCTTCGCCATCGTGATGAGTCAGCGCAGCCGCGAGCTCGCGTTGCTGCGTACCGTCGGTGCAAGCCCCAAGCAGATTCGGCGTTCGGTTCTGGGTGAGGCCCTGGCTGTTGGCGTGCTCGCCTCGGTAGGTGGGATCGGTGGAGGCATCGCCGTTGCCAAGGGCATCGACGCCCTGTTCGGATTGATGGGCGTCGATCTCTCCGAATACCCACTGATTCTCGCACCTCGCACCCTGATCGCAGCCGCCGTGATCGGTGTCGGCGTCACCATGCTGGCCGCGATCGGGCCGGCTCGCCGAGCGGCCACGGTGCCTCCCATCGCCGTCCTCGCCGGTGGCGCCGA
>JANNHY010000102.1:0-11398 GCA_031404635.1 Ilumatobacteraceae bacterium
GGCCAACCCGCGTGACACCGAAGTGCCGGTGATATCAAACGTCGACGCCCTCGCCCACAACGCCGGCGCCGACTGGTCGAGCCTGCTGTCGGCGCAGCTCAGTAGCCCAGTCCGCTGGAAGCACTGCCTGCTGGCCCTGGAAGAACACGGGGTCACCGAATTTGTCGAACTCGGCCCCGGCGGCGTGTTGACCGGCATGGCCAAACGCACCGTCGAGTCGGAGCGCACCATCGCGGTATCCACACCGGAGGACCTCGAAAAGCTGCTCGAGTGGGTCAATGCCGGTTCACACCGCAGCGGCGCCCAGGTTGAGGGCGAGCACCTCTTTGCCAACGAGCGTCTCGTCGTCAGCCCCGCGGCCGGAGTGTTCACGCCGGTAGCTGGGTTGGCCGACGGCACCGAGCTCAACGTCGGCGCCGTGCTCGGTCAGGTCGGCGACGCCGAAGTGCGGTCACCGTTCGCCGGTGTGCTGCAGAGCTACATCGCCGTAGACGGCGAGCGAGTCACAATGAGACAGCCCATCGCCTGGTTGAGGACGGTCTGACATGCCAGCACTACCTTCCGGAGTCCGCGGCGCAGTGATCACCGGTTGGGGCACGGCGCTTCCACCCAAGGTGCTCACGAACCGCGATCTCGAGCAAATGATGGACACGTCCGACGAGTGGATCGTCGAGCGGTCAGGCATACGTGAACGTCATGTTGGTGGTACCACTGTCGGCTTGTCCACCGAGGCGGGGCGTGCCGCGCTCGACATGTCGGGCGTCGACCTGAGTGAGATCGATGGGCTGGTGCTGGCCACTACGACACCCGACACACAATGGGGCACCGCCGCAGCAGTTCAGCACGAATTGGGTATTCGGTGCGGCGCATTCGATGTCAACGCAGCATGCTCGGGGTTCGTCTACGGACTCGTCACCGCTCACGGAATGATCGCCATGGGCGCCCGCAAGGTGCTGCTCATCGGCACCGACTCGCTGTCGCGGATAACCGACTGGGAAGATCGCAACACCGCCGTGTTGTTCGGCGACGGTTCCGGGGCTGTGGTCCTCGAAGCCGTCGAGGGTCCAGGTCAATTGCTGGCCTGGGACATCGATGCCGACGGCTCGCTGGCCCGGCTGCTGTGGGCCGAGGTCGGTGGGTTCATCCACATGGAGGGCAAGGAGGTGTTCCGACGCGCCGTGCGAATCATGGTCGACTCTGGCAACAAGTCGCTCACTCTCGCTGGGATCTCGGCCGACGACATCGCCCTGGTCGTTCCGCATCAAGCCAACATTCGCATCATCCAGGCGGCCTGCGATCGTATGGGGATCGAAATTGAACGCGCCGCCGTCGTGCTCGACCGTACCGGCAACACGTCGTCGGCATCGGTGCCGCTGGCGCTCGCCGATGCGCTCGACAACGGACGCGTCAAGGAAGGCGACCTCATCCTGCTCGTCGGCTTCGGTGGCGGGATGACCGCGGCAAGCGCTGTGCTGCGCTGGGGTGGAGGCGCCCCGGCCGGAGGGCCTGCGTGAGCAGAGTCGTGCTGATAACCGGTGGAGCCCGAGGCATCGGATTGGCCTGCGCCCAGCGCTTCACTGCGCTCGGAGACCGAGTTGCCGTCACGTACAACTCGTCACCCCCGCCCGACGACATGCTCGCCGTGAGGTGCGACGTCACCTCGGCCGAATCGGTCGACGCCGCCTTCGCCTCGGTCGAAGCCGAGTTCGGGCTCGTCGAGGTGTTGGTTTCCAACGCCGGGATCACCAAAGACGGGCTGCTACTGCGGATGAGCGAGACCGACTTCGCTTCGGTCATCGATGCCAATCTCACCGCTGCCTACCGAGTCTCCAAACGGGCCACACAAGGGATGCTCCGAGCGCGAGCCGGGCGGATCATCTTGATGTCGTCGGTCGTCGCCCTGCTCGGTTCCGCAGGTCAGGCCAACTACGCCGCCTCGAAAGCAGGGCTCGTCGGGCTGGCCCGCTCGTTGGCTCGAGAACTGGGTTCGCGCAGTATCACCGTGAACGTCGTCGCCCCCGGGCCAGTCGAGACCGACATGACCGCCGCCCTTGGCGATAAGCGGCGGGCCGAACTCACCGCAGCCGTTCCTCTGGCTCGTATGGCTTCGGCCGACGAAGTCGCCGGCGTTGTCGCCTTCCTGGCCTCCCCCGATGCCGCCTACATCACCGGCGCCGTCATCCCCGTCGATGGTGGATTGGGTATGGGTCACTAAGCAGGCACAGTCACTAGCATCGTCCACATCACGAACACAAGGAGATAGTCGTGGATCAAGCAATGTTTGCTCGCTTCCGCAAGTGCGCCGTCGAAGTGCTCTCGGTCTCGGAAGACCAAGTCGTTCCCGAGGCCAAGTTCGGCGACGATCTCGATGCCGACAGCCTCGACCTCGTCGAACTCGTCATGGCACTCGAGGAGGAGTTCGGCGTCGAGGTTCCCGAGGAGGATCTCGAGGGCATCGAAACTGTCGGCCAGGCCTACGACCTGGTCGTCGGCAAGCTCTGATGAAGGGTGCCGGTCGGCGCGTCGCGATCACCGGCTACGGCGTCGTCGCACCCTGCGGGATCGGTGGCAAAGCGTTCTGGGACGGCCTCAACGGGCCGGGCATCACCGAACGGCGAAGCATCGAGATCGCCGATTGGGATCCACTTCCCTACTTCGACAGTCCCAAAGAGGCCCGACGCGCCGACCGCGTCGAGCAGTTCGCCGTTGCCGCGGCAGCGGAAGCGTTCGAGCACGCCGGTCGACCGAATGTCGAGCCGCATCGTTTCGGCACGATCTTCGCCACCGGCGTCGGCGGCCTGCGATCGACCGAGAGCCAGATCGGGGTTCTACTCACCAAGGGCGAGCGCCGGGTTTCGCCTTTCCTGGTTCCGATGATGATGCCCAACGCCTCGGGTTCGGCGATCTCGATGCGTTACGGCCTGCAGGGTCCCAACGAAACGATCTGCACAGCATGCGCGGCATCAACGCACGCCATCGGCTACGCGGCGCGCCTCATTTCCTGGGGTATGTGCGATGCCGTGGTCACCGGCGGCTCCGAGTCGGCCGGCAGTCCGATCGGCGTTGCCAGTTTCGGCAACATGACCGCTCTTTCGACCTCCGGCTCGAGCCGCCCGTTCGACGTCGACCGCGACGGGTTCGTTCTCGGCGAGGGTGCCGGCGTGCTGATGCTCGAGGAGTGGTCGATGGCCGAGGCCCGCGGGGCCACAATCGTCGGCGAGGTGCTGGGGGCAGCCAGCAACGCCGATGCGTATCACATCACCGCGCCGTCACCAGGGGGTCTGGGTGCAATCGTGTGCATGCGCATGGCACTCGACGACGCCGGCCTCGAACCTGGCGATATCGGTCACGTCAATGCCCACGGCACGTCGACGCCGCTCAACGACGCTGCCGAGGCCGCTGCCGTTACCGAGGTGTTCGGTCCACGCGGCGTTGCAGTCTCGTCGACGAAGGGCGTCACCGGGCATGCCCTGGGCGCCGCCGGGGCGCTCGAGGCCATAGCCATGCTGCTGGCGATGGAACACCGTTCGATCCCGCCGACCGCCGGAACCACCTCGATCGATCCCGAGTTCACGATCGACCTCGTCGTCGGTGCAGCACGGCCGTGGACCCCCGCCCCGTCGATGTCGAACAGCCTCGGCTTCGGTGGGCACAACGGCAGCATCATCTTCGGTCCGGCCTGACGCCCGGCGGCCGACCGCCCGAACACCCTGTGGAGTGTTTCACGCCCACCCCGGTGCCCCGACGCACTCCACACGACCATGTGGAGTGTTTCACGCTCACCCCGGTGCCCCGACGCACTCCACACGATGGCTAGCGGTCGACGAGCACGAACATCAGCTCGCATTCGCACGCCACCTTTCCGCCCAACAACGCCGAGCCGCGTCCCTTGCCGGCGCGGGCCGACATCCGCTGTAGCTCGACGCGAAGCTCCAGAGTGTCGCCTGGCTCCACCTGGCGGCGGAAACGAGCGCCATCGAGTCCGCCGAACAGGGGCAACTTGCCGGCAAAGCGTGGGTCGGTCAACACTGCAATCGCGCCCACCTGAGCGATGGCCTCGCACATCAACACGCCGGGCAACGTCGGTCGGCCTGGAAAGTGGCCCGGGAAGAACCACTCATCACCAGTCAGCCGCCACGTACCTACGGCGCTGACACCCGGGTCAAGCTCGACCAGTTCGTCGACGAACAGGAACGGCGGACGGTGCGGCAGGACGGCCGCCGGGATCGGCAGGGCAGTCATTCGGCAAATGCTTCCAGCAGCACGTTGCGCCCACGCAGTGCGGCCAGGGGCTTTGCCTCGTTCGTCTGGTTCGTCAAGACAAAATCGGGCGCAAATCTACCGGCAGTGAGCATGACGCGATGCTAACGATCGGATGCGCCACAAACGGCTACGCACGGTGCGGTAAAGATTTATCGGGATTCTTATCAAGCACCGCGCAATGTTCGTCACGGACGGTGATATGTTGAATCTTGCTCGGCGGAGCCCCGCAGCCGACGGAACCCTAAGGACTCGATTACCATGCGTCGTCCCATCACCCTCCCCTACTGACATTAGATCCGCTCGTGAGGCGAGACCTCTAGAGCGAAGACAACCACAAGAAGAAGAACCGCTCCGGCGGTTCTTTCTTCGTTTTCAGCCTCAACAGCGCATCCCGTGACCGAAAAAGCCGCCGCGTGGTCGGGCATGAGCGTGGTAATGGGTGGGAATCGATCGCATGTGGTCGTCGATGTAGCAGCCGTCGAAGCGATACGACGATCGCACGACCGCCTGCAACAGTTCGATCATTGCGTCGCGAACCTCATCGGGCGGTGAGGGATCATGCTGTTTCCACACCACCATCGGCACGTAGCACTGCTCGCATTCAGCAATCCAGCACATCTCGTCCTCGTAGAACCACTCCGTCATCCGAGTCGCTTCACATAGGTCGCACGACTTATCCATCGATCGCTGTCCGAACCTCGGCGATGAAGTCACCTGCCGCGTCGGCGCCGCCGTCGAGCAGTCGCCTGATCACCGAGGCGCCCATCACGACACCATCGGCCACCTGTACAGCCTGGCGAGCCTGCGCTGCGTTGGAAACACCGACACCGATCAGCACCGGCACGTCGGTTATAGCCTTCAATCGGCGGGCGAGCGACGCTGCGGTCGCGGCAAGCTGATCGCGTTCACCGGTGACACCGAGCAGGCCAACCGAGTAGAGAAATCCGCGCGCCCTGGCAGCGATGCGCGGCAGGCGTTCGTCAGGCGCAGTAGGCGCGGCGAACATGACGGTCTCGATGCCCGCCTGATCGGCGGCTGCGCACCACGGCCCGGATTCTTCCAGTGGCAGATCGGGCACCAGGGTGGCACACACCCCTGCCGAGACGAGTTGGTGGGCAAACCGCTCGTGGCCGGCGTGATGCACAGTGTTGTAGTACGTCATCACCGACAACGGGATGCCGATGTCGAGGTCGCGGGTTTCGTCGAGGATCGATACAGGCGTCGCACCCGCCTCGAGCGCCATCTGTGACGCTTGCTGAATGACTGGGCCATCCATCACCGGATCGGAGAACGGCAGCCCGATCTCGATGGCGTCGGCACCGGCGGCGGCGACGGCGCGCACGGCCTCCTGCCACCCGGCAAGGCCACCGGTGATATAGGGCACAAGTAGCTTGCGTCCGGCGGACCGCTTGTCGCGCAGGGCCGTTTCCAGCACTCCGGTCACCTCGACAAGATCTCCAACATCTGGGCGACATCCTTGTCGCCGCGGCCCGACAGGTTCATCAACACCGTGGACCCCTGCAGGTTGGGGGCCTCGCGGACGATCCACGCAAGCGCGTGGGCGCATTCCAGCGCCGGGATGATGCCCTCGGCACGGGCGAGCAGTTGAAACGCGTCGATGACCTCGGCATCGGTGACGCTCGGATACTCGGCGCGCCCTATCGAGGCCAGATAGCTGTGCTCCGGGCCGACGCCGGGATAGTCGAGACCGGCGGAGATCGACTCGGCCTCCAGCACCTGACCGTACTCGTCCTGCATCAGATAACTGCGCATGCCGTGCACCACCCCGGGTTGCCCACGACCGACTGCGGCGCCACCGGCCGGTTCGACGCCGATCAGGCGGCTGCGCTCGTCGACGAACCCCGAGAAGATGCCGATCGCATTCGAGCCGCCACCAACGCAGGCGACCACGACATCGGGCACATCGCCGAACAGGTCGCGGCATTGCTGGTTGGCCTCGTCGCCCACGACCCGTTGGAACTCGCGGACCATCCATGGATACGGGTGCGGACCCATCACCGAGCCGAGGCAGTAGTGCGTCGTCTCGACCGAGGCCACCCAATCGCGCATCGCCTCGTTGACCGCGTCCTTCAGCGTGCGGCTGCCGCTGTGCACTGATTCGACCTCGGAACCAAGCAGCTTCATCCTGAAGACGTTGAGGGCCTGACGGTCGACATCGACGGCGCCCATGTACACCTTGCACTCCATCCCGAGCAGCGCCGCCGCTGTAGCACTGGCCACACCATGCTGGCCGGCACCGGTCTCGGCGACCAGCCGCTTCTTTCCCATCCGCTTTGCCAGCAGCGCCTGGCCGAGCACGTTGTTGATCTTGTGCGAGCCGGTGTGATTGAGATCTTCGCGCTTCAGCACAAGACGGAGGCCCAGCCGCTGGCTGAGATTGGCGCAGTCGGTGAGAATCGACGGCCGCCCGGCGTACTGCCGCAGCTGATACCCGAGTTCTGTACGAAACCCGGGATCGGCCCACGCCTCACGGAAGGCGTCCTCCAGTTCCTCACACGCCGGCACCAACGTCTCCGGTACGAAACGACCACCGAATTCGCCGAAGCGTCCGGTGGCCGATGGTTCTGCCATCAGCGACATCATCTACTCCTCGTCGTCATCCCAGTCGTAGGGCATCGAATCCGGCCCAAGGTGCTGTTGTGGCGCCGCGGCGCGGGCTCGTTCGATGAATGCCTTGACCTTCATCGCATCCTTGCGCCCGGGTGACTTCTCGACTCCGGTCGACACGTCGACGCCCCAGGGGCGCACCTTGCTGACGGCCGTGGCGACATTGTCGGGGTCGAGGCCACCGGCAAGGATCAACCGAGGACCCTCGGCCACCTCGCCGAGCAGTGACCAGTCGAACAGCTTTCCAGAACCTGGTGCGGGCGCGTCGACCAGGATCAAGTCGGTGCCGAATTCCTTTGTTCGGCGGGCGTCGGTCGATCCTGCGACAACCGCCTTGATCACCCAGCGAATCTGCGCGGCCACCTCCGCCACCATCGACGGCGACTCGTGGCCGTGCAGCTGTGCCGCCTTCAGCCCGGCGCGATTGACGGTATCGATCACTCTGCTGGGCAACTCGTCACGGAACACCCCGACGGTCAGGATTTCCGGCGGGAGTCGACGAGTGATGTTGTAGACCTGCTGTGCAGCGATCTGCCGCGGCGATGGAGCAAACACGAACCCGACGGCGTCGGCGCCCATGGCGACAGCGAGCAGCGCATCGTCCTCATTCGTGATACCGCAGATCTTGACGAACATGGCCCCTTCCCAGGCAATGGCCGAACGTACCGGCCAAACGTACCCGGCGGAGGAGAGATCTGGCGGGATCGATTTCGGCCCTAGCTGACACGAAGATCGGCGATCGCCGCAGCGGGGTCGGCTGCGGTGACCAGTAACTCGCCGACGAGCACGGCGTCGTAGCCGGCGCGACGCAAGCTCAGCGCGTCGGATTGACCGCGCACACCGCTCTCGGCAACGCGGACGACGTCGGAGGGGATCAGCCCAGCCATGCGCACGGCCCGCTGGTGATCGACGCCAAACGTGACCAGATCGCGTTGGTTGACGCCGATGATCGCGGCATTGACGGCCATCGCGACCTGCAACTCGCCTTCGTCGTGGATTTCGACCAGCACGTCGAGACCGATGCTGATGGCAAGTTCGTGGAACGTCAGCAACTCGTTCTTGTCGAGGGCTGCGGCGATGAGCAACACGCAATCGGCACCGATCAGCCGGGCATCGAGCACATCGCGCTCGCTGACGGTGAAGTCTTTGCGCAGGACCGGCAGCGAGCAGGCGGACCGGGCCGCCTGCAGGTCGGCGACCGAGCCGCCGAAGTGCGCGCCGTCGGTGAGCACCGAGAGGCAGCTTGCCCCGCCTGACTCGTACGCTCGAGCCAAGACAGCTGGATCGAGGTCGGCGAAGAGATCTCCCTTCGACGGGGAACGCCGCTTGATCTCACCGATCACGCCCAACCGCGGTTGGCCGCGAAGCGCGGCGCCGAAGCCTCGCGTCGGCTGCATGTGGGCAGCCTCAGCGGCGAGAGCTTCGATCGATCGATGGTCCGACCTTGCGATCTCACGGTGATGCTCGAGGATGCGGTCGAGATATGTCGCCACCGCTAGCTGCCCTTGCCGCCGATCGGCTTCAGCAATGTCAACTCGGGGCGCCGGGCGAGGAACGGGCGGATCAACGCGCCGAGCGCCTTGTAGCCGTCACTCGAGCTGTGCACGTCAAGGGCACCCTGATCGGCGTACATCTCGTAGACCCACAGCGCATGTTCGTCGGCCGGGTCTTCGTGGAGGATGTAGTAGATCGTGCCCCGCTCACCTGCGGCTGTGTCGAGCGCTGGCTGCAGTGCTTCGACGAGCGCCTCGCGTTGACCATCGTTGGCCGTCAATCTGGCTACTACAGCGATCTGGCTCATGGGCTCCTCCGACGCAATGTTCGGCGGCACGGTATCAGCGTGCCACCATGATTGCCGTGGGCGAATCCACGACCGAACGAACCGTGGTCGTCGTCGAAGATTCTCGGTCTACCTGCCTCTCGCCTAGAAGCCGTGAATCGACTTACGATGGGATGAGCGTGACGTGTTGCTCATGCCCTCGATCGACAAGGCTGCGTATCCCCTTGTCGAATGTCGCCACGGTGCCGTCGTACTCGATCGCCAGAGCCACGAGGTGCGCATCGACGACTTGGCGGTGACCGAGCACACGTGTGGGCAGGATGTGTTCGCCGAGAACGCACTCCACATTGTCAATCCAGTAATGGTGACGTTCCGCGGTACGAAGTCGACTGAGGTGCGCAAGGGCATCGACCGGACGGACCGCTTCGCGCACGACGATGTCGTGCGCGCACACCCGCACGAAGCCAGTCTCGGTGACGGCGGTGGTGGCCCAACCGTCTCGATGCGCGGCAAACCAACGATGAGCCGATTCGTGGTGAACGTGATTCGGCCAGGCCAGGGCGACGAGAGTGTTGACGTCGAGGAGCGCGATCACTCGTCGAGTGCCCGAGCGACGTCGTCGGGTCCGAACACCGCGGCACCACGGGGAACCTGGAACACAGGCAAACCGTTGCGTACACCGTCGGTGGGCCGGGCATCCATCGACGCCCGGACGAGGTCGGAGATCAACCGGCCGAGCGATCGATTTTGGGCCGCGGCGACCGGCTTCAAGGCGGTGACCAGATCATCATCGAGGTCGAGGGTGGTGCGCATACATCGTGATGCTACCACATCACATTGCTAGAAGCCGAGGCGCGAACTGATTTCACCCAGCAGCGAATCGATCGGCACTCGGACCTGCTCGGTCGTGTCGCGATCGCGGATCGTTGCGGCACCGTCGTCAAGGGAGTCGAAGTCGATGGTGACGCACAACGGCGTGCCGATCTCGTCCTGACGCCGGTAACGACGGCCGATTGCCTGGGTCTCGTCGTACTCGACCATGTAGCGCTCGCTCAAAGTCCTGTGCACCTGGTGGGCCAACGGGGTCAGGGTGTCCTTCTTCGAGAGCGGAAGAACCGCGACCTTGTAAGGCGCAATTCGGGGGTGCAGTCTGAGCACAGTACGTGTCTCGTCGTTGACCACATCCTCGTCGTAGGCGGCTAGCAGGAAGATGGCGAACAGGCGGGTGACGCCGACAGCCGGTTCGATCACATACGGCTTGTAGCGCTCGTTAACCGTCTGGTCGAAGTAGTCGAGTTTTTCACCGGAGTGGTCCGAGTGTTGCCTGAGGTCATAGTCGGTGCGTTGGGCGATGCCTTCCAACTCGTCCCATCCCCAGGGAAACAGATACTCGACATCGGAGGTCCCGGTGGAATAGTGCGACAGTTCGTCGGCGTCGTGGGCCCGCAGGCGCAGCATCTCAGCGGGAATGCCCAGCTCGAGGTACCAGTTCATCCGCTCGGCGCACCAGTACTCGTACCACTTCGAACTCTCCGACGGATGCACGAAGTACTCCATCTCCATCTGCTCGAACTCGCGAGTGCGGAATATCCAGTTCTGTGGAGTGATCTCGTTGCGGAAGCTCTTGCCCACCTGGGCGATGCCGAACGGTGGCTTGCGGCGGGTCGAATTGAGCACGTTGCTGAAGTTGATGAACATGCCCTGCGCCGTCTCCGGGCGCAAGTAGGCCACCGCGCCGGCGTCTTCGACTGGGCCGGCATGAGTCTTGAACATCAAGTTGAACTGACGAGGTTCGGTGAACGTGCCCTGCTTGCCGCAGTTCGGGCAGGTGTTGGGGTCGTCGAGCTTGTCGAGACGCCAGCGGGTCTTGCAGTTGGTGCAGTCGACCAGCGGGTCGCTGAAGTTGGCAAGATGGCCGCTGGCCTCCCACACCTGCGGCGGGCCGAGAACCGCAGCATCGATCAGCACCACGTCGTCGCGAAGCTGCACCATCGATCGGATCCAGGCCTCGCGGATGTTGCGCAACATCAAGGCGCCGAGTGGCCCGTAGTCGTACGTGCTGCGAAATCCGCCGTAGATCTCTGCGGATGGGAACACGTAGCCCCGCCTCTTGCAAAGATTGACAACTTGGTCGAGATCGGTCGCAGGCATACCCGGGCAAGGCTACGGCCCCGTTCGTGGTCCCGCGAATGCGAGCTGGGGTTACGTTTCCATGCGCTCGAACATCGCCACTGTGCGCAGGCGACGCTCGATGTGATGTTCCATAGCACGAGTGGCGTGAGCCGCCATCTCGTGCGTCGCCGACGACCGGGGAATGGACAATGCGTCGTTCAATCGGCCGCCGAGCACCATCCGCATGATCTCCAAGGCTTCTTCACTGAGCGGTGCACCGGTGCGGCAGTTGCGGCACAGCGCGCCGCCTTGGTCCATGTCGAACGCGACCAACGGGCCCGGCTCGCCACAACGGGCGCACTGGTCGAGCAACGGGGTGATGCCCTCCGCCGCTAACAGCTTCCAGTAGAACGCCGGAACGACCAACGGTCCTGACCGTCGCGCCACAGTTCGCAGGGCTCCGACGAGCATGCGGTAGAGGTGCGGCGCCGGTTCGCGTTCGAGCGCCATCTGATCGACAGCTTCGAGCATCGCCATGCCATTGGTGAGGTGATCGAGGTCGGCGACGAGCGGCGCCAGTGTCTCGATCGAGTCGGCCTGGCTGACGATGTCGAG
>JANNHY010000103.1:0-9581 GCA_031404635.1 Ilumatobacteraceae bacterium
ACATGTTCCTTCACGGTCAGACGTTCGGCGCCCACCCCGTGGCGTGTGCCGTGGCCAACGCCAATCTCGACATTCTCGCACGCGAAGACCTCTGCGCCAACGTGTTGGCCAACGAGGCCCGGTTCACGCAACTGCTCGATGGCCTGCGTGACATTCCGTTGGTCGGCGACGTGCGTGGCGATGGCTACTTCCGGGCCATCGAGTTGGTCAGCGACCAGGCAACCAAGGGGGCGTTCACCGCCGACGAGGCCGAATGGCTCCTTCGCGGCTACATCTCGCCGCGACTTTACGAGGCCGGACTGATCTGCCGGGCCGACGATCGCGCTGAACCGGTCATCACTCTGGCGCCGCCGTTGATCGCCGGCGAAGAGGAGCTGTCGTTGATCATCGACACGTTGCGTACCGTGCTGAGTGGCGCAGCCGTCGAGTTCGCGGCACGCAGGAGTTGACGTGCGCCGCTCGATCGACGACTACCCGTTCTCGGCCGACGACCTTCCCGGAGGCGCCGGCGACGCCATGCTCGTCTCGTGGGCCGTGGCAATCTGCGACGACTACAACGATGCCGAACCGCGCGTCGTGCTGACAGTCGAGGAAGTCGGCCGGGCGGGGGAGGGCCTGGTCGCCCATTTCGGGGCCGAACACGCCCGCCGGTTACGGGTTGCGTTGCGCGACGCCCTGCGTGAGATCGGCGAAGATCCCGGTCCCTGAATGCAGAACGGATTGCGGAACGGTGCCGCTGGGGCTATTGTTGACCATGTCAGTCGGATTTATCGGAATTCGACGTGGATGCTGCCGATAGGAGGAACTCGTGAACGTGACCCCGATCATTCCAGCGCCCCGCGACCTCGACGCCGAGCAGCAGCGCGACATCGAGCGGTTCGAGCGGGCCATCGCCCAGTACCTGGCCGGTGAGATCAGCGAGGACGTGTTCCGCGTGTTGCGGCTCAACAACGGCGTCTACGGGCAGCGCCAGGGCGGCACCAATCAGATGGTACGTATCAAGCTTCCTGCCGGTTCGATCACGCCCGAACAACTCGACGCGATGGGTCACCTCGCCGAGACCTATTCGCGCGGCTGGGGACACATCACCACTAGGCAGAACGTGCAGATCCACTACGTCGAATTGACCCGTGTGCCCGACGTGATGCGCTCCCTCGCCGCCGTCGGATTGACCACCCGCGAGGCCTGCGGCGACACCGTGCGCAACGTGATGGCCTGCCACCTCGCCGGCGCGTGCCCGCACGAGTTCCTCGACGTCACGCCATGGGCCGAGGCGGCGTTCCAGCACTTCGTTCGCAACCCGCTCAGCCAACGTCTGCCGCGCAAGTTCAAGATCAACTTCTCCGGCTGCTCCACCGACTGCGGGCAGGCAATGTTCAACGACGTCGGCGTCATCGCGGCAACGCGCACCCTCGACGACGGCTCCACCGAGGCCGGGTTCCGCGTGTACATCGCTGGTGGGTTGGGCGCCAACCCGCACCCGGCGCTGGCGCTCGAAGCGTTCACAGCACGCGAAGACCTTCTGCCGACGATCGAATCGGTGTTGCGTGTGTTCGACCAGACCGGCAACCGTGACAACAAGCTGCGGGCCCGGATGAAGTGGGTCGTCGACCAACTCGGTATCGACGAGGTTCGCCGTCGCGTGCTCAAGGTCCGCCACACCCTGCCGGCCTCTTCGTCGTGGCCGGGCGGCATCCCCGAGATCGTCCAGAAGGCAGGCGACGCCCCGGCCGGGCGGTCGAGCACGATCGAGGCGACTGCGGTCGGCCACGGCGTCAGCGAGCTGACGCCCAAGCCGCAGGGAGTGAGCCTCGTCTCGTTGACGCCACGCGATCCCTATCAGCGCTGGGTTGCCACCAGTGTCGTGCGCGGCACTGCCAACGGCTCGGTGTCGGCAATCGCCTATGCCGCCCTCGGCGATGTGACCGCCCCCCAGTTCCGGGCGTTGGCCTCGATCCAACGCGAGCTCGGCGCCGATGTGCGGCTCAGCAACCGCCAAAACGTCGTCTTCCGTGGTCTCACCGACGGCCAACTGCCCGTGCTCTACGCACGGTTGGAGGCCATCGGGATGGCCCGTCCCGGTGCCGAACTGGCCCGCGATGTGATTGCCTGCCCCGGCGCCGACACGTGCAACATTGCCGTCACCCAATCGCGAGGCTTGGCCAAGGCGATCGGCGAAAAGCTCGAGGAAGAGGGTCTGGCCGAGATCGGTGGGGTGCGCATCAACATCTCCGGCTGCACCAACAGCTGCGGCCAGCACCATGCCAGCGACATCGGCTTCTTCGGGGCAGAGCGCCGGGCCCACGGCCGTGCCGCACCCGGCTACCAGATGCTGCTCGGTGGCTATGTCGGCCAGGAACAGATCCACTTCGGCGAGAAGGCCTTGCGCCTCCCGGCCAAGACGGCGCCGGATGCCGCGGTGCGGGTGGTCCGCCGTTTCGCCGACGAGCGCACCGCCGGCGAGACCTTCCGTGGATGGATGGATCGATCGGGCGGAGCGACGAAGATCGCCGAGACCTTGAAGGACCTCGACTTCTTCCCGTCGCCCGACGAGGCCCCCGAGTTCTACGCCGACTTCGACGAGACCGGGCCGTTCGTGGCCGAGGTCGGCGAATCGGAGTGCGCAACCTGAGCGCTCGCTACGACTCGGCGGTGGCGGCCATCGATGCCGCCAACGCTGCCGACCCGAACAGCGTCGAGGTGCGCGGGCGAGAGGTCGCGCTTGCGTTGGTCCACGGCCAACTGGCCGCGGAATGGATCGGGCAACTGGTCGAGGCGCCCGACGAGGCCCTGCTCCTGGCGGCCCGCGCCCATCACCTGCGCCGGTGGGAGTTGGGCCGCGACACCTACCCGCTCGGCCGGCCAGGGTATCTCCGTTGGCGAAAGGACCAGAAGGTTCGTCATGCCCGAGATGTCGCCGAACTCTTGGTGGCGAGCGGGTATGAACCAACCGAGATCGAACGGGTGCAGCGGCTCATCCGCCGCGAGTCGGTCGATGGCGCCCAAGCCGTCGAGGACGCCGCCTGCCTGGTGTTCATCGAGACGCAGTTGGGCTCGTTCGCGGCGCGGATGGATCACGATCGGATGGTCGAGGTGATCCGCAAGACGGCCCGCAAGATGAGCCCGCGTGGCTTGCAATTGGTGGCTTCCATCCCGCTCGCCGATACCGAACAGTCATTGCTCGCCGAGGTCCTCGGCGGCGCATCGGCGTGATCAGCCGGCGATGATCGGCAGCAAGGTCAGCTCAGGCTCGTCGCTTTCCAGACGCTGCAATCGATAGCGATTCTCGAACAGGGCCACGAGGGCACCGTCGCCGCGGGTGAGGATGCGGATCCCGCCGATGCTGCGCAGCCGTTCGCTCGATTCCTTGTCGGTCAGGCGGATCGCCTGGTACGGGGCCGAGAGAATTTCCGTCGGCGCGCCGAACTCGCTGCCAAGACGGTAGGCGAAGACCTCGAACTGCAACTCGCCAACAGCGGCAAGAATCGTCTCCGATTCCCCGACGTCGAGGTCGCGCAAGACCTGAACGACGCCCTCCTCGTCGAGTTGGGCAAGCCCCTTGCGGAACTGCTTGAAGCGGCCGTTGTCGAGGGGCCGGGCCCTGGCGAAGACCTCGGGTGAGAATCGCGGGATCGGTGGGAACTCGACGGTCGATCCGGAGTAGCCGGCGTCGTACAGCGTGTCGCCGAGTTGCACGCCGCTGGCGTTGACAAGGCCGACGACATCGCCGGGGAACGCTTCTTCGACGGTCTGGCGATCGGGGCCGAACGCCGTCGTCGCGTACTTGGTGGTGAGGTCGCGGCCCGTGCGCTGGTTGGTCACGCTCATGCCGCGCTCGAATCGGCCGGAGCAGATGCGGGCGAAGGCGATGCGGTCGCGGTGCGATGGATCCATGTTGGCCTGGACCTTGAACACGAAGGCCGAGAACGGGCTGTCGAGGGCTCGTGGGTCGTCGTCGAGGTCGAGGCGCGGCGACGGCGAGGGTGCCAGTTCGATTACGGCGTCGAGCAGCAGGCGCACGCCGAAGTTGGTCAGTGCAGAACCGACGAACACGGGTGTCGATTGACCTGCCAGGAACGAGGGCAGGTCGACGTCGGCGCCGATCGCGTCGAGCAACGAGCACTCGTCGAGCGCCGCCTTCCAGGCCGCCGGGTGCTCGCTGCCGCCCTCTGCGCTGGCCTCGGCCAGGTCGCTGGTCTCCTCCGCCGCTGCTGATGCGCCACGTGCCGTGCGGGTGAACTTGGTGTACCGCCCGGTGCGGCGATCGATCAGCCCGCGAAAGTCCTCGCCGCTGCCCACCGGCCATGTGACCGGCGTCGGACGAAGGTGGATCTGCGCTTCGATCTCGTCGAGCAGCTCCAGCGGTTCGCGGCCCGGCCTGTCGTACTTGTTGAGGAAGGTGATCACCGGCAGGTTCCGCGATCGGCAGACCTGGAACAACTTCAGAGTCTGGGCTTCGATGCCCTTGGCGGCATCGAGCACCATCACCACGGCGTCGACTGCGGAGAGCACGCGGTAGGTGTCTTCCGAGAAGTCGCGGTGACCCGGAGTGTCGAGCAGGTTCATGATGTGATCGCCATAAGGGAACTGCATGACGGTCGAACTGATCGAGATGCCGCGCTGCTGTTCGAGCTCCATCCAGTCGCTGCGCGCCGACCGCCGACCCTGGCGGGCATGCACGGCGCCAGCCTCTTGCACCGCGCCCGAGTACAGCAGGAACTTCTCGGTGAGCGTGGTCTTGCCGGCGTCGGGGTGGCTAATGATCGCAAAGGTGCGGCGCAGCTTGGCCTCGGCGATCTCGTTCATGGCCGTTCGAGGTTACCGTCGCCGCGTCGCCACTCTCATCGCACGGATGGGCAAACGGAAGTGGGTCAGGCGATGTTGCGCCAGGCGGCAAGGCGCTCGGCGCTGTCGTCGCCGGGCACGGGCAGCTGGCAGACAACACGCAAGCCGGGCCATTCGCTGGGGGTCAGCTGTTGGTATTCGAAGACCAGATCGCCGGCGCGCGGGTGCGAATATCGGCGCAATCGTGTCTGGAATTGGGCAACATCGAGTTGTGGCCACCACTCGGCGAACTCGGGGCACGTGGCGACAAGTCGATCGATCAACTCGACAACGTGGGTGTCGTTGCGCAGCGCAGCGGTGCCGGCACGGAACTCGGCCATGATCCGGCGAGCCTGATCCGCCCAGTCGGGTAGCAGTCGCCGAGCGTTCGGCTCGGCGAAAACCACCCACAGCAGGTTGCGCTCCTCGTCGGCCAGCCTGTCGATCATCGGGTAGAGCAGTGACTGCGGCCGATTCCATGCCAGGAACTCCCACCGCGGTCCTAGAACGTACGCCGGTGCCGGCTCCATCGACGTGATCAAACGGACGAGCGCATCGGGAGCATGCTCGACGGTCTCGATCGGCTCGCGGGGTGCTCGCGTCGCCAACGCCATCAGGTGTTGGCGCTCGGCGTCGTCGAGGTGCAAGGCCCGCGCCAGGGCAGCGAGCACGTCGACGGAGGCGTTGATCGGCCGGCCCTGTTCGAGCCATGTGTACCAGGTCACCGATACGCCGGCGAGCATGGCGATCTCTTCGCGCCGCAATCCCTTGGTGCGTCGTGAGCGGCCTTCCGGTAGTCCCACGTCCGCTGGGGCCAAGGCGTCGCGGCGAGCGCGCAGGAAGGCGGCAAGCTCGTCACGTCGAGTCATCGGGCCATTCGATCACGCCGCAGGCAGCCACACGTGGTGGCATCGCTACCCGTCAACCGCCGTTCGAGGCCTTCACCCACGGGCGGCACGGTTGGCCGCGCAGTGAGCCACACGCCGGTGGCGCAGCTTTGGGGACGTCGACGCCGGTCACGACCGACAGCACCAGCTTCGATTGGAGTTCGAGGTTGTGGGCGACGGTGACGGTCTCACCGTTGGCGATTGTGCGGAACTCCCACACGGGTCGGTTGCCGCCGGGAGCATCGATCGTCAGTCGCAGCCGACTGCCGGCTCGGAACGGGTGGGCGAACGGGAACAGTTCGATAGCCAACGCATCGAACTCGCCGGCCGGTAGGTCGGCCGCGTCGGACTCGAGGTTGCTGGGCGCCGGTCGCAGCTGAGTAGCACTGTCGGCGAGCGCGCGCTGGCTGGCGCGCAGCCAGCCGCTCTGTACGTAGATCTCCTGGCCGTCGGGTCGCACCTCGCTGATCGTTGCTTCGAGGTCGGTATCGGTCGAGGTCGACGCGATCCACAGATCGACCGAACCCGGCCCGGCGACGACGGTGTCCTCGGAGAACGGCGCGGTGATGAAGCCGAGCCCCGTGCCGTCGGGAATGGGTCGCCAATCGTATGGAGCGCCGGCCCGCCAGATGTCGTTGCCGTCACCGTTGTAGAAGGTTGCCGGCAACGCCGACGGATCAGCGGTGTAGCTGCTCTCGCCCGGCTCGACCAGCGGATCCTGGTCCTGGGACAGTCTGCCGGCGCCATCCATCCGCCAGATCGTCGCGGTAGTGGACGGGATCGGCCAGGCCGCGAACTCGGCGACGAAGTTCGGTTCAGGCGTGCCAGGCAGCAAGCCTGCGGCGCCGCCCTGTTCCAGCAGGATGCGCACGGCAGGCTCGGACTCGAACGCCTGCAGGGCGTCCTCGTAGGTCTGCCCCTCGAATCGATTGGTGTACGGGCGAAACTCGTCTACGCCATACAGAGCGTTGCCCAGCACACCAACTATCGCACTCGCTGCAGTCAGATCGGGAACCTTCTTGGCGACGTACAGCTGCAGGAACTCCGCGTAGCGGCCGAAGACCGGGGGGCTCAGCGACTCGGTGTGCAGACCGTTCATCAGCGTCACGTAGACGTGTGGCGACCCTGTGAACTTGTCGAGCATCGCCGGAAAGTGACCGCCGGTCTGTTCGTCCTGCCATGCGCCGGCGATGAACACCGGCACGTTGATCTTGTCGACGAACGTGATCGGCGCCAGAGCGTCTCCCAACGACGCCGAGTAGTAGGGGTTGTCGTCGATCTCCTGCACCAGGTCGGGGTTCTGCAAACGTAGCCTCTGGTTGTCGGCGCAGGTGCTGTCGCCGCCGTCGGCCTGCTCCTTCGTCCACTCCTGGCCAAACGGCTCGGCATCGTCCATCCGCTGCTTGGTCCACTCCACAGCGAAGCCGGTGTTGAGGATGCCACCGGGGTACAGCGTGGCTCCATAGCTGTCGTCGAGCACCGACAGCGGCGTGATCGAGTTCAGACTCGGTGGCTGCGTGGCGGCGACGAACAGTTGGGTGATTCCCGGGTAGGAGACGCCGACCATGCCGACCTCGTTGCCGAGCACCCACGGTTGGGAGGCAACGGTCTCGATGGCGTCGTACCCATCGAGACTCTGCACGGTCTCGAAGAAGCGGTACGAGCCACCACTGCACCCGGTACCGCGCATGTTGACCCCGACGTAGGCGAATCCCATCGACGTGTAGATCTGGGCGAATTCGGCGCTGCCGGGATCGCTGGGCTGGTAGCCGCTGTACTCGACCACCGTCGGGTATGGGCCCTGGTCGGCGGGACCGGGGAGCACCACGTTGGCACTGAGTGTTGTGCCGTCGCGGGTGGTGATGTAACCGAAGCCGCCCTCCGGCAGCTTCGGCTGGCTGGCGTAGAATTCGGCGGGAGGATTGACGGCCGCGTCGGCGACGGTGATCGTGTCGGTAGTCTCGGTGTCGCTGCTGATCGCATACCCGTCCCCGGGTTCGAGGTTGCGGAACAGGAGCGAGCCCTGCTCGTCGACACTTCCGTGGGCTACCTCCGTGGCGTCGCGGCTGACCGTCAGGGTGTCACCGGGCGTGGCGTCGAGAATGGCGATCTGTTCGGTGCCTGGCTGCACCGTGAAGGTCGCCCTGGCCAGCGTCGTCGTTGGCGCCCTTGTCGTGTCGGCCGGTGCCGTGACGGGGATTGCCGTGGCGGGGGTGGTGGCGGAGGATGTGGATGCAGTCTGTCCCGATCCGGAACAGGCGGCGATCAGTACAACGGCCGCCAGCGGGCGAAGAAGTCCGGTGTGCACCGAACGATTGTTCCATGGCCGAGGCAGGCGGCGCCTATCCATGCAACGCTGAGTGATCAGCCTTGTACACAACTGGACCGTGCCGATCAGCAACAATGGGCCGGTGTTGTCGCTCGACGCCATGCTGTCCGATCTCGAATACCTGGTGTCGGTCGAGTCGCCATCGCACGACATCGTCGCCATCACACGATCGGCCGGCGCCGTTCGTGATGTGATCGAACGCAGGCTCGGTCGCCACGCCGAACTCATCGACAGCGAGGCAGGTCCACATGTGCATTCGCGATTCGGGCCGTCGTCTCGGGTGCTCCTGGTCGGACATCACGACACGGTGTTCCCGATCGGCGCCCTGGCTGCCAGACCGTTCGCCGCCAAACTCGGCCGGGCCACGGGGCCAGGGGTCTTCGATATGAAGGCGGGCATCGTGCAGGCCATCCATGCCCTGTCGCTGCTCGACGATCTCGACGGGGTCGAGTTGTTGATCACCGCCGACGAGGAGGTCGGCTCCAAGGCGTCGCGAGCGATCATCGAGGAACGGGCGCTGGCATGTGGAGCGGTGCTGGTGATGGAACCCAGCGCCGACGGCGGAGCGCTGAAGACTGCGCGCAAGGGCACCGGCACGTTCGAGGTGGTTGTTCACGGTCGCGCTGCCCATGCCGGTCTGGAGCCCGAGAAGGGGGTCAACTCGCTTGTTGCCGCCGCTCAGCTGATCACCAGGATTGCCACGTTCGGCGACCCAGAGAAGGGCACGACGGTGACTCCGACCGTCGCCACCGCCGGCACGGCCGACAACGTCGTGCCGGCGTTGACGCGGGTGCGTGTCGACGCCCGAGTCGTGGACGCGGGGGAGAAGGAACGAGTCGAGCGCTTGATGGCGACGCTGTCGTCCGACGTTCCCGGCGCCGGGGTCGAGGTTTCTGGCGGTCTCGACCGACCGCCGATGCCAGAGTCCGCTTCGGCGACGCTTTTCGCCGTCGCCCAGCGCGCTGCCGCGGCGAGCGGTCTCGGAGAGGTGTGCGGCGCCGCCGTCGGCGGGGGCAGTGACGGCAACTACACCGCGGCGATCGGGGTGCCGACCCTCGACGGGCTTGGCGCTGTGGGCGGAGGCGCCCACGCCGACCACGAATACGTGCTTGTCGACACGATGATCGACCGCGCCCGGTTGCTTGCCGCGATTGTCGCCGAGCTGATTGCCTAGTTCTGGTCCGCTAGGCGGACGGCTCGTCGTCCAACTCCAACAGACCTCCGCTGGCCAACGTGCCGGCATTGCGGTAGACGTCGAGCTTGCGGCGGCTGTCGTCGATGTCGAGATTGCGTCAGTGGCGAGAGGCGCGCGGTCGGGAGTCGTCCGCACGGGGGCAAGATCCGGGTGCACCGCTGTGCTTCGCCACCCCCGATGACGAATACCCTTTGCGGCCGCTCGCAATGCGCCGCGCTTGATCCCGATTAAGGTGCTGACTGCGGAAAGGTCTAAAATGCTCACGATGACAGAGATGCTCGACAAGACGACGGACCTGCGCCGGCAGGCGGAGCAAACGCCCTGCGATGGCGTGAGCGCCGATGCC
>JANNHY010000104.1:0-37631 GCA_031404635.1 Ilumatobacteraceae bacterium
TCGTTGGTTGGAGCACGACGTCGCACGTCGAGCACACGGTCAGCCGGTGGCGTTGGCGGTGGAGGGTTGTACTGGTTGGCGGTACGTGGTCGAGGAGATCGTGGCGGCCGGGTTCGAAGCACATCTGGCGGAGCCGGCCGACACTCAGGCGGCGCGTGGTCGCAAGCGACACGCGAAGACGGACCGTTCCGACTCGCAGTTGTTGCGGGAGTTGTCGCGGTCGGGCGATTTGCCGGAGTCGTGGATCCCGCCGGCGGCGGTGTTGGAGTGGCGCGAACGGGTCCGGTTGTACAAGTCGCTGACCGATCAGCGCACGGTGTGGGTGCAGCGGATCCATGCCGAGTTGTATCAGCACGGCGTGTCGGTGCCCGAGGGCGCGATCCGCTCGCCGAAGACTCGGGCGTGGTTGGCTGGCGACGACGTGCAGTTGTCACCGGCGGCCCGCCAACGGATCCGCGTGGGCTACGCGATGATCGACGCGACCGACGTCGAAGCGCTGCCGCTGAAGCACGACTTGCAACGGTTCGGGTTCCGCCAGCCGGCCTGTCGGGCACTGGTCGAGGCCCAGTACGGCATCGGTGGGTTGATCGCTGTCGCGGTGTGGTCCGAGCTCGGCGACTGCCGCAGGTTCTCGCGCTCCGAGCAAGCCGTGCGCCACAGCGGGTTGGACGTCACCGTCGACGCCTCCGACCGGCGACGGGCGAACGGCTTCTTGTCCCGCCAGGGTCCCGAGACGTTGCGTTGGGCGCTCTACGAGGCAGCCAAGAACGCCTCCCACCAGCGCAGCCCCGATCACGCCTATTACGCGGCGGTGAAGTCCCGCCGCGACGGCAAGCTCGCCTCGATCTCCGTCGCCCGCCAGCTCGCCCGACGCTGCTACCACGTCCTGCGCAGCGTCGACCGCGAACTCGTCTACGCAATCCCCGGACTGATCTTTGCCGGTAGCGACGGTCGGGACCGCCCACTTGAACATCAGGGTCTACCGCGGTCAGCTCCTGCCACCGGCGTGCGCGCCAGCAATGCTGGACGGCCTTCAAACACTGACGCGACCGCGCTCCCACCCGGGGGACACCCGATCACGATTGTTGTCGCCGACGACACCACCCTCGTCGAGCACCTAGGTAACGCTGGGCGCCCCCACCCCGCCGCCAACTGGCCCATCCCAACTCTGCGCCGGTCCTCGCCGGCGTCAAGGTCGTTCGTCCTCGCTTCGCTGCGGGCGCTCCACCTTGACCCCGCCTGCGGGCCGACGCCTGGGCAAATAGGCCCCTTGACAGCCGGCCCGCACACAGGTAACGCCGGAGAAGTGGTGGGGTGTTCAGGTAAGTCCAAGCCGCCGGTCGCGCCCTGAGCGAATCGTCGCCGGAAGTGCACCGCATCGACACAAACGGCGAGGGGTGTGATGTGGCAGCCGCGGTTCGTCATAACCGTGAACTCGGCGGCCTCTATACCGAATCGGTTGTGGACCCATTGAAGAACCCCTTCTTGGCAGTGGCAAAGATCTCGTAAGCCGCGCAAAAGGGCATCTTGAGATCCTTACTCATAGGGGTGAGTCGGTGGGCGTGACGGGGCTCGAACCCGGGACCTCTACCGTGTCATGGTAGCACTCTAACCAACTGAGCTACACGCCCGTGTAGGAGCGCAAGACTAGCAGTCAGCGCAGGCGCATCGATACTTCGTTGGCCAGCAACCGGCCAGTTCGGGTCAGCCGCACCCGAGCGCCGTCGGTCTCGACGAGGCCGTCGAGACCGGCCGCATCCAAGGCACCGGCGGGAACCCCGTCGCGCATCCGCAGTGCCAGTTGCAAACCCTCGATGCGGCGGGTCTCGTCGTCGAGGGTCTCCCCCGCAGCCTCGGTCGATTCGCCGGCGAAGACGGCCGACACGTAGCGCTCGGGCGTGCGAACGTTCCACCATCGGTGGCCGTCAGAGTGCGAATGAGCGGCGGAACCGAACCCCCGGTAGTTGCCTTGCTGCCAGTACAGGATGTTGTGACGGCACTCGTGGCCTGGCAAGGCCCAGTTGCTCACCTCGTAATTGGCAAGCCCGGCAGCGGTGAGCAGGTCGTCAGCCAGCTCGTATTTGTCGGCCAGATCGTCGTCGTCTGGATGACGTGATGGGTCGTCGGCCAGCGGAGTTCCCAGCTCGATCGTCAGGGCATAGGCCGACACGTGTGGCGGGCGAAGGGCGAGGATGCCTTCAAGCGTCGCCCGCCAGTCGTCGAGACTCTCGCCTGCGCCGCCATAGATGATGTCGAGGTTGAACGTCGCCAGACCGGCCGCCAGGATCGCCTCGACGGCGTGCTCGACGTTGGCCGGCAGGTGGGTACGCCCGAGCGAAGCGAGTACCGAGGGCACCATCGACTGCACCCCGAGGCTGACACGGTTGACGCCGGCCGCGGCATAGGTGCGCATCAACTCGACAGTCACATCGTCGGGATTGCACTCCACGGTCACCTCGGCGCCGGCAGCCATGGGCACCACGGAGAGCACGCCGGCGAGGCCGGCGGCGGGCACCCTCGTCGGGGTGCCGCCACCGACGAACACACTGGTCACCGGAGAGAGCGCAGAACGCTCTATGTCGCGGCGCAAGGCGTCGAGGTAGTCGACGATCACGTGATCGCGGTCCGTCCAGGTGGCAAACGCGCAATAGTCGCAGCGATGCCGGCAGAACGGTATGTGGATATAGACGCCGAACTGGCCAGGGAGGCTGAGAGTCACTACATCGGACGGTACAGCAGGTCGAGCGCATCGAGGCGCTGACCGACCTGGTCGACCGGCACGTCGAGCATTGCCGAGATCGCCCGGGTGTCGTCGCCGCGCACGGTGATGACCTTGCCGTTGAAGTCCTGCCGCTGCACCTGGATCATTCGCATGAAGCGCACCAGCATCTCGAACGGCTGACCTCGCAGCTGACTCAACTTGAGCAGGTCAACAGCTAGTTTGGGTCCAGCTGTATCGCCCTCTACCGGAGCCGTTACGTCTTCACGGGGCAACAGTTGGTCGACCGGCACGTTGTAGAACTTGGCCAGTCGTTCGAGACGGGGCACCGAGATGGCCCGCTCGCCGCGCTCGTAGGCGCCGAGCACCGATGCCTTGAACTCCTCGACGGAGGTCGCCTCGACCTCCTGAAGCGACAGACGTTTCTGCCGGCGGATGACCCGCAAGCGTTCGCCTACCTTCCTGCTGTATGGGGATGTCGAAACATCGTCTTCTTCGAATACGCGCATTGGCTCCGCCCTCTCCGTCCGCTAAGTGCCCGCCTAGCCATAGTTTGCTTCGGCAACTTTGCCAGAGATATTGAGGAAAAACAACTCTCCGTGATAAATCACACACAACTGTGACGCTGCGTCAGCATCAATGCGGCGACAAGTGCCGCAGTTTCCACCCTCAAGACGTTGGTCGACAGCGACACGCGGCGGGCGACGAGATCGAGTTCAGCGTCGGTGAAACCTCCCTCTGGGCCGACGAGCACGGTGTCGACCTCGGCGGCGAGGTCATCACCGTCAGGGTCGGCGATCGCACAGTCCAGAGCTTCCGCCGCCGCCGCCAACGGCACGACATCAACGATCTCCGGTAGCCACAGGCGCCGCGACTGCATGGCCGCCTCGCGGGCCACCCGACGCAACCGCTCGATCTGCCGGCGGCCGCGCACGGCATCCCAGTGCACCACGCTGCGGGCGCAGTCCATGAACCCGATCGAGGTCGCACCGACCTCGGTCAACTTCTGGACGATCCATTCAGGCTTGTCGCCCTTGGGGATTGCGCTGACGACCACCGAGGGGCGCGGCGCTTGCTCGACGACTGGCTCCGAGTCGACGCACAGCCCGCCGGGCAACAATCTCGCCGCGACCCACCTGCCGGCGCCGTCGCCGACCGTGATCACATCGTTGTCTCGAATCCGCAAGACCCGGCGCAGGTGGTGGTCGTCGTCGTCGCTCAGCTGCGGATCGGCCAGCGACTCGACGAAAACATGCGCAGCAGAACTGCGCAGGACGGGATTCACGAGAAAGCGGATTTGATGCGCGAGAACAGGCCCTGCTCGCCATTGCCGACTGGCTCGCCACGCGACCCGGCGTACTTCGTCAACAACTCGGTCTCGAACTCGTTGAGCTTGGTCGGCACCTGCACATCTACCCGCGCCCGCAGATCGCCGCGGCCACGACCATGCAGGCGGTGAACGCCGCGCTGGCGGAACACGAACTCCTTGCCGGGTTGCGTGCCGGCAGGCACCAAAATCTCCTCGTCGCCGTCGAGCGTCGACAGCACGATCTTGGTACCCAGCGCCGCCTGGGCGATCGAAATCGGCAGGTCGGTGAGGATGTCGTCGCCGTCGCGCCTGAACCTTTCGTGGGCAGCGACACGAATGTGCACATAGAGATCGCCGGACCCGCCACCGCGTGGACCCACCGCACCGCGACCCGTCAGTCGCAAGGTGGAGCCGGTATCGACACCCGCCGGCACATCGACTTGATATGTCTTCTCGGCGATAACCCGTCCGTCGCCCTTGCACGTGCCGCACGGCGTCACGATCACCTGCCCGAGGCCACCGCAACGCTGGCAGGCACTGGAGGTGACCATCTGGCCGAGCATGCTCTGACGCACCCGTTGCACCTGGCCGCGGCCTTTGCACTCCGAGCAGGTGATCGGCTGTGTCCCGGAACCGGCGCCCGACCCGCCGCACTCCTCGCAACGCAGGGCAGTGCGCACCTCGACGGGAAGAGTTGCACCGAAGACTGACTGGGCGAAGTCGATGTCGGCGACCACCTCGAGGTCTTGGCCGCGTGGTGGGCCAGCCGGACCACCACGTCCACCACTTCCAGCAGCTCCACCAAACGGGCTGCCTCCGCCGCCGAAGAAGGCGTCGAAGAGATCGCCGAGGCCACCACCGGTGAACATGTCGCCGAGGTTCGGGCCGCCGGCAGCCGAGCCCACGCCGGCTTCGCCGAACCGGTCGTATCGCGCCCGGGCTTCGGGATCGCTGAGCACCTCGTTGGCCTGCGCCACCTTCTTGAACAGCTCCTCGGTTGCGGGGTCACCCGGATTGGCGTCGGGGTGCAGTTCGCGGGCCTTCTGGCGATAGGCCTTCTTGATCTCGTCGGCGCTGGCGGTGCGCGACACGCCGAGCAGTTCGTAGTAATCGGCCACTACGCGGCACCTTCCCCTAGTCGTTTGGCGAGGCGGTCGCTGACCACCTCGACCGTAGCCAAAGCCTGCGGATAGTCCATGCGGGTCGGGCCGAGAATACCGATCGTGCCGACCTGATCACCATCGACCATCACCGGTGCGACCACCACGGAACAGGCCACGAGCGGCTCGACACCGTGCTCGGCGCCGATGGCGACCGTGAGCCCACGATCGAGGATGTCGCGAACCAGTGACACCACGACGTACTGCTGCTCGAGCGTGCGCAGCACGTTGCGCACCGTTTCGACGGCATCGAACGCCCGGGCCATCGACGAGGCGCCGCCGACGAAAACCGACTCGTCGTTGCGACCCTGCCGCAACGCCTCGCGCGCAATGGCACACAGCGCATCCACGGCTGGATCGCCTGACGAATGCCATTCGTCAACGCTGTCGATCGAGCGGCCCACCATCGCCGCCTGCAGGTGGGCTGACGCCGCCGATATACGCACGTCGGACGTGTCGCCGTCGAGTTCGATCGTCTGATTGTCGATCGTGCCATTGCTGAGCACGGCGACGACCAGCCCATGACGAGCAGAGAGGCCGACGATCTGAACCGAGCGCACCATCGCCTGTTCGGCTCGTGGCCCGACGACGACGGCTGCATGTTGAGTGACCTGAGCAAGCAGGTCGGTGGTGTGGTGAAGCAGTTCCTCGAGGCGACCGTGGGCGGTGTCGAAGAACGTGCCGACGCGCTGCGAGGCCACCGAGTCGAGCCGACCGGGGGTGGTGATGTGGTCGACGAAGAACCGATACCCCTTGTCGGTCGGTATGCGCCCGGCCGAGGTGTGCGGCTGCGCAACGTAGCCCTCCTGCTCGAGCACCGCCATCTCGTTGCGGACGGTGGCCGAACTGACGTGCACACCGGGTGCATCGGCGATATGCGTCGACCCCACGGGCTGTGCCGTGGCGATGTACTCCTGCACGATGGCTCGGAGAATGGAGGTCTTGCGTTCGTCGAGCATCTGACACTCCAGGCTAGCGAGCGCCGGCCGCGACGAGTCTGCACTCTCGCCTACGGTGTGACTCGTGTCCGATCCTGCGGTCAATGGCCCCTCGCTGATCCTGCTCGTTCGTCACGGCGCGACGGAATGGTCTGAGAATGGTCGGCACACCGGCCGCACCGATCTTCCCCTGATCGAAAAAGGTGTCCGCCAGGCTGACCGCCTCCCACCGCTCTTGGCCACGCTGTCGGAGGGCGCGCTGCCAGTTGTGTTCACCAGTCCACTGCAGCGCGCCGAGCAAACGGCGAGACGCGCTGTGCCCGGCATCGAAGCGACGGTGGTCGACGCCCTCGCCGAGTACGACTACGGCACCTACGAGGGTCTCACGGCGGCGCAAATCAGCGAGCAGCAACCAGGATGGGACCTTTTCGAGCACGGCTGTCCGGGAGGCGAGAGCCTGCATCAAGTGGTCGCCCGCTGTGATGGCTTCATCGCCAAGCTCGAGCGCACTGCACGGGGCCGTGCCGTGATCGTGTTCACTCACGGCCATCTGAGCCGTATCCTGACGACCCTGCTAGTCGGACTTCGCCCCGAGGCCGGAGCCGTCTTGCAGAACGACGCCGCCTCCGTAGGGATCATCTCCGACAAGCGTGGTCGCTATGTGATCACCGGCTGGAACATTCGCGCCGACTGAGCGGCGACGTGCCTCGGCGCCCACGCCCGCACACACCAGCGCTGTCACGCTGCCGTAGGCCAGGCTCCATTCGGCGCTGACATGGTCGGCGATCCACCCCGTGATCGGCGCGCCGATAGGCGTCGTGCCGAGGAAGGCAACGGCGCCAAGGGCTAGCAGCCTGCCGCGCATGTCGGGCGGACTCTCCTGTTGGGTGATGGCATTCAAGGCGGCGATGAAAGCCGCGCCTCCGCCACCGAGGGGCACGCTGACCGCGTAGGCGACCCAGATCGAAGGCGCCCAGGCCACACCCAAGCCGCTCAAGCCGAGCACCACCGCCGCACCGAAGAACCAGGCCGAGCTGACTCGCTGCCGTGCGGCCGTCAACAACGATCCGACCAGACTCCCGACGCTCGTGACCGCCAGCAGCCATCCGAACAGTTCCCTGTCGCCGAAGCGGCGGTCGGCCAGCTTCAGCAGCGACACGCTGTAGTTGAAGGCGAACGTTCCGATCACCGTGAACACCAGGTACAGCACCAGCAATCGGCGATTGCGGCGTACGAATCGCAGCGCCTCGCGGACCGGTTGGCCGCCGCGCGAGGCCGGCGGAGACGGATACAGCTGCGTGATGTCGATCCGCCATATCGGCCACAGGATCGCTGCGAAGGACACACCATTGATGATGAACAGCCACCCCGGCTCGACCCAGCGCAGCATCAACGCCGCCAACGCCGGCCCGAAGATGCGCGAGCCGGTCATGACGGCGGTGTTCAGCGAGACGACGTTGGAGATATGGCGGGGCTCGACCAGTTCGATCACGAACCCACGACGCGCCGGGTTGTCGACGGCAGAGACCACCCCGATAGCAAGCGAGACGATGTAGATGACCGGAAGCGTCACCCATCCGGCGAGCGCGAATATTCCGAGCATGATGGCCAACACCGCCTGGCCGCTTTGGGTCAGCAGCGTCATCTTCCGTTTGTCGACCCGGTCGGCAATGGCGCCGGCCCAGACACCGAGCACCAGCATCGGCAGGAACTGGCAGAACAGCGTGATTCCGACGTCGGTGGCCTTGCCGGTCAACTGATACACCAACAACGAGACCGCTGTCATCTGGATCCAAGTGCCGATATTGCTGACGCTGAGCCCGAGGAAGAACAGCCGTGCATTTCGATGTTCCAGCGAGCGGAACATCTGCGACTGAGCCATCACTCCCATGTCTACCGCGATCCTTGATCGGCCGGGCAGTCGGCGAGTCGAGGCGATGAGGCGAGTGGTACTGTCTATGACGTGCACGTTGCCGCGCGCGGCCGGACCGGGGTGCTATTTGCGATCGTTACGGTCATCGCGGCCTGTTCGGCAGGCTCCCCCGCCAGTCCCGAGGTTCGTGCTGGAGCTGTCTACGACGTGATCGTCCGTTGGTTCGCCCAGACCACGACCGACGATCCCGAGCCCCTACCGGTGTTCATCGAGCCGCGCGGCGTGGGGACTTCCATCGAGCTCGACGTACAAGCCGAGTTGATCAAATCCACCCAGGACGTCGCCACCGTGCGGTTCATCGACTCCCGCGACGAGGCGCTGGTCACGGGCGACGATGGCTCCGTCGTGGTGGCCGACGGCGGCATCCTGATCCGCCTCGCACCAGTGGTCGAGGAAGGCAACGAGGTCCGACTCGATATCGACGTTCACGAAAACGATGAGGTGTTCCGCACAGTGCAGTTCGATCTGAAAATGGTCAACGATCAGTGGGTCATCGGGCAACCTCCAGTCGACATCCCGTCGGGTTAGAAACGGCCTCCGACGCCACCTCTAAGATTGCACCGAACGTTCGATTATCACCTCCCCGGCGGCCTCGATCACGGTCGCCGACATCTCGGCCGTGGCATCGACCGTGCCCGTGGCGACCAAGGCAACGGTGTGCTCGAGCGCCGACCAATTCGGCTGGGCCACCGACTCTGCCGGTGCAGCGGTACGGGCGTCGATCACCCGTACGGCACTGTCGGCGACGACCACAGCGACACGGTGCTCTCCCTGCTCGGCAAATCGCAACGCCTCGGCGAGAAGCGCCAGAGGGAGCGCACCGACCTCGGCGCGTGGTCGCTGACCGAGTAGCCAGCGGCTGGCTTCGCTACGTAACGACAGTCGCATCTGCGACGCGTACGTGAGGCCGCCGAGGAGGAGGGCCGCTGCGACCGCGGCGAATCCGACGCGGGGCACCGGGTAGACCGAGACGACGATCGCGGCCCCGGCGACATTGGCGAGCTGGAAACGTAATTCGCTCCGTGAAATCACGCGCCCACGTATCAGGTACGGCACACTCGCGTAGAGGACATCGATCGCCCGGGATGCAACGCTCCCACCGAGACCGATCGCCAAGGCGATGGCCACGATGCTGAGGCTGCCGATGGTGAGCGCACCGAACGCCGACACCGCTCCGGGAACCAGCAGCGTCAGTAAGACGATCCGCTCCGACGACAAGGCACGATGCAGCCTGGGCGACACCATCGTGCCGAGGAACATGCCGACGCCGGCAGCCACGAGGGCCGCGGCGAATATCCACTCGTCGCCGCCGCCGCGCTTGATCGCCAGCGCCAGCAGGAACGTCAGTGCTCCCGCCGCGGCGCGGATGGTCGCCACAGCCACCGACGCCCGTCGAACGCCAACCGGCGTCTGTACTCGGATGACCGCAGTTTCAACCGGAACAGCCATGGCGACTGGCGGGATGCGGCTGGCGAGAACAGCGGCACAGAGAAATCCGATGGCTGCAGCGACAGGCAGCCACTCGACTCCGGCGACTGCGATCAGCACGCCACCGATCGCAGTGCCGCCACCGGCGGCGATCGTGCCGGTTCGCGCCAGATGCCCGCTGGCCGAGACGAGCTCGAACCGCTCAGAAACCAGTTGTGGAACCATTGCCGTCTTGGCCAAGTCGTATGCCTTGCGCGACATCAAGATGCCGAACACCAGCGGGTAGAACGCCAGCGACTGCAGCGAACCAGCGAGCAGCAGGGCGAACACGGTGCGGGCGAGAAGCGAAGAGACAAGGATCGCCCGATACCCGGCACGAATGCGATCGAGCGCCGGGCCGATCACTTGGGCGACGACGGCCAGCGGTGCTGCGGTGAGCAGGAGGTAGAGCAGGATGCGGCCACGCGACGCCTCCAGCGACACGCTGAAGAACAACGAACCGACGAGGGACAGCGTGATCAGCGAATCGCCGAAGTCATCCACGGCGTGAATGATCGCCAGCCGGCGCGTCGCCGGCGGGCCGACGAGTCCGGCGACCAGACGCGACCACACTGTCGGCCCCGCCGTGTGCCCGTCAGCAGATGGTCGTGCCACTTCCGCGAGTATCGCAGAGAGGCACCGGACCGCCGGCGTATCGATCAGTCGTCGAGTTTGAGGGCGGAGATGAAGACGTCGCCGGGCACTTCGACGCGCCCGATCGACTTCATTTTCTTCTTGCCTTCCTTCTGCTTCTCCAGCAGCTTGCGCTTGCGAGTGATGTCGCCGCCGTAGCACTTGGCGAGCACGTCTTTGCGCTTGGCCTTGACAGTCTCGCGGGCGATCACCTTGCCGCCGATTGCCGCTTGGATCGGTACGTCGAACATCTGCCTGGGGATCAGCTCCTTGAGCTTCTCGCACATCCTGTTGCCGTATTGGAATGCCTTGTCGCGGTGCACGATCGTCGAGAAGGCGTCGGCGGGCACGCCGTTGAGCAACAGGTCGACGCGCACCAGTTGACTGCGTTGATAACCACTCAACACATAGTCGAGGCTGGCATAACCCTGAGTGCGGCTCTTCATCTGATCGAAGAAGTCGACGACTACCTCGGCGAGGGGGATCTCGTAGTGCAGGTCGACACGCTCCGGTGAGAGGTATTCGAGCTTCGACAGCTCGCCGCGACGTGACTGGCAGAGTTCCATCAGCGTGCCGGTGTATTCCTTCGGCGTGATGATGCTGACCCGGAAGAACGGCTCCTCGATGTAGTCTATGTTCTGCGTCGGCGGCAGGTCGGCGGGATTGTCGACCAGCAGCACATCGCCGTTGGTCTTGCGCACCCGGTACTCGACGCTCGGCGCAGTGGCGATGAGGGCCAGGTTGAACTCGCGTTCCAACCGCTCCTTGACGATCTCCATGTGCAGCAGGCCGAGGAAACCGCAGCGGAAACCGAACCCGAGGGCCCCGGACGACTCTGGCGTGTAGCTGATCGAGGCGTCGTTGAGCCTCAGCTTCTCGATGCTTTCGCGCAGTGTCTCGAAGTCGTCTCCATCGATCGGGAACAGGCCACAGAACACCATCGGCTTCGGGTCGTGGTACCCGTCGAGGGCCACGGTCGCACCATGGGCGAACGTCGTGACCGTCTCGCCGCTGCGGGCATGACCGACTTCTTTGATGCCGGCGATCAGGTAGCCGACCTCGCCCGGGCCGAGTTCGGATACCGGAGTGGGCACCGGCCTGCGGACCCCGATCTCGATCGCCTCCTGCGGTGTGCCGGCCTGCATGAACATCAGCTTCGAGCCGTCGGTCAAGCGGCCGTTCATCACCCGCACCGAGCTGACGACGCCGCGGTACTGGTCGTACTGGCTGTCGAAGATCAACGCCTGCAACGGCGCGTCGGGGTCGCCCTTTGGCGCCGGAATCCGTTCGCATATGGCGTCGAGCAGCTTGTCGACACCTTCGCCCGTCTTGGCCGAGATCCGCAAGATGTCCTCGGCCGGGATCCCGAGGACCGTCTCGATCTCCATCGCGTAGCGGTCGGGATCGGCGGCCGGCAGGTCGATCTTGTTGAGGGCGGCGACGATCTCGAGGTCGTGTTCCATGGCCAGGTAGCAGTTGGCCAACGTTTGGGCCTCGATCCCCTGGGCGGCGTCGACGACCAGCACCACTCCCTCGCAGGCCGCCAGGCTGCGGCTGACCTCGTAGCCGAAATCGACGTGGCCCGGCGTGTCGATGAGGTGCAACGTGTAACCCTTCCAGTCGACGCGCACGTTCTGGGCCTTGATCGTGATGCCCCGCTCACGCTCCAGATCCATCGTGTCGAGGTACTGGGAACGCATCTCGCGGGCATCAACGGCGTTGGTGAGCTCGAGAATGCGGTCGCTGAGAGTGCTTTTGCCGTGGTCGATGTGGGCAATGATCGAGAAGTTGCGAATGCGGGTGAGGTCCATGGCCGGTTGCTAGATGCTATCGGCGTCTCTTGTGACGTGGTTGGAGCACTATCAGGGCGCTGTTAGCCTTGCCGGGCTTGTCCATCGGGTGAGCCAAGTCCTGCGAAAGAGTCTGCAACGTGGCCAATATCAAGAGTCAAAAGAAGCGAATCCTCACCAACGCCAAGGCAGCCGAGCGCAACAAAGCCGTCAAGAGCGAGCTGAAGACGCGCAGCAAGAACGCTGTCAATGCGATTGGAAGCGAGACCGGCGAGGAGTCGTTGCGGCTCGCCGTCAAGCGCCTCGACATGGCCGCTGCGAAGGGTGTAATCCACAAGAATCAGGCCGCCCGTCGCAAGAGCAGGCTGATGAGGAAGATCAACGCCGGCGCGTGATTCAACCTCAGCGGCGAACGACGCCACCGAGGCGGCTCAACCGAGCCACCAGCACTTCCATCACCAGTTCGTCGGGCCACTCCTTGGCACCGCGCAGGTCGAGGTCGGCCTGGGCGAGTAGGCCAATCGCCCGCACAACACCTCCGTTGCCCAGCTTGCGGTATTGATCCAGGGCTTTCCTGGCCGGATATCCAGGCTTGATGCCGAGCACGGCTGCGGCCGACGGCTCGTCACCGGCGTTGGCGCCGTCGAGAGTCAACAGCTTGGTGTAGTGGCTGTGGAGGATGGCCATCACCTGCAGCGGGTGGCGCTCACCGGCACGCATCATTCGATGAAGCAGCAGCAGCGACTTGGTGGTGTCGCCCTTGTCGACGGCGTCGGTGAGATCCCACGGTGGCACCCCACCGGCGTCGCCGAGGAACGGTTCGACGTCGACGACTTTCAACGTCCGCGAGTCGCCGTATGTCGACACCAGCGTTTCGAGGATGCCCTGCACCCGGCCGGCATCCTCCCCGAGCCACGATGCGAGCAAGCCGAGGGCGTGCTGGTCGAGACGCAATCCGGCGGCGATCACCTGTTCTTCGAACCAGCCGCTGCGCTCGCGCGCCCGCGTCGGCGGTGCCGTATCGACGACGTTGCCTCCCGCCTTTTTGATGGCGTCGGTGAGGGCCTTGGCCAAGCGGCCGCCACCTGCGACCAACACCAGCTCGGTGCTGGGCAGTGGGTCACCGAGGTAGGCCACCAAAGGGGCGACGTCATCGGCACCGAATCGGCCGACACCGCGAGCGATCACCACTCTCCATTCGGTGAGGAATGGCGGAGTCTGGGCAGCGTCGACGACCGACCTCATCTCATACTCGTCGTCGTCGAACTCGTCGACCATCAGCGAGCGATCGCCGTCGGCAACGACGCGGTGGACGACCTCCGACACGGCGGTGAGCAGCAGTGACTCGTCGTCGCCGGTGATGAGGTGAACGGCCATGCCAGATCAGATTGGCACATTGTCGGGCGGGTGGCGCCAATGATGCCGAATCACCAGACCACAGACGCCGGCGGCAATCGTCACCCAACCAACTGCGGCAAACCCCGGCCCGGGCTCGGCGCCGGCGGCAAGGTAGGCGACGGTGGCGACCCATCGGGTGCCGGCCTCGCAAGGGGCCATCACCAACGGCGCCAGCGGTGGCACGACGGCGGAGAGCAACCCGGCGGGGATGCCGAACAGCATGACGAAGCCGGCAACCGGCACGGCGAGCAGGTTGGCCGGCAGCGATACCAACGGCAGCCGATGGAACACCAGCCAACTCGGCAGTACCACACCGAGTTGGGCGCCGAGAGTGACAGAGAGCGGGGCGCGTAGCCACAGTGGCCCGGGCAGCCGCTCGGCCAGCGGCGGCGCGACGACGCAAACGCCAGCCGTGGCTCCCGTAGACAACCAGAAGCCAACCGACCACACCAGCATCGGATCGACCAAGACCAGAATCGTTACCGCCAGGGCAAGCAGGCGAACAACCGAGTGCTGACGGCCGACGACGAACGACGACGTGGCCAACATCGCCATCAACCCGGCACGAAGCACGGAAGGTTCGAAGCGGGTGAGGGCCATGAACCAGCCGATCAGTCCGAGCGTCGCCGCCCACCGCCACCATGGTCGCAGCCGACGCAACAACGGTGATGCTGCGGCGAGCACGAAGGCCACGTTCTGCCCCGACACTGCGGTCAGATGTGACAGCCCCGATGAACGAAACGCGTCGACCATCGCCGCCGGTTGGCGGGCGTCGTCACCAATGACCAATCCGGTGAACAGGGCTGCGTCGTCGAGGCCCATGGTCGACTCGGCAGCGCGTCGAAGGGTCGTGCGCACCCGCGACGACGTTCGGTACAGCGGCGAACCCTCGTGCCAATCGCCCACGACAGCAACGTCGAATCGTCCGACGACGTGGCGTATCTGCGCGCGTCGGACGTTCGTGATCATCGGGCGCCGTTCGCCTTGCACGTACACCGATTCCCCCACCTGCCGATCGACCAGCCGCCGCCGTGGTGAGCCGTACACCCAGGCGTCGAAGCGCTGACTGTCGATCTCGAGGGTCACACGCATGCCGCCGCCGTACGGCGCTGGGTCACCGGCGATCGTGACCCAACCCGAGTAGCCGCCGACGACTCGGGGTGTGGCTTCCTGCCAACCGACCTGCGAACGCCAACCGCCGGCGATGCCCGCCAGCAGGCACACACCCGTTACTGCACCACGACGGTCGACGCACAGCGACGCTGCGGCAACGACGCCGACCCAGACGACCGACTGCGTCCATACCCCGATTACCGCGGCCAGAGCTACGGCCACCACCTGTGCGTCGCCGAGCGGGTGCCGCCGACGATCACGTCGCGCGTCGTACGCTCGGGTCATCGACGCCCTGCCTCGTATCCACCAACCCGTGCCACTGGGGCCGCGTGCCTATCGTTCGAAACTGCGGAGCTCGGGACCAATGGTTGCACTGCTGCCGCCGGGGGTGCTCGGTGGCGTCGCCCTTGTGCTGTTGCGGGGCCACACGTCGTTCGTTCGCGGCATTGCCGGATTCCTGACCGCTGTGCTCGCTGCGCCGGGACTGCTGGTGGCGGGGATTCCACTGCGCACAGGGAGCGGCGTCTACGTCGCCGCCATAGCGGGAAGCGCGGTGTTGTGGATGATCGTCGGTGCAATCGCAGCGTGGCGGGCAACCCGGCTACCCGCGGCGTCGTGGCGCGACTATTGGCGCGAATACCTGTGGCTGGCAGTTGGCGTATGGGTGGGCGTGGTCGTCGCCCTGGTCGCCGTGAACCTGGTGCTCGGGCGAGCGTTGTTCTGATCACATCGTCACCAAACCTCGCAGCGCGTCGAGCTTTGCCGGGCCGATGCCGCGCACGTCGGCGAGTTGTTCGACACTCTGGAACGGGCCGTGCTGTAGCCGGTGGGCGACGATTGCAGCCGCGGTAGCCGGGCCCACACCGGGCAGCACGTCGAGTTGCTCTGCAGTTGCAGCATTGACGTTCACCGGTGCCGGGGGCGATGTGGCTTCGCCTGTCGGCGCGACGCCGATCACCGGCGGGACGACCTCGCCGACAGTCGGGACGTAGACCCGCTCGCCGTCGTGAACGGTTGCGGCAAGGTTGATCATGTTCAGATCGGCATCGGTGCCGGCACCCCCGGCTGCGGTGATCGCATCGGTCACCCGCGGCGAGGCGCCCAGCGTGTACACACCGGGGGCCGTGACGGCGCCGGCGACATAGACGACGACCGATGACGTTATCGACGTCGTTGTCGCTGTCAGCGACGTCGCGGTGGGCGATGTCGATCGGGCGGCGAACGGCAACCGATCCTCCGGTCGACCCGGCGACCCCTTCAGTAGCCACGTGCCGCCGGCGACCACAGCGATCACGGCAAGGGCCGTCGCCAGCAGCCGCCCCGGCCCGAACCACACCACCCACTCGCGCAGGCGCTCGCTCGGTGGTCGCGGCGCAGCGGGACGAGGCAGACTCGAATCCATGACGACCCTCCACAGTGGCATTGGCACTCGGGCGCGGCGCGCCGCGCCGCTGCCTACTGGGGGAAGTCAGGGCCGGACACTATCGACGGCCCTCACATTTCGCTACGAGGCGATACGGTCCTGGAGTTGGTCGCGAACCGCCGTCGTCAGCGACCGGCGGGCGACCCAATCGGCTTCGATCTCCAACGGGATGCGCAGGTAGGCGCTGCGGTGATCCTTGCCGCGAACCCGCCACAGTAGGTAGGGGCCGAAGTAGCGGGCTGCGAAGCCGACCACACCGAAGCGCTTCCACTGGCGCACATGCACCAACTCGTGTCGCAACAGGTACGGCGACGCCTTCCCACGGCGGACGATTACGAGCGGACCGATGGTAATGCCATCAGCACCTTTGGGGACGGGGCCACCTTCCCACAGGAGGTAGCCCTCGCGGTGCTCGATCGGCATAGTCGCGACTGTAGCCGCGATGGTCAGTACAGGCGGGCAGTGAGCTGTTTGCGGTAGGCCGCCGTGCGTGGATCATCGGGACCCATCAGCTCCAAGATGTCGACAAATTGCTGCCGGGCCTCGTCGTCGCCTTTGACCTTGTCGAGCAGGTCGGAGAGACGAGCGTCGTAGTCGTCGGTGACCAACGCCGGTTGCGTGCTCACCCGCGCCGCAGCGGCGACCCTGCGGGTGCGATCGCTTTCGGGGATGCGGGCCAGGAACGACAGGGCCTGCTCGGCCTCGCCGCGTGCCACGAGCATCTCGGCAAGCCCGACGATCGCGTCCTCGTGGGCCGGTTCCAACTCCAGTACCGCCCGATATCCACCTTCGGTGCCTTCGGCAAGCAGCGAGGCAACAGTGCGTTCCGCCTCCGACGGCAACAGATTGGCCACGAACTCCTCGATGACGTGCTCGGGGTGGGCACCGACGAAACCATCGACGACCTGACCGTTCCGCAGTGCGTACACCGCCGGGATCGACTTGACCTCGAAGGCTTGCGAGACACCTGGGTTCTCGTCGACGTTGACCTTGACGAGAATCACCTCACCGTTGGTCGCATCGGTGACCTTCTCGAGGATCGGGCCGATCGTGCGGCACGGGCCGCACCACGGCGCCCACAGATCGACCACGACCGCGGCGGTGTTGGAGCGGTCGACGACCTCGGTCTGGAATGTTGCGTCGGTGACATCGATGGCCATGTCCGCACGATACCGGGATACCGTACGGGCAGCATGAACGACGTGCCTGGCATCAATGTTGAACGCGTCACCGAATGGCTGAAGGCCAACGTGGACGGGGCTCGCGGCCCATTCTCCTTCGAGGTCATCGCCGGGGGTCATTCCAACCTGACGTACCGGGTCGACGGCTCCGACGGCAGGGCCTACGTGCTACGTCGGCCACCATTGGGGCACCGATTGGCCAGTGCCCACGACATGGGTCGCGAGCATCGAATCATCGACGCATTACAGGGCTCGGCCGTGCCGGTGGCACCCGCTCTTGGGCTGTGCACCGACAACTCTGTCAATGACGCCTCGTTCTACGTGATGGGTTTCGTCGACGGGCATGTGGTGCGCGATCGAGCGGCCGCAGAGCTGGCGTTGACCCCGAACTCCCGCGCTCGGGCGAGCGAATCGATCGTCGACACGATGGCGTCGATCCATGCCGTCGATCTCGACGCCTGCGGGTTGGCCGATCTCGGCAAGCACGATGGCTACATCGCTCGCCAGCTCAGGCGATGGTACGGCCAGTGGAATGACCAAAAGACGCGCGAGGTGGCGGCGATCGACCATGTTCACGACGCCCTCGTGCAACGCATTCCCGAGCAGGGGCCCGCCGCGTTGGTGCACGGCGACTACCGGCTCGACAACTGCATCGTCGGCGACGACGGCGTCGTTCGTGCCGTGCTGGATTGGGAGATCTGCACTCTCGGCGACCCACTGGCCGACGTCGGTCTGCTGCAGGTCTACTGGACCGGGCCCGGCGACGAAGCATCGGCGTGGGCCGCGACGGCGACCACCGCTGCCGGGTTTCTCGACCGAGCCGAGCTGATTACCCGTTACGCCTCTGCCAGCGGCCGCGACCTGTCGCAGTTGCCGTTCTACGTGTCATTCGCTTACTGGAAGCTGGCCTGCATCCTGCAAGGTGTGTACTACCGCTATCTCGGCGGTGCGCTCGGGTCACGAGATCCCGCGGAACTTGAGCCATTCGTCGTGCAGATCGACGGCGCCGCAGCTCGCGCCGCGGAATGTCTCGAGGCATTGTCGTGAGCGACCCGTACACACTGCACGAGCCGTTGCCCCGGCTCCAGGCACCGGTCCTGGTGGTCATGCTCACCGGATGGATCGATGCCAGCGGAGCAGCCGCGACGGCGATGACTACGGTCCAGGAGGAATGGTCGGTACGACCGCTGGCCACGTTCGACGGCGATACGTTCATCGACTACCGCGCTCGGCGACCAACCATGGAGCTGCGTGAGGGGGTCAATGTCCGCTTGGTTTGGGCCGATATCGAATTGCGCGTCGGCCACGATTCAGCCGGCCACGACGTGCTCACCCTCAGTGGCCCCGAGCCCGATTCGCAATGGCGACGGTTCGCCGACGTGGTATCGACGTTGATGGTCGAACTTGGCGTGCGCCAGATGGTCGCCCTCGGCGCCTACCCGTTCGCGACACCGCATACCCGTGATCCTCGGCTATCGAGCAGCTCGCCGTCGGCCGATGTCGTCTCCGGCGTTCCGTACCTCAAGAACTCCGTCGATGTGCCGGCCGGAATGGGCGCGGTACTCGAGCATGCCCTCACCGACAAGGGCGTTCCCGCACTCGGAATTTGGGCGCAGGTGCCGCATTATGTAAGCGCGATGAGCTACCCGGCGGCGACGTTGGCACTGCTCACCGGGCTGGAGGAGGTGACCGGCCTGGTGGTCGATACCGCGGCGATACGCCAGGAGACGATCATCCAACGCCAGCGTCTCGATCAACTCGTGGCCGGTAACGACGAGCACCGGGCGATGGTCGCTCAACTCGAGGAGCTGTACGACCAGGCCCAGCAGCAAACCGATCTGTTCGGCACCGCGTTCCCGACCGGTGACGAACTGGCCGCCGAATTCGAACGATTCCTACGCGACCAGGACACCTGACTCCGGTGCTTCGAGCCGCTCCACCCGGGAAGTGTGGTCGTACGCAACCGACGTGGTAGCCAGCGACCACACTTCGCCGATGATCGGCGGAGTACGGTCGGGTGCCATGAAGGTCGACGGGGGAATCAGCTACGAACTCGCCAAAGCCGCGGCCAGCGCAAAAGAGACCGAGGCCGCCGGATACGACGGAGCGTGGACCTCGGAGATCGCCCACGATCCATTTTTCCCTTTGCTGCTGGCGGCCGAGCACACCGAACGGCTGGAACTCGGCACGTCGATCGCCGTCGCCTTCGCCCGCAACCCGATGACCTTGGCCCACATCGGTTGGGACCTGCAGACGTTCTCCAACGGCCGGTTCATCCTCGGGCTTGGTAGCCAGATCAAGCCGCACATCACCAAGCGGTTCAGTATGGAGTGGAGCCATCCGGCGCCACGCATGCGCGAGATGATCCTCGCCATTCGGTCCATCTGGGATACGTGGGAGCACGGCACGCCGTTGGCATTCCGCGGCGACTACTACACGCACACGCTGATGACTCCGTTCTTCACCCCCGATCGCGCCGACCTCGCTGGGTTCGGCGTGCCGAAGATCTTCCTGGCCGGTGTCGGCGAGTTGATGACTGAGGTCGCCGGAGAGGTCTGTGACGGTTTCATCTGCCACGGCTTCACCACCGAGCGCTACCTCCGCGAGGTCACGCTCGCGGCACTGGCCCGCGGTCGAGCCAAGGCCGGCAAGTCGATGGACGGGTTCGAGGTTGTCGGCCCGTCGTTCGTCGTAACCGGCAACGACGAGGCGGAGATGTCGGCCGCCGAAGCCGGCACCCGCCAGCAGATTGCATTCTACGGGTCGACTCCTTCATACAAAGGTGTGCTCGAGCTGCACGGTTGGAACGGTCTGCACGAGGAGCTCAACGCCCTCTCCAAGAAGGGTGGCTGGGTCGAGATGGGCAACCTGATCACCGACGAGATCCTCAACACCTTCGCCGTCGTCGGCGAACCCGAGAAGATCGCCCCCGAGTTGCTCCGCCGTTACGGCGATGTGGTGCAGCGGGTCAGCTTCTACGCCCCTTACAGGAGCGACCCGGAGCGCTGGCGCCAGGTCCTCGCCAACCTCCAGGGTTAGACGTTGGGCTAAACCAGTTCGAGGGCTTCGTCGAGGTACAGCTCGCGGCATTTGGCGCGTTGCAGCTTGCCCGACGACGTCTTCGGCAACGTGCCCGGCTTGACCAGCATCACGTCGCGGGGCGGCAGACCGCAGACCTCCAGCGTGCGGTGGTGTAGGGCCTCGCGTACCAACGGGGGGTCGTCGGTACGCACCTCGGCGACCACGACCACACTCTCTTTGCCCTTGTACCCGTCGACCCCGAACGCGATCACGTTGCCGGCACGCACGCCTTCCAGCGTGCCGCAGGCTCGCTCGATGTCTTCGGGAAACACGTTGCGACCACCGACGATGATGACGTCTTTGATCCGCCCGCACAACACCAACTCGCCCGCGACGATGTAGGCCAAGTCGCCGGTGCACAGCCATCCGTCGTGGAACAAGGCGGCCGTGGCGTCGGGACGTTTGTAGTAACCAGGCGTCACCGACGTGCCGCGCAGCAACAGCTCGCCGACGTGGCGCTCGGGCAACTCGGCATGCGTGGCGGGATCGACGACCTTCATCTCCAGACCGGGCACGGGCGTGCCGAGGCGCGGGATTCGTCGCACGTCGAGGTCCTCCTCGGCGTCGGCGAGATCGAGCGGCTTGGCGATGCGATCGCGTTCCAACACCACCCGATCGACCGAATCGCAGACCATGCCTCGATGCCGTGCGGGGAATACGCCACCGATCGCCAGCTCGGCCATACCGAACGCAGGGAACACGCCGCCGGCTTTGAACCCGAACGGTTCGGCGGCGGCAACGAATGCCTCGACCGCATTCGGGTCGACGGGTTCGGCGCCATTGAGCGCCAACGTCAACGGTGACAGGTCGAGATCGCTCATGCGGGCGAGAGCGCGGGTGGCGAGCACCCACGAGAAGTTCGGCCCGGCGGTCGCAGTGCCGCCCCAATCGCTGATCCACTGCATCCAGTTGCCGGGCTTGGCGAGGAAGTCCTGCGGCGCGGCTTGCACCAACTGGCACCCGTTGGTCATCGGGATCGACAGGAATCCGACCAGCCCCATGTCGTGGTACAGCGGAAGCCACGACACCATCACCTCGGCCTCACCCATCTCGGCGGCCGTGCACGAGGCGTCGATGTTGGCAGCCAGTACCCGGTCGGGAATCATCACCCCCTTCGGCTCGCTGGTCGACCCGCTGGTGTATTGCAGGATCACCAACCGCTCGGGATCATGAGCGGGAATCTCCAGCAACTCGCCGGTCGGAGCGGTCGGCGACCCCGGCATCACGGCGGCCATCGGCTCGATCGGTGGATCACCTGCTGTGTGTTGGAAGAACGGCGCCAGCAGCTCGTCGATCATTACCAACTTGGCGTCACCGTGACGGATGCGGGCCCGTGTCGAGTCGATGAAGGCATCGAGCGAACCCATGCGCATCGGCAACGGCAACACCATGCTGGCGAGGCCGGCCAGCCAGCAACCCTGGATGATCGTGATCAACTGCCGCGAGGTCGGCCCGAGGATTGCGACATGGTCACCTGGCACCAGGCCCCTGGCCTGCAACGCCGCGCCGACGACACGGGCTTCGTCGTGAATCTCGCGCCATGACACGAACGATTCGCCCGAGGCCGGGGCCACCGACGGCCCGACAAGGCGGACTCCGGTCGGCCGATCGGCGGCAGTGATGATGCGCTCGACGATCCCGACATACGACGACCTCGGACTCGGAGACATGATTTGCAACCGTAGTAGCGACGCGGCGCATCGTAGGATCTTTGAGCAATGACCTCGGCGCCCACCACCCCCAGCGATGTCCCCAAGTTCCGGTACACCGGCGCCCTCGCTCAGGAGATAGAGCGTCGTTGGCAGGACCGTTGGGAGGCCGACGGAACCTTCGAGACCCCGAACCCTGCGGGGCCATTGGCAGATTCGGCCAAGATTGCCGGGCGCCGGAAGTTGTTCGTGCTCGACATGTTCCCGTACCCATCCGGCACGGGCTTGCACGTCGGTCACCCGCTGGGTTTCATCGGTACCGACATCTACAGCCGGTACAAGCGGATGACCGGCTACAACGTGATGTACACGATGGGCTTCGACGCATTCGGGCTGCCGGCCGAGCAGTACGCCGTGCAGACCGGACTGCACCCTGCAATCACCACCAACGCCAACGTCGCCAACTATCGGCGGCAGCTGCGCCGCCTCGGCCTCAGCCACGACGCACGCCGCGGTGTCAGCACCACCGACCCGGCCTACTACCGCTGGACGCAGTGGATCTTCCTGCAGATCTTCAACTCGTGGTACGACACCGACGCCGGCAAGGCAAGACCGATCGGCGCGCTCGTCGAGCAGTATTCATCCGCACAGCGCCCCGCCGACGACGGTCGGCCGTGGACCGATCTCTCCCCGACCGAGCGCGACGCGATCATCGACAGCCATCGCCTGGCCTATGTCAGCGATGCTCCCGTCAACTGGTGCCCCGGCCTTGGCACCGTCGTCGCCAACGAAGAGGTCACCGCCGATGGTCGTAGCGACCGCGGCAATTTCCCGGTGTTCAAGCGCAACATGCGCCAGTGGATGATGCGTATCACCGCTTACGCCGACCGGCTGATCGCCGACCTCGACCTGCTCGATTGGACGGATGCGATCAAGGCGATGCAGCGCAACTGGATCGGGCGCAGCGAGGGCGCCACCGTTCACTTCCAGTCGTCCGCCGGTCCGATAACGGTGTTCACGACGCGTCCCGACACCTTGTTCGGCGCGACGTTCATGGTGATGGCGCCCGAGCATCCGCTGGTCGACGCGCTGACCACCCCCGAGCGCCGCCAGGCGGTCGCCCAGTACCGCCACCAGGCGGCGTCGAAGAAAGACATCGACCGCCAAGACGACACCCGCGAAAAGACCGGGGTCGCCACCGGCGCCTACGCCGTCAACCCGGTGACGGGCGAGTCGATCCCGGTGTGGATCGCCGACTACGTGCTGATGGGCTACGGCACCGGGGCGATAATGGCGGTGCCGTGCGGCGACCAGCGCGACTTCGAGTTCGCCCGCTTGTACGGCCTGCCGATCCCGGCCATCCAGCAGCCACCGGAACGCAGCCTAGACACCTCCACCTGGGACACCGCGTTCGTCGGCGAGGCGCCGTACGTCAACAGCTCCAACGGATCCCTCGATCTCGACGGCATCACCGGTGTCGCCGAGGCGATACAGCTGACCAACGACTGGCTCGAAAGCAACGGTCACGGGAACGCGGCGATCACCTACAAGTTGCGCGACTGGCTGTTCAGCCGTCAGCGGTACTGGGGAGAACCGTTCCCGATCGTCTACGACCTCGATGGCCACCCGCATGGTCTTCCTGACAGCGAGTTGCCGTTGGTGCTGCCCGAGACCGACAGCTTCTCGCCGCGCACCTTCGACCCCGACGACGAGTTCTCCGATCCGGAGAGCCCGCTCGATCGGCTGGAGTGGTGGACCAACGTCGAACTCGACCTCGGTGACGGTCCGCGACGGTACCGACGCGACACCAACGTGATGCCACAGTGGGCCGGTAGCTGCTGGTACGAACTGCGCTACCTCGACCCGACCAACGAGCAGATCTTCGTCGACCCAGCAGTCGAGCTGTACTGGATGGGGCCGCAGGCCGAGGGCCGCGACGGCCGCGAACACCCAGGCGGTGTCGATCTGTACGTGGGCGGTGTCGAGCATGCCGTGCTGCACCTGTTGTACGCCCGGTTCTGGCACAAGGTGTTGTACGACCTCGGCCATGTCTCGTCGAAGGAGCCGTACTATCGGTTGTTCAACCAGGGCTACATCCTCGCTGCGGCGTACAAGGACGAGCGTGAGATTTATGTCGAGGCCACCGAGGTCGTCGAGCGCGACGGCGGCTACTTCCACGGCGACCAGCCGGTCAGCCGAGAGTGGGGCAAGATGGGCAAGAGCCTGAAGAATGCCGTCACCCCCGACGACATCTGCCAGAGCTACGGAGCCGACACCTTGCGGCTGTACGAGATGGCGATGGGACCGCTCGATGCGTCGCGCCCGTGGGAGACCCGCGACGTGGTTGGTATGTACCGCTTCCTGCAGCGGTTGTGGCGCAACGTGGTCGACGAAGAAACCGGCGAACTGGCGCTGCTCGATGTCGAGGCCGGCACCGACACGAAGCGTTTGCTGCACCGCACGATCGCCGGTGTGCGCGACGACATGGAAGCACTGCGGTTCAACACGGCCATCGCCAAGCTGATCGAACTGAACAACCATCTCACCAAGCTTGGCGGCTGCCCGCCCGGCATCGCCGAACCGCTGGTGTTGATGGTCGCCCCTCTGGCGGCACATCTGGCAGAGGAATTGTGGGCCAAGCTCGGGCACGATTCGACGATCGCTCACGAGCCGTTCCCGGTCGCCGACCCGGCCCTGCTGGTGGCCGACACCGTGGAGTACCCGGTGCAGGTCAACGGCAAGGTCCGCGGCCACATCACGGTTGCGGCCGACCTCGACACGGCCGGCGTCGAAGCAGCGGCGTTGGCCGACGCCAAGGTGGCCGCGTGGCTGGCCGGAGCGGAACCGAAGAAGGTCATCGTCGTACCGGGTCGAATGGTCAACATCGTCACCTGAGATGCGCGGCAATACTTCAGCGATGCCCGAACTGCACTACCTGTCCGCCCACCAGACACTCGATCTGTTTCGCCGTCGCGAACTGTCACCGCTGGAGCATCTCGAGGCCCTTATCGCCCAGATCGAGACCCAGGAGCCGATGCTCAACGCAGTCGTCGATCGCCGCTACGACGAGGCCCGCGCCGAGGCACGTGCCGCAGAGCAGCGCTACCGCGGCCGGGGTGAGGCGCCACGACCACTCGAAGGCCTAGGCGTCGCCACCAAGGAGGAGCAACCGATGGTGGGGCGGTCATGGAAGCAGGGGTCGCTCGCCTTCGCCGACGAGATCGCCAGGTACGACCATCCGATCATCGAGCGCATTCGCGGCGCCGGCGGCATCATCCACATCCGCACTGCAACCCCGGAACTCTGTTGCGCCGGGTTCTGTCACAGCAAGTTGTGGGGGGTGACCCGCAACCCGTGGAACACCGAGTTCACACCCGGCGGATCGTCGGGCGGATCGGGCGCAGCACTGGCGGCCGGCTACGCACCCCTCGCCACCGGCAGCGACATCGGTGGGTCGATTCGCATCCCCGCGTCGTTCTGCGGGGTGGTCGGATTCAAGCCTCCGTTCGGCAGGGTTCCGGGTTTGGCTCCCTTCAACCTCGACCAGTACTGCCACGACGGCCCCTTGGCCCGCACGGCGGCTGATTGCGCTTTGCTCGAGAATGTGATTGCCGGGCCCCATTGGCGCGACAACGCCTCGCTGCGCGATCCCCCGCAGATCCCGCCAGAACTGGCCGCGCTCGGTGTTGCCGGTGTCAGGATCGCGCTGTGCATGACGCTTGGCGACTGGCCCGTCGACGCCGACATCGTCGCCAACACCGCTCGAGTTGCCGACGCGCTACGCCAAGCCGGCGCACAGGTCGACGAGGTCGTGTTGCCGTGGAGCACGGAGCGCATCTGGCGGGCGGCTCGGGCCCACTTCGCAGCGATCTTCGGTGCAGGCATCGGCGGGTTCGCCGCCCAACACGCTGTCGAGATGAACGACTACACCTGGGCGTTCGTGGCAACGATGAATCCGGAGCTGACGTTCTACGATGGCTTGGTCGAGGAGACCGCGTTGTGGCACCCGCTCGGTCAATTGTTCGAGGACGTCGACGTGTTGCTGTGCCCGACTATCGCCACCACCGGCATGCAGGCCGGCAACCCGTATGTAAACGAGCGTGTCGTCATCAACGGACACGCCGTGGAGCATCACCTCTTGGCCATGATGACGTTGCCGTTCAACCTGTTCAGCCGGTGCCCCGTGCTGTCGGTGCCGTCCGGCCTGGCGGCCAACGGTGTGCCGACCGGAGTGCAGGTAGTCGGGCGGACGTACGAGGATCTAAGCGTGTTCCAGGTCGGCGCAGCGATCGAGGCAGCCGGCTTCGGGTTCGCGTCGCCCGATTGGTGTCCACCGCTCGGTTCTTGAACGCAGGTTCCTGACGAGCCAAGTCGCGATCAGATCGCCAGGTCGGACTCGGCAACGCAGCGCAATGCCTGCGCGGCGATGGTCAACGCCGGGTTCATCGCCGCCGACGATGGGAAGAAGCCACCATCGATCACCCACAGGTTGGACACGTCGTGCGAGCGACACCACGGGTCGAGCACGCTGGACGCAGGATTGGCGCCGGCAACAACCGTGCCGCACTGGTGGCTGTTCATGGAGATGTCGAAATGCTGCGTGAAGACCACGTCGTAGCCGGCGCTGCGCAGGAGCGCCTTGGCCCGCCTGTGCAGTCGACGGTGGGTGCTCATCCCCTTCGCCGTGCGCGTCGTGGTGATTCGTCCCAGGTGGTCAACCGTGACCCGATTGTCGGAATGCGGCAGGTCCTCGGCCATCACGAGCCACTCGACACTGCGACGGGCGACGGCGTCGAGCAGCTTCAGGGGCACCTTCGTCGCCCAGCTCTTCATCATCACCCCCTGCACCTTGCCGATCAACTGCAGCGCGCCGAGCGGGTAGCCGTCACCGCCATCTTGGTACCAGTCGTTCACCGACAACGTCTTCTGGAACGTCACGTCGTTAGGCCGATTGAGGTCGACGGCGGCGATGTGGGCGTTGTTGTGCATCATCAAGTTGCGCCCGACGAGACCCGACGAGTCGGCGATTCCCGACGTCAGCAGAAGCGCCGCCGAGTTCACGGCGCCGGCGGAGATCACGAACTTGCCACCTCGAACCACAATGCCGCCCTCGGGCGTGTCGACGACGAGGTGGTCGACACGACCGCGCTCGACCACGATCCGTTGCACCTTTGCCGCCTCGATCAATCGCACATGGCCAGTTGCGATGGCCGGGTCGAGCGCAGACGTCTCGGAATCGCTCTTGGCACCGACACGACACGGGAATCCGTCGCACGTCGCGCAGCGGATGCACGTGCCGTCAGTGTCGTAGTCGACCCCGATCGCGTTCGACGCTGGCCACACGCCGGCAGCGCGCAGACGATCGGCGAGATCGGAGATGTACGGCTCGTGTGGCATCGCCGGGAAGGGGTAGGGACCACTGCGCCACGGCTCGGTCGGGTCCTTCCCTGCCGTGCCGTGAACGCGGTAGATGCGCTCGGCGTCGTCGTAGTACGGCTCGAGGTCGGCGTAGGTGAACGGCCAAGCCGGCGAGGTGCCCTCGTGGTGTTCGACTGTCCCGAAGTCGCTCTCACGAAACCGCGGCAAGCTGGCGCCGTAGACCTTGGTGTTCCCGCCGACCACGTAGTGCACGCCTGGCGCGAACTGTCGCCCCCGCCCGTCGAGCCACAGCTCCGTCGGCTTGTAGCGCCGCTCGATGAACACAGCCCGAGGCGACCAGTTCTGGGGTTCGCGTGGCAAGCGCCGACCGCGTTCGAGGACGAGCACATCAACTCCTCGCCGGGCGAGCGCCAGAGCCGTCGTCGCGCCGCCCATGCCGGAGCCGACCACGACAACGTCCGCGCTGTAGATATCCGCCCTGTTCGGCCGGTTCATCGGTAGCATGTCGGGCGGCGGCGTACGAACAAGTGTACCCGCGGTCGAGTGCAGCGCTTCGAGCGCGTTAGTGAGTTCCAGCGAGTTGTTGGTCTTTGCATCACGGCCAAACAACATAAAGGAATCCCCCAGCATGACCACATCAACCCCCAGTTCTCGCGGCGCGCGCCGTCGAAGAAGTAACGGCCGTCGCCCGAGCGCGGAACGCTCTGTGCACATCGCCGAGCCTGCCTCGGCGACACGGGTCCCGACCATCTCGGCGTCTCAGCCGGTACCGGCGGGCGACTACGTCACCGACTTCGTCGCCCTCGGCGTTCCAACGTCGTTGATCACCATCCTCGCCGCCCGCGGCGTGACCAGCGCCTTCCCGATCCAGGCGGCCACATTGCCCGACTCGCTGCTCGGCCGCGACCTGCTCGGCCGCGGCAAGACCGGCAGCGGCAAGACCATCGCCTTTGCGCTCCCACTCGTCGTCCGTCTCGCCGCCAGCGGCCGTCGCCGGCAGTCGGGCCAGCCGCGGGCCCTCATCCTCGTACCCACTCGCGAGCTGGCCAATCAGGTCATGGCCTCGTTGAACCCGCTGGCCGCAGCCATGGGACTGCGTGTCGCCACCATCTACGGCGGCGTCGGCCAGGGTCCGCAGGTCTCGGCGCTGCGCCACGGCGTCGACATCGTCGTCGCCTGCCCGGGCCGGCTCGAAGACCTCATCGGCCAACGGCACTGCCGCCTCGACGCCGTGGAAATCACCGTGCTCGACGAGGCCGACCATATGGCCGACCTCGGTTTCCTGCCCGGTGTGAAGCGGATTCTCGACGCAACCCCGGCCGGTGGCCAGCGGATGCTGTTCTCGGCCACTCTCGACAAAGCCATCGACGGTCTCGTTCGCCGCTATCTGGTCAGCCCGGTCGTGCACTCGGTCGACCCCGAGGTGTCGTCGATCAACACCATGACCCATCACGTGCTCGCCGTCAGCACGGCCGACAAGGCCGCTGTCGTCAGCGCGCTGGCCTCCGGTGCCGACCGTTCGCTGTTGTTCATGCGCACCAAGCACGGCGCCAAGAAGCTCGCCAAGCAGCTGTGCGCCGCGGGCATCCCCGCCGTCGAACTGCACGGCAACCTGTCGCAGAGTACCCGCCAACGCAACCTTGCCGACTTCAGCAGTGGTCTCATCCGGGTCCTGGTGGCCACCGACATCGCCGCTCGCGGCATCCACGTCGACGACATCGCTCTGGTCATTCACGTTGATCCCCCGGCCGAGCACAAGGCGTTCCTCCACCGCTCCGGCCGCACCGCTCGCGCCGGCGCCGAAGGCATCGTGGCCACGGTGATGACTCCCGATCAGGCCGGCGACGTGCGATCGTTGGCCCGCGCTGCCGGTATCACCCCGACGGTCACCAACGTCAACCCGACGCACCCGCTGCTGGTCGAACTCTCCGGCCCGTTAGCACCCAAGGTTGCACCGCGGCGCCGTCAACCCGAGCAGGCCCACACGTCGTCTCGGCAGCGCCCCACTCAACCCGGTCGCCGGCCTGGCCAGGGTTCGGGACAACGAGTCGGCGGCCCCCGTAGCGGTGGTCGGCCCGGCGCAGCGGCTAACCACCCGCGCCCGGGTGGACGCGGCTCCGGTGGACGCCGCTCGGCCCCCACCGGTCGCTAGCGTCACGTCCCGTTCGAGAGGTCTCGGCTGAGATTTGCCAAGGTCCCGATCGACTACGCCTCTCTATCGTCTCCACGTTTGCCACGACAGCGCCCGCCGCGGTGACTGCACGCCAACGCCCTGCCCACACACAGGCAGTCCGTGGCGTTCGGTGCGCCGATCGAAGGTCGTAAGCCATGCTGTGAAAATGCAGCCAACCCTAAGCGTCTAGTAGAGGTAATTGGACCGTTTTGGGCAGGTTCAAGCTCATAGAGTGGCCATCTAGCTACGGCCCGAGACGGGTTGGCAGTGTCAATCGTCACACCTACAACCTTTAGGACTTAAGACCCTATTGCTCACCGCTTCGCCGGCCACTGAGTGGGGTCGCAAATGTGCAAGGTTTCACAAGCTGGAAGGAACTAGGGCAATGGACGGGCGAATGAGCGGGCGACGAATGGGCGGGCGAATGAGCAGGAAATGGGGTGCACTGGTGGGCGCCCTCGGACTCACTCTGACGACTGGCGTGATCGCCATGCCGACAGCGAATACTGTCAAGGTCGCGGCGGCGGCGCCGACCGATCCGACCGACGAGTCGAAGGTCCCGCACTATTTCGGGCCATACCCGAACTGGGCCAACAGTCCCCAGGTGCTCGCTAACGCGGTCGTCGAGATCAGCCTGGGAACACCGACACCGGTCGCGGTCGGGAATCCGCTGATCGCTCGCGCCTATGCCACCGACTTCGCCATCGCGCCGGGACAACTCGGCCCCGTGTTCGTGGTCCTTCCGAGCGCGGCACTGCCTGCCGGCACCCTCCAGAGCTTCCAAACCTGGAACCAGGTAGAACCGGGGGGCAGCCCGACGTCGTCTGCTGGCAACTTGTTCCATGCTTATGTGCTGCGCCCTACCGGTACTGCCAACCAATACACGGTCGTGTATGACAGTGGAGAACTCACCGTTCCGGCGCTCGCCGACCCGCTGGTCTCCGCAGTCGCCACGTTCCCCGTGCAGAACGTCCCCGTACTAGCGGGCGACGTGCTCGGCTTCTACGGACAGGGCATCCCCGTCGATACAGGAGTCGCTGTACCGAACCCGGACATTCTCAGCTATCCGGCACCGGCGTCGCCTGCCGAGTCAGCCACGCTCACCCTGGGCGATAGCGCCTTCCCGTTGTTCTCACAGGACCGTTCGTACTCGTTCTCGGCCACGGTCACACCGACCATCACCGATCCCGGGACAGGCGCTGAGGCGACGGCCACCGTCGACCCGAAGACGGGCGGCATTTCAGCTGTCACCGTCACCAGCCCGGGCGCCGGCTACGTCTTGCCTCCTACCGTTTCGATCACCGCTGCGGCGACGACACCGACGGCGCCTGCCAACGCCACGGCTGTGATCGCCGACGGCGTCGTCACCAGCATCGCGGTGAACGAGACCGGCTTCGGGTTCACGGCACCCGCGGTCACGATCACGGGCGGTAACCCCACGACGGGCTTCGACGCCACGGCGGTCGCCAGCGGCGGCGTCGATGACCTCGCCTTGACCAACGGTGGGAGCGGCTATTTGGTTCAACCGATCGTTGAGTTCTCCCTACCGCAACTCGCCGCCGGTGTAGTGCCGACGGCGACCGCGACCATGGACGCGAGCGGTGTGGTCACAACGGTCAACGTGGTGACCCCGGGTTCTGGGTACACGTCTGCTCCGACGGTCACGATTCTCGACGGCAACGCGCCCGCCACAAATCCCGCTACTGCGGCCACCGCAACGGCGACGATCGGAATCGGCCAGATCGACATCACCTCCGGCGGCCAGGGCTATGACTCGGCACCTGCGGTTGCGATCAATGACACGGTCGGCGTGGCCGACAAGGGCGCCAGCGCCACTGCCACCGTCGCCGTCAAGGGCTCCGTCACCGCGATCAACGTCACCGCGCCCGGAGCCGGCTACCTCACACCGGGTATCCAGAAGTTCGTCGACACATTGGCCGGCCTCGGACCGACCGCGGCGAACAACCTGGGCAACTACATCCCGGTCGCCGTCCCCGATACAACCACGTACCCCGGCGCCGACTACTACGAGATCGCCCTCGTCCAGTACCGGCAGCGGTTCCACAGCGATCTGCCGGAAACGTTGCTGCGCGGTTACGTGCAGATCTCGACCAGTGTCGTTCCCGGGCTTCAAGTGCCGCTGACCAACGCCAACCTTGACCCGCTCTTGCCCGCCAGCCCCGCGCTGTTGCCCGACGGCAGTCAGGCGGTCGGCGTCGACAACCCCCGCTACCTGGGCCCGACGATCGTCGCCAGCAAGGACAAGCCAGTGCGAGTCCTGTTCCGCAACCTACTGCCGACCGGTGATGCAGGCGACCTGTTCCTGCCGGTCGACACAACGCTCATGGGTTCGGGCATGGGCCCGGACGCAATCATGCTTGGCGATGGGATCCCCATCGCAGATGGCGGCCGCGGTCCGCTCGGCGTGCCGATGGACATGGTCGAGGACCAGGGCAGCGTCCTCGACGGTGTGCGCAACCCGGCGTGCGGTGAGACCCCCAAGCCGAGCACATGCTATTCCGAGAACCGGGCCACCCTGCACCTGCACGGTGGCGTCACCCCCTGGATCAGTGACGGTACCCCGCACCAGTGGATCACACCCGCCGGCGAGACCACCAACTATCCCGAAGGTGTCAGCGTCAGCAACGTGCCCGACATGCCAGCTCCCGAGCTCGGCTCGCAAACATTCTTCTACAGCAACCAGCAGAGCGCCCGGTTGATGTTCTACCACGATCACTCGTGGGGCATCACCCGCTTGAACGTGTATGCCGGTGAAGCTGCCGGCTACCTGGTCACCGACGAGATGGAAAAGACCCTGATCGCCCCGACCGGCGCCCTCGCCGGCCTCGGTGTCGGCACCCCGCTGATCATCCAGGACAAGACCTTCGTCCCCAGCCCGGATGTTCTGGCCCAGGCTGACCCGACGTGGGACGCGGCGAGGTGGGGCGGCGAGGGCAGCCTGTGGACCCCGCATGTCTACATGCCGGCGCAGAACCCGGGCGACCCATCCGGGATGAGCGCCTTCGGCCGCTGGATGTACGGCCCGTGGTTCTGGCCACCGGCCAAGGACGTCAAGAACCCGCCGATTGCCAACCCCTACTACCTTCCCGTCGGCACCGGCCCCGGCTTCTGTGACCCGAGTGAGGTCCTCCCCGACGGGAGCCTCAAGTTCTGCGAGCCGGCGCTCATCCCGTCGACACCGAACATCTCGGTCGGCATGGAAGCGTTCAACGACACGCCGATGGTCAACGGCACGGTCTACCCGACCACCACCGTCGACCCTAAGGCCTACCGCTACCGCGTCCTCAATGCGGCGAACGACCGCTTCTGGAACCTGTCGTGGTACGTGGCTGACCCGAGGACAGGGACGCTCAGCGAAGTCGCCCTGAACCCGGCGGAGCTCGAGGCTGCTCAGACCGACCCGGTCGTCTCCCCGACACCCGACACGAACTGGAGCCCGAAGGGCCCGAGCTGGATCCAGATTGGCAGCGAAGGCGGGTTCCTACCTGCGCCAGTCGTCGTCCCGGCCCAGCCGACCACGTGGATCACCGACCCGACCCGCTTCGACGTCGGTAACGTCGACCAGCATTCATTGCTGCTGGCACCGGCCGAGCGAGCCGACGCGATCGTCGACTTCTCCCAGTACCGCGGCAAGACCCTGATTCTCTACAACGACGCCCCCGCCGCCTTCCCGGCGCGCGTCCCCGGCTACGACTACTACACCGGCGGCCCCGACATGTCGCCCGCCGGCGCCCCCACAACCCTGCCCGGCTACGGCCCCAACACCCGCACCATCATGCAGGTCAAGGTGTCCAGCGCAGCGCCGGCGGTCGCGTTCGACCGGCCCAACACTACGTTCGACCGGATGGGCGCCCTCGAGACGGCGTTCGCTCACAAGGCGGACGGCTCCGGCGTCTTCGAGTCCTCGATGGACCCGATCATCGTCGGCCAGGCCGCTTACAACTCGGCGTACGGTTCGAACTTCGTTGCCAGCGGCTGGTGCAACAGCCCCACGAACCCGACCGCCAAGTGCGACGGGTATGCGCGAATCATGGAGCAGGGAGCAGTGCTCGGAGATCCAGACCCCTTCAAGTTCAAGTTCGACACCCTGGGAACTGATCCGTCCAATCCAAGCGTGCCAAAGCCGCAGTTGGCGATCCCCCTCCAGCCGAAGGGCATGCACGACGAGATGAACTCGGCCAACTTCGACGAGTGGGGGCGCATGACCGCCAACCTCGGCCTCGAAGCGCCCGGCGCCACACCACTGCTGCAGAACATCATCCTGTACCCCTACGTGAACCCGGCGACCGAGATCCTCAACTCGACGGGGATGCCGAGCGCCCTCGACGTGACACCGATCTCCTCGGCCGCGGACGGAACCCAGATCTGGAAGATCACCCATAACGGGGTCGACACCCACCCGATCCACTTCCACCTGTACGACGTGCAGGTACTCAACCGGGTCACTTGGGACAACATCATCATCCCGCCCGAACCAACAGAGCTCGGCTGGAAGGAAACCGTGCGGATCAGCCCGCTCGAAGACACCATCGTCGCCCTACGCCCGATCGTGCCAGTCCTTCCGTTCGCCGTGCCCGACAGCTCCCGCCCGCTGAACCCGATGATGCCCATCGGCGCCAAGGGTGACGTGAACGGCGTGAACGGGCTAGAAGCCGGTTTCAACAACACCAACACCTTGGGCAACCCGATCGCTCCGATCTCGAACGACGTCACCGACTTCGATTGGGAGTACGTCTTCCATTGCCACATCCTGAGCCATGAAGAAATGGACATGATGCGCCCAGTCACCGTCCAAGCGCCCTGGACAACGCCCCTGGCGCCGACAGGGCTGACTTTCACACGCGGCAGCGTCATTCTCAACTGGGTCGACAACACCCCCGTCGACTACAAAGATCCGGTCTCTTGGGGCAACCCCGCGGGTGGCGGGGGCACCAACCCAGCGCAAGAAATCGGCTTCGATGTCTGGCGGGCTCCGGTCAGCGGCCCCGGTGCCGGCGACTTCGTGGACATCGCCGATGTTCCGGCGAACAGAACGACCTACACCGACACCACAAGCACATGGGTCCCGACCATGACGTACGACTACAAGGTCACTGCCCGCAACGAGGCTGGTAGCTCACCCGCCTCGAACGTGGCCACGGCGACCGGGGTGGGGGAATCGACGACTGTACTGGTCAGCAGCCCCAGCCCGTCGACCGTCGGAGAGAAGGTGACATTCACTGCCACGGTCGCCTCGACGACGACTGGAACTCCAAGCGGCGGAACCGTCGAGTTCTTCGACGGCGTCACGAGCCTCGGCTCGAGCCCGCTCGTCGATGGTGCCACCGCTACGGCCAGCTTGTCGACCGCCGGCCTCAGCCTCGGCGAACACACGATCACCGCGGTTTATGGCGGCGACACCGTCTTCACCCCCAGCACGAGTGGCGACTTGATCCATCTCGTCAACCAGGGCGCGACGTCGACGGCGGTGTCGAGCAATCTCAACCCGTCGATCTCAGGAGCGCCGGTCACGTTCACCGCGACCGTCTCGCCCACCGTCGGGGCCGTGGTCCCGACGGGTACCGTCGAGTTCTTCATCGACGGCGCGAGCCTCGGCTCGGGCACGCTCGTGGATGGCAGCGTCAGCAGCGTCTCCGTTGCCGACCTTGCCCTCGGCAGCCATACGATCACCGCGGTCTACAGCGGCGACGCCAACTTCACCGGCAGCACGAGCGGGGATCTGATCCAGGTCGTGAGCCCGAACAACACCACGACGCTCGTCACGAGCGACGTCAACCCGTCGGTCTACGGTGACCAGATCACGTTCACCGCGACTGTGTCGGCCATCCTCGGGAGCCCGACCGGCACCGTCGAGTTCTTCGACGGCACTAGCAGCCTCGCCGGGCCGCTCACAGTCGTAGGTGGCAGCGCCGGCTTCAACATCGCCACCCTCGGCGGCGGTAGCCACGCGATCACCGCGGTCTACATCGGCGACGCCAACTTCATCGCCAGCACGAGCGACGTCCTCACTCAGGTCGTCAACCCGGCCACAAGTTCGACGGCGGTCGCGAGCAGTCGCAATCCGTCGGACTACGGCGAGACGGTCACGTTCACCGCGACGGTGTCGGCCCCGTTCGGGAGCCCGACCGGCGCCGTCGAGTTCTTCGACGGCGCCACGAGCCTCGGCTCGGGTGCGCTTGTCGGTGGCAGCGTCAGCAGCGCCCCCGTGGCCGACCTTGCCGCCGGAAGTCGTACGATCACCGCGGTCTACAGCGGCGACGTCAACTTCACCGGCAGCACCAACGCCGTGACCCAGGTCGTCACCCAAGGCACGACCTCGGCGACTGTCGCGAGCAGTCCCAACCCCTCCATCGGGGGCGACAGTGTGACGTTCACCGCGAACGTCTCGGTCCTCACCGGCATCGGCAACCCGACAGGCACCGTGCAGTTCTTCGACGGTGCCACGAGCCTCGGCTCGAGCCCGCTCGGGGCAGGCACAGCCAGCGTCTCTATCGCCTCCCTCGGCTACGGCAGCCACACGATCACCGCGGTCTACAGCGGCGACGCCAACTTCACCGGCAGCACGAGTCCGTCCTTGGCTCACGTGGTGCTGAGGGCGACGACGACCGTGGTGACATCAAGCCGGAATCCATCGACCTTCGGGCAGACGGTGACGTTCACCGTACGGATCAGGCCCGTTGTCGGCACGGTGCTAGTTCCGACCGGCACCGTCCAGTTCAGCATCGACGGCGTTCCCGTCGCTGGCACCAGCACACTCAACATCCAAGGTAGAGCAACCTACTCGACCACCCTGCCGACAGGATCCCGCAGCGTGACCGCGGCCTACATCGGCGACGGCGCCGTCTTCGCCGGCAGCGGAAGCGTGCCACTCGCCCAGGTTGTCAACAAGGCGGCCTCATCGACGTCGCTGACCAGCCCTAACACGTGGTTCAGGAACCAGCCCATGCAGTTCACCGCGACGGTGACGCCGCTGGCGGCCACCGGCACCGTTCAGTTCACGAGGGACGGGGCCGAGATCGGCGGACCGGTGACGCTGGACGCAAACGGGCAGGCGACGATAACGACCACCTTCTCGACCATTGGCAACCACACCATCACCGCGGTCTACAGCGGCGACGGGAACTTCCTCACCAGCACGAGAAGTCGCACCCAGAGAGTCCGGTAGGCGGTCAGCGCCCCGTAGCACGGGCGTCAACGGCAAGACAATGAGACGGGCAGGAGTTCAGCTCCTCCCCGTCTCTCAGTCTTCGTCGCCGAAGAAGATGCCGACGTCGCGCGCCGCCATCAACGTGTCGCAGTCGATCGGCACGGTGCGCATCGATCCGATTGCGTCGACAAGCAGGACGTAGTCGACGCGCGGTTCGTTGAGGGCGACCATCACCCCGTCGAAGCCGTCTTCCAGGGCACGAACCGCTGCGGCGCCGAAGCGAGTGCCCAGCAGTCGGTCCTGTGCGGTCGGAACGCCGCCGCGCAGCAAGTGGCCGAGCACCACGGTTCGCGCCTCTTTGCCGGTCAGTTCGGTGAGCTGGCTGGCCACTTGTTGGCCGATGCCGCCCAACCGCTCGGCCTGATCGTGCGCCTGGCCGACGACCGAGCGCTCACCGTCTTTGGGCATCGCTCCTTCGGCCACGACGACGATGGCGAAGTTGGCACCGCGTGCTTCACGTGCCTTGATCATGGCGGCCACCGGCTCGAGACGGAACGGAACCTCGGGAATCAAGATGGCGTGAGCGCCGGCCGCCACGCCGGAGCTGAGGGCGATCCAACCGGCGTAGCGGCCCATCACCTCCACCACGAACACCCTGCTGTGCGACGTCGCCGTGGTGAACACGCGATCGATCGACTCGGTGGCAATCTGCACGGCCGTGTCGAAGCCGAACGTGACAGTGGTCTTGTCGAGGTCGTTGTCGATGGTCTTGGGCACGCCGATCACGCGCAGACCGGCCTCGAACAAGCGCTGGCCGATGGCCAGCGAGCCGTCACCGCCGATCGTGATGAGGGCGTCGATGCCGGCGTGGCGAAACAGCGAAACCAGTCGTTCGGTGCGGTCTTCGTAGATGAAGCTGCCGTCGTGCTGCTCGACCGGGAAGTGGCACGGATTGCCGCGATTCGTGCTGCCCAACACGGTGCCACCGAGGTAACCAATACCGCGCACCATGTGCCGCTCCAACACGAAGGTGCCGGTGCCCTCCTTGTACTGGTCGGGGTACATCAGGCCGTTGAAGCCATCGCGAATCCCGATGACCTCCCAACCGCGGCTGGCC
>JANNHY010000105.1:0-6518 GCA_031404635.1 Ilumatobacteraceae bacterium
GCCCGCCCGATTCGTAGCGGTTAAATCGACAGCAACGGAAAGCGCTCGTTGTCGAGCGGCTGGCCGGGCACGATCGGGTCGTAGGGCGGCGAGTGCAGCCATGGCCTGGCGGCGAACCGCGCATCGCTGCCGAGATAGCGGAAGCTCACTGCCCGACGTCGGGCGGTCGTGCGGCCGGTGGTGCCCGGGGCACAATGCAGCGTGCGGTAGTGAAAGGCGATCACATCGCCGGGCTGCAGGTCGAACGACGAAATCTCGTGTTGATCGCGCATGGCATCGATGTCGGGGACAAGTTCGAAGCCGTTGGCGTCGAGGATGTAGGCCGACTGGTCGACGAACTTGCGCGGTACGAACCGGCGGCCCCACTTGTGCGAACCGACGACGAATTCGACACCGGCGGGGCGTGGCACCGGATCGAGTGGCACCCACAGGCTGACATTGGTGGCGCCGTCGACGCAGTAGTACGGCTCGTCGTGATGCCACGGCGTGATCTCGTTGGTGTCACGCTCTTTCACCAACGTGTGCTCGTGGAAGAAACGCGGCGTCTCACCGAGCATGGCCCGAGCCAACTCGGGAAGCGGACCGTATAGCGCCGCCTGGCGGTAGCCGTCGATCCGTTGCCAGTTGACGTAGTCGCCGAAGAAGCGGCCACTGCCTCCCTCCGGGGTGTAGTCGTTGGCCCATGGTCCGGGGGCGGCGAGATTCTCGTCGACTGCCTCGGCGAGCTGCTGCAGCTGCGCCTCATCGAGCACGCCGCGAGCGGCAACGACACCGTCACGTTGAAATGTCGCCGCCAGATCCATTGCGTCGGTGTGGTGGTCGATGCCCGTGTCCATCGTTTCGGAGCCTACGCCCGGTGGAGTCGTACCACCCTGGGCGAAGCGACAACGTCGATTGAGTCAGCGTGGCAGCAGGGTGTAGCCGGGGTTGGTGAACTCGAGGTGGTCTCCGCGCATCACCGGGACGCCGTCGATTGCAATCCGGCGACCGAGGGTGATACCGCCGATCGCCCTGCGCCCTGTCCACACAGCGGTGACGGTGCCGGTGTCGTCGGAGATCGAGACCGCCAATGCAGGCTGGCCGGCGGTTGGTCGCGCTGTCATGCGTGTGACCTTGCCGCATACACAGACGCGTTGGCGAGCCTGGGTATCGGAGATCAGCGTGGCGAGCGGTTCGCAAACCGTCGCAACCGTCAGGTCGTCACTCTGCTTGCGGCGTCGAAAAACCATGGTCAGCCGACCAGTGCCCGGCGTACGTCGTCTTCGACACCACCCGCGACCAGCACCAACACCTCGTCACCTTCATGCAGAACTGTGTCGCCGCGGGGTACAACGACGTGGCCGTCGCGGAGCACGGCGACAACGGTCGACTCGCGGGGCAGACCGAGTTCGGTGAGCTCTTTGGCGATCGCCGGTGAGCCGCTAGCCAGGGTGACCTCGGCGAGGCGGGCCTTGCCGCCTTCCAGGCTGAGCAATCGCACGAACGACCCCACGGTAACGGCCTCTTCGACCAGGCCTGTCAGCAGGTGCGGCGTTGACACCGACACGTCGACGCCCCACATGTCGGTGAACATCCATTCGTTCTTCGGGTTGTTGACTCGAGCCACGACGCGGGGGACAGCGAACTCCTGCTTGGAAAGCAACGAGACCACCAGGTTGTCTTCGTCGTCACCGGTGACGGCAGCGACAACGTCGGCATCGGCGGCACCGACGCCCGTGAGCGTGGCAACCTCGCACGCGTCGCCTAGACACCACGTGACGCCGACTGGGGTACGCGTCGCCCGCCCTTGGGTGACGATTGCGGGGTCGTTGTCGATCAACGTCACCTGGTGACCCGAGTCCTGCAGTTGGCCGGCCATATAGCGCCCGACGCTGCCCGCGCCGGCAATGATCACCTTCATCAGCGCGCTCCTTCCGGGAGTTTCAGCGCTGCGTCGAGCACCGTTTCCCCGTCGGCGGGGATGATCACGTGCAATACGTCGTCTTCTTGTAGCAGCGTCGCCGGTGAGGGGATCGACGACTCGCCAAAGCGCCCGAACAGAGCGACCCGCCCTGTCGACGCCGACTCGAGGCTGGCCACCGACATGCCCGCTGAACCGGCGGGCACCCGCCGTTCGACCATGGTGAACTTGGCCGTCGGGTCGATCCAGTCATGCGTCGTCTCGGACGCCAGCAAATGGCGCAGTACACGGGCGCTTGTCCACGCCACCGAGGCGACCGTAGCGATGCCCAACCGTTCGTAGATAGAGGCTCGCCTCGGGTCGTAGATGCGGGCCACCACATGCTCGACTCCGAAGGTTTCGCGGGCAACCCGAGCGATGAGGATGTTGGAGTTGTCGCCGCTCGTTACGGCGGCCACGGCGCACGTCGGCGTGATCCCCGCCTCGGTGAGCACGTCGCGGTCGAATCCGACGCCCACCATGGTCGCGCCCTTGAAATCGTCGCCGAGACGACGAAATGCCTCGGCGCGGCGGTCGATCACGATGACGTCGTGTTCAGTGGAGGCCAGACTGAGGGCGACCTCAGAGCCGACCCGGCCACAGCCGACGACGATGACATGCATACGCGAAACTCCTACTCCTCTTCGGTGTGGTCGCCCATGGTATGGATTGGTACCGAGACAACGGCGGTGTGCGGACGGTAGAGCAGTTTTGCCTTGAGGGCAAAGGCACTGCCGTTGTGAAGCCATTGGGTGCCCCACGATGTGACGAACTCGGGGATGACCACGGTGATGATGTCGCCCTGGTGACGTTCGTCGAGTTCGTCGATGAACTGCAGGACCGGGCGGGTCAGTTCGCGGTACGGCGAGTACACGGTGTGCAATTCGATCGGCACTTCGAACGCCTTCCACTGATCTTCGATGGCTTTGCGTTCTTCGTCGTTGCTGGCCACTGTGACGGCCAGGATGCGGTCGGGGTTCAGCGAACGCGCGTATTGCACGCCGCGTAGCACGCCCTTGTTGACGCCACCGACGAGCACCACCATCGTGTGCGTTTCGCGCGGTGCCCGGTAGCCGGGTGGTGCCACGACAGCGCCGCGGCTCCGCTTGTAGTGCTTTCCCATAGCCCGGAAAGACACCACCATGAACGGGATCAGAAAGGCCGGTATCCAGGCTCCCTCGGTGAACTTGGAGACCACGACGACCAAGGCCACCAACCCCGTCGAAACGGCGCCGATGGCATTGATCGCCAGGCTCAGCTGCCACCTGCCCTCCTTGTGCCTCAAATGGTGCCTGACCATGCCGGTCTGGCTCAGGGTGAAGCCGGTGAACACACCGAACGCATACAACGGGATCAGCTTGGAGATGTCGCCATTGAAAACGATGATCAAGACGCCGGCGATCGCCGCCAGGAAAATCACACCGTTGGAGAACACCAGCCGGGCGCCACGGTTGAAGAATTGTCGCGGCAGGAACCCGTCCCTGGCGATGATCGACGCCAGTCCTGGGAATCCTGCGTAGGCGGTGTTGGCGGCGAGAATCAAGATCGCGAAGGTGGCGATCATCGTCAGCCAGAACAACATCCCTTTGCCGCCGTAGATGTGCTCGGCCATCAGCCCGAGGCCGTTGCCGTCCTCATGGCCCCGGAACGGCTTGAGATGGGAAGCCAGCACCGACACTCCGAGGAAGCAGACCCCGAGGATGCTGCCCATCCAGACGAGAGTCGTTGCCGCGTTCTTGCTCTCCGGCTTCTTGAAAGATGGCACGCCATTCGACACGGCCTCGACACCCGACAAGGCGACGGCGCCCGACGAGAAGGCGCGCAGGAGCATGAGAAATCCAAGATTCTTGGTCTGTTTGGAGAGTTCGACGGCCTCCTCGGAAAGCAGCGTCTGTGGAATCGGACCGAGATCTTTCACGAAGACCCGATACAGCCCGGTGACGAGCAGCATGACCAACATCAGAATGTAGAAGTACGTCGGCCCGGCAAACGCCGCGCCGCTCTCTTTCACCCCGCGCAGGTTCATCACGGTCATCACGAAGACGCAGACCAGGCAGACGGGAACGGTGTACCTGTGGTCGAAGCCGAACGCGGTGCGCATGGCCAACACGCCGCCGGCCACGCTGACGGCGACGGTGAGGATGTAGTCGACGAGGAGCGAAGCGCCGGCGACCAGGGCCGGGACATCACCGAGATTTTCACGGCTGACGACGTAGGCGCCGCCGCCCGATGGGTAGGCATGGATCGTCTGCCGGTAGCTCATCACGACGATGACCATCAGCACGCAGACGATGATGGCGATGGGGGTCAGCGGGTTGAACGCCGCTGCACCGATGCTGGCTTGCAGCAACAACACAACGAGGATCTCGTCGGTGGCGTAGGCGGTCGATGAGATCGCGTCAGATGCGAAGATCGGCAAAGCGATCAGCTTGCGCAGGCGTTGATGCTCCTGCTCCTCCGACGAGATCGGCTTGCCGATGAGGATTCGCTTGAGCGCGGGCATATCGAGAACCGAACGTAGCCGGTTCGAAGCGCTGTGGTGTTGTACGTCGTTTCGAAGTTGGCAGGCGCTGCCAGGTCCGATAGAGTCAGATCCTCGTGCGCGCCAGCCGGCGTGCCTCCAACCGAAGTCTGTGTGCGCCCCCAGAAGCTGTGGACGGGGGGACCTCTCAGCAAGAACTGAATCCGGTGCTCCGCCGGCCGTCGGGCCTGCGGAGCATTTGCGTGTGCGACCAATGCCCGGGCAACCGGGTCTGACCGAAAAGGCTGCCGCTATGGCACTGAAAGCGATCGTTGGCGAGAAAATCGCCATGAGCCAGGTGTGGGTGAACGACAAAGTCGTGCCCGTCACCGTGCTCCGCGTCGAGCCGGCCCGCATCGTCCAGGTGAAGACCACCGAACGCGACGGTTACTCGGCTCTCCAGGTCACCTTTGGCCACCGGGATGCAAACAAGCTCACCAAACCCCAAGCCGGTCATTTCGCCAAGGCCGGTGTGCTGCCCGGCCGTCGCGTTGTCGAACTGCGCCTCGACTCGGTCGATGGCTTCGAGGTCGGCCAGGAGATCAAGGTCGACACCCTGGTCGAGGGTGAGCGCGTCGACGTCACCGCGGTCAGCCGTGGCAAGGGCTTTGCCGGCGGCATGAAGCGCCACAACTTCAAGGGTCAAGGCGCCAGCCACGGTAACCACAAGCACCACCGAGCCCCAGGCTCGATCGGCTCGGCAAGCTATCCGGGCCGCGTGTTCAAGGGTGTGAAAATGGCGGGGCACATGGGCCACGAGCAGGTCACCACCTTGAACCTCGAGGTTGTGCAGGCCGACATCGAACGCAATCTGCTGCTGGTCAAGGGCTCGGTGCCGGGGCCCAACGGCGGCGTCGTCATCGTCCGCAACGCAGTGAAGGGCAAGTGACCGAGATGGCATCGATCATCGTGAAGACCGCAGCGGGCAAGGATGCCGGCAGTCTCGACCTCGACGCGGAGATGTTCGGCGTGCAGCCCAACGTTCCGCTGATGCACCAAGTCATCACCGCTCAGTTGGCCGCTCGCCGCAGTGGCACACAGAGCACCAAGACCCGCGCCGAGGTCAGGGGCGGCGGCAAGAAGCCGTTCAAACAGAAGGGCACCGGCAATGCCCGCCAGGGCTCGACCCGCTCGCCGCACATGAGCGGCGGTGGCGTGGCCCATGGCCCCAAGCCGCGCAGCTACGACCAGAAGACCCCGAAGAAGATGATCAGGCTTGCGCTGCGTTCGGCGTTGAGCGATCGCGCCGCCGACGGCAAGATCGTCGTCGTCGATTCTTGGGGTTTCGACGTTCCGAAGACCAAGGACGCCAAGAAGGTTCTCAGCGCCCTCGGTGTCGACGGCAAGGCGCTGGTCGTGGTCGACATCGACGACACCAACACAATCAAGAGCTTCCTCAACCTGCCCGAGGTGCAGCTGATCGAAGGTCGCGAACTGAACGCCTACGACGTGCTGTGCAGTGACTACGTGGTGTTCTCGCAGGCCACGCTGCCCGGTGGTGGCGAACTCGTCGCCGCGGCCCCGGCCAAGGAGGCCGCCGTCAAGAAGGCTGCCACGGTGCTGAGCGCCGACGTCGACAAGGACGTAGCCGCCGATGACGACGAGCCAAGCTGGCCCGGCAGCGTCAAGGCCGACGGCGACGATGCCCCCGAGGGCTACGAGATCAAGGGCAACACCTCATCGATGCTCTACCACGTGCCCGGCTCGGCTTTCTATAGCCGCACTGCCGCCGAGTACTGGTTCGCGACGGCCGAAGACGCCGAGGCTGCAGGCTTCGAGTTGCCCCCGAGCCAACGCAACGACGACGACTCTTCAGGAGACGCATCATGAAAGACCCCCGTGACATCATCCTCGCCCCCGTGGTTTCAGAGAAGAGCTACGGCCTCATCGAGCAGGGTGTGTACACGTTCATAGTCCACCCGAGCGCCAGCAAGCCTGAGATCTCCGACGCCATCAAGGCGATTTGGGGCGTCGAGGTCGTGCAGGTGAACACCCTCAACCGGAAGGGGAAGGTGACGCGCGGGCGTCGCAGCAACCGCTCCGGCTCCAAGCCCGACA
>JANNHY010000106.1:0-33623 GCA_031404635.1 Ilumatobacteraceae bacterium
ACGTAGTGCACCAGGCTCATCGCCAGGTTCAACTGCCACTCGTCGATCGGTAGGTCGCGCATGCCCGGTAGTGGCTTGTTGGCAAACCCGAGGCGAAGGTGGGGGCCGTAGAGGTCGTAGGTGTTGCGGTTGGTGATCGACTTGGTCCCGATGGTGTTGCGGTGAAGGTAACCGAGGTGATAGCCGTCGACGTATCCGTCGGCGGTGGCCTTCCAACTGCCGCTGTCGAGCACCGTCTCGACATCGTGACGGTGCAGCTTCTCGAGTTGCAGATAGCCGAGCGACGAGGCCATGTCGCCCAACCAGTCGTCGACATCGAAGCTCAGCCCCGGGGTGAGCACGGCGAACACCGCCCCTGATCTCTCGGCCGTTGGGAGCTCGACCAGACCCGTCACGTCGACTCCCTCGAAGGCCTTGCGATCGGTGTTGCCGACCAGCGCGCCTCTGGTGTCGTACACCCAGAAGTGGTACGGGCAGGTGAAGCGTCGGGCGTGGCCGAAGCAGCCGTCGGCGACCTGCGCGCCGCGATGCCGGCAGACGTTGAGGAACGTGCGGGCCACGCCGTCGTCGCCGCGCACGACCATGATCGGGCGGTCGGCGATCACCAGCGTCGTGAAGTCTCCGGCACTGGGGATGTCGCAGGTCAGGGCGACCAGCAGCGGGCTGCGACGGAAGATCATGTCGAGTTCTTGCTGGAAGCGTCGCTCGTCGCGGTAGCGCGCCACAGGCACGTTCAACATCGATTCGTTGTAGTCGCCGTGCTCGGCATCGACATTGGCCAGCAGGCGGGTGGCGACATCGGTCAGCGGTGTTGCGGTCATGGCGAACCCCCTCGATGGGTTTGACGTGAAAATAATAACGCCATTCGATCCTCGCGGCTGCCTCGGCCTTGTTCAGCTCGCGTTCAGCATCAAAGGCGCAGGGTTGGTGGCGGGCCCGACCGGGGCCCGCTGATGACGAGGAGGCCCGATGAACACCCGAAGTATCGTCAGCGCGGCTGTTGCGGCGACGCTGCTCGCCGGGTGTGGCGACAGCGCCGCGAACCCGGCAACACCGACGTTTGATCTACCCGAGGGCAGCACAGTGATGAAGCTCGACCCGACCGAATTCACCACGGAGATCACCAATCCCTATTGGCCGATGACCCCGGGTCGACGATGGACATACAAAGAGACCAATGCCGATGGTGTCGAGTCGCAGGCGGTTGTGGTCGTCACCAACGACACCAAGGTGATTGCCAACGGGGTGACCGGGCGAGTAGTGCGCGACACGGTGACAATCGATGGACAGATCGTCGAGGACACCTTCGACTGGTACGCACAAGACAAGGCCGGCAACATCTGGTATCTCGGTGAGCAGACCGCCGAGTTCGACAACGGCAACCTCACCTCCACCGGTGGATCGTTCGAGGCCGGAGCCGATGGTGCCCTGCCCGGCATCATCGTTCCAGCCGATCCACAGCCCGGCATGAAGTACCGCCAGGAGTACTACAAGGGTGAGGCTGAAGACAATGGCGAGGTGTTGAGCACGAGCGAGATGGCCGAGGTGCCTGCGGGTCTGTACGACGAGGCTTTGCTGACCAAGGACACAAGCGGACTTGAACCCGACGTGTTGGAGTACAAGCTGTACGCCAAGGGGGTCGGCCCGGTGCTGATCCTCAAGGCATCGGGCGGATCTGGTCGCGAAGAGCTGGTCAGCATCGACACAGCGCCGGACGGCACGGGCACCGGCCCGCTCGGCAGCCCATGATGTTGTCGCGGCGAAGGCCGCGACAGCCGGTCAGTGGATAGGCAACGGGTTGGCCGAAGCCCATTGATGAGCAGCGGGCGACGCCACCCAGGCGATGGCGTTGGCCAGCAGGCGGCGATAGGGCGCGACGGCGAACGTCGATGCGCTATCGCCTGGCTGGATGTAGACGATGGGGCTGCGGCCGGCGACCGTGGCCCAGGCGATCAGGTTGCTGGGTGGCGGGTGGCCAACCGTTTTTGGGGCAGCCACTTCGCCGACCGACACGTGCTCATATGTGGAGACGAACAGACCCGGGTCGAAGTCGGCATCGGAACGGACCAGCGGCGTGACCTCATCTTCGAAGATCGGGCAGCAGTACAACTCGTCGGTCAGCGTGAAATCGTCGACGCCTTCGCAGACGGCGTGGGTGGGGTTGACGACGCTGGCGGTGTAGGTATCGATCCGCGTCCCCGACGACGGCCAGTCCTGCCCGCGCAACGGCCCAGGCGAGTAGTTGAAACGGCCGCCGAGCGCCGTCGCCCAGCCATCCCACGCCGGCCATCCGGCTAGCGAGTGATGGGTAACGACCATTCCCTGCCCGGCGTCGAGCAATGCTGTGATTGCCCGCTTCTGACTCACCGTCGGGCCAATCGGTCGCGGCGGTTCACCGCGCTTCAGGTGCAGACCGGGGATGTCGTGGCAGACGATTGCATTCCACTGGCCGCTCTGGGCGCCGTCGAACCAACGCTGCGCGGAGGGCTGCACGGCATGAGCCCACACCCATCTTCTGGCGTCGCAGATGTCGGTGAGCATGGACCGGAAGCCGTCGAGGTCGAAGCTGTGCCCTCCGGTGACGGCGAGCACTCGACAGCGATCCATGGCGTCGCTCACAGTACATTCGCCCACAATGGGCGCATCGGTCGAGGATCGCATGAATATCGCCGAGACGATGGCGCGCTTCGCCGCCGGCATCGACACACGAGACTGGGTGATGTATCGATCCGTGTTCACCGAACACATCGACGTCGACTATCGCTCGTGGCGCCCCGAATCGTACGGCCCGATGGCCGCTGATGACTGGGTGGCCCGGGCGAAGCGGCTGTTCCCCGGTCTTGACGCGTCTTTGCACACGCTCAGCAATCTTCGTTTCGAGATCGACGGCGACGCGGCCGTATGCCACGCCTACGTGCGCGCCGATCACTATCTCGTCAACGCGTCCGGCGACTCGATGTTCACGATCGGCGGCATGTACTCCGACCGGTTGGTGCGCACCGGCACTAGCTGGTTGATCAACGCCAAGAAGTTGCAGGTGCTGTGGAGCCAGGGCAACAAGCACATCATGACACTGGCCGCCGAGCGCGCCGCCGAACTCAAGTAGCAGGAGAGCGTTCACGTCGCGATCGGTGGGATGAGCGCGCCACCTGAATGGGGACGTAGCATCGACCGCTGCAGGGCGCCATCGCGCCACAGGAGGAGACGATCTTTGTCTGATGTGATCGACACGACAGACCAACGCCGACAACTGATCAGCACGATCGGTGGAGAACCGCATTTGGTGGGCAGTGCATGCAGCGACTGCGCGACGCAGACCTTCCCGGCCCAGTCCGGGTGCCCTCGCTGCGGCAGCAATGCGGTCAGCGAGGTGGCGCTGCCACGCGACGGCTGGGTGTGGACGTGGACCGTGCAGAGGTTCGCGCCGAAGGCCCCATACCTCGCCTCGTCGCCGTACGAGCCGTACGCTCTCGCCTATGTCGACCTCGGTCCGGTGAAGGTCGAGTCGCGTCTGCGCGGCAGGCCGATCGATGGTTGGAAGATCGGCGACCCGGTGCGGATCGTCATCGACGAGGCGGCATCGCCGCTCACCTTCTGGTTCGAACCGCGAGAGGAGACGACGTGATGGAAGTCGCAATCGTTGGTGTCGGCCTTCACCCGTTCGGCCGGTTCGACATCTCGGCGCGCGAGATGGCGTTGATCGCCGCCAGGGGGGCGTTGGGCGACGCCGCTGTCGACTGGGCCGATATCGACTTTGCTGCCGGTGGCAGCAAGGATGGCGGGCATGCCGACGCGCTGGTGAAAGAACTCGGGCTCACGGGCGCACCGTTCATGAGTGTGTACAACGGCTGCGCCACTGGCGGCTCATCGCTGCTGGCGGCAGCAAACGCCATCGAGGCCGGCATGGCCGAGCTCGCCCTGGTGGTCGGGTTCGACAAGCACCAACGCGGCGCCTTCGCCACCGACCCTGCCGAATATGGCATCGGCGAGTGGTACGGCGAGGACGGGATGATGGTCACCACCCAGTTCTTCGGGATGAAAATTCAGCGCTACCTCGCCGATCACGACCTCGACCCGCGGTTGCTTGCCGAGCTGTCGGCCAAGGCGCTGCGCAACGGGGCTCGCAATCCCAACGCCTGGCGGCGCAACCCGCTCAGCGTCGATGCCATCGCCGATGCCGAGATGGTCAACGACCCGCTCACCAAGTACATGTTCTGCAGCCCCAGCGAAGGCGCGGCGGCGATGGTGCTGGCATCGCCGGTTAAGGCCAAGGCGCTGCGCGCCGACCCGGTATGGCTGCGTGCCGTCGAATTCCGCACCCGCAAGTACGGCACGTTCGAGGTGTTCAGCCCGTCGCTCGCAGCCGAGATCACACCGGGGGCGACGGTGTTCGCGGCGGCAGCGGCGTTCGAGACCGCTGGGGTGGCCGCATCCGAGATCGACGTCGCCCAGGTGCAAGACACCGAAGCGGGCGCCGAGTTGATGCACCTCGCCGAGTGCGGTTTGTGCGAGCACGGCGAGCAGGGCGAATTGATCATGAGCGGAGCGTTGGAGATCGAAGGTCGTCTGCCGGTCAACACCGACGGCGGTTGCATCGCCAACGGTGAACCAATCGGGGCCAGCGGTCTGCGCCAGGTGATCGAATGCGTGGTGCAGTTGCAGAACCGTGCCGACGGCCGTCAGGTGCCCGGCAACCCGCAGACGGCGTTCACCCAGGTGTACGGCGCCCCCGGCTTGAGCACCTGCACCGTGCTGTCTCGCTAGCTCAGGTGCCGACGCTCAGGCTCGGCGGGTTATCATTTGGAAAACCTTTTGCACGACCGCCGTCTCGCACGAGCCGGCCGTCGCACGCCTCGACGAGGAGGTCCTGACATGGAACGCGTTGATGTCGTTGTGCTCGGCACCGGGGCCGCCGGGCTCACCTCGGCGATCGCTGCTCACGAGGGCGGCGCCAGTGTTGCGGTGTTCGAGAAGGCCGACCGGGTCGGCGGGACCACCGCATGGTCGGGCGGGCAGGTATGGATCCCCAACAACCCACACATGGGCGAGGTCAATGTCGCCGACAGCCGCGACAACGCGCTGCGCTACATCATGTCGTTGTCGCGCGACCTCCTCGAGCCGCGTCTCGTCGAGGCGTTCATCGACGCCGGGCCGGAGATGGTCGACTTCCTCGAGTCGAAGACGCCGGTCCAGTTCTACGCCGTCGCGGGGATGCCCGACTATCATCCCGAGTTCCCTGGCGGAAGCGTCGAGGGCGGACGCACGCTCGAATGCCCCCTCTATCCGTTCGACGAGCTCGGCGAGTGGGCGGACCGCGTCACGCCCTCGCCATACTTCGCAGACCCGCACATCACCATGAGCGAAACTCCTCTCGGCAAGGCGGTGCCGGAGCCGCCCGCGCCGGAGGAGCTTGCGCGCCGGCTGGTCCGCAACGAACGCGGGTGCGGCCAGGCGCTCGCCGGGCGCCTACTCCGCGGGTGCCTCGACCGCGGCATCGAGCCGCTCACCGGATGCGCCGGTCGTGAGCTCATCATCGACGGCGGTGCCGTCGTCGGGGTGCGTGTCGACACCCCGGCGGGGTCGACCGACACGTACGCGACGAAGGGCGTGGTGCTGGCGTCGGGCGGGTTCGAGTGGAACGCGGAGCTGCGGCGGGCGTTCCTCCGTGGACCGATGACCCACCCCGTATCGATGGAGACGAGCACGGGCGACGGGCTGCTGATGGCGATGAAGGCCGGGGCGATGCTGTCGAACATGCGCGAGGCGTGGTGGATCCCGGTCGGGGTCGTGCCGCTGGAGGCGAACCCGATGGGCAAGGTCCTCGTGAACGGCCAGCGCACGCTTCCGCACTCGATCATGGTCAACCGGCGAGGCCGGCGCTTCACCAACGAGGCCGCCAACTACAACGCCTTCGGCGGCGCGTTCCACGTCGAGGACGTGTCGCGGTTTGAGTACGCGAACCTGCCGTGCTGGCTGGTGTTTGACCAGACGTACGTCGACACCTACGGGTTCCGCGTCAGTGCCGGCGGCTCGGGACGCGACGTCCCGGAGTGGATTCCCCGCGGCGACACGCCGACGGAGCTTGCCGAGAAGCTGGGCATCGACGGCGACGAGCTCGAGCGGACGATTGCCCGTTGGAGCCAGTTGTGCCAAGAGGGGCACGACCCCGACTTCGGGCGTGGTGACAGCGCGTTCGACTGCTGGTGGGGTGATCCGTATCGGAAGGGGCGACGCGACGCGACGCTCGGCCCGCTGGAGCGCGGCCCGTACTACGCGTTCGAGATCCAAAGCGGCGCCCTCGGCACCAAAGGAGGCCCGCGGGTTGATCCCGACGCACGAGTCCTCGACCTCGACGGCACGCCGATCCCCGGTCTCTACGCCGCCGGCAACGTCATGGGGTCGCCGTTCGGCATGACGTACGGCGGACCGGGTGGGACCCTTGGCCCGGCGATGGCTTTCGGCTACCTGGCGGGACGCCACGCCGCGGCGCGCTCCGCGGGCTGATTGATGCACCTGTGAACAGGGGCAGGTTGTCGTTCTTCGGTCCAGCCGCGGGTTTGCCTCGTGCACCACGTAGTCGAATGACGTCGCGTGCCCGCAATCATCGACGCGGTGCGTACTGAACGCATCGACCCTACGGTCTTGGCAGATCTACCAAATAGGAGTGAGAAGCGATGAAGGCGTACCGAATGATCGCCTGGAAGACGCCGGCCGAGTACCAGGAGGTTCCCGTGCCGCAGCCCGGCCCGGGTCAGGTACTCGTCAAGGTTGGCGCCGCCGGGCTCTGCCATAGCGACCTGCACGTCCTATACGAGTTCGAGGCGGGGACGATGAACGGCTCGCCTCCGTTCACACTCGGACACGAGAATGCCGGCTGGGTCGAGGCATTGGGGCCAGGGGCGCATGGCGTCGAAGTCGGTGAACCGGTCGCCGTCTTCGGCTCACTGGGCTGTGGCTTCTGCGATCATTGCCAGACCGGCGACGAGAACCTCTGCGATCGCCAGGCCGAGTTGCCCGGTGCGGGTTGGGGACTCGGTGTCGATGGCGGGATGGCGCCCTACATGCTGGTCGATCGGGTCCGTCAACTCGTGCCACTCGGCGATCTCTCACCGACCTTCGCAGCCCCACTCACCGACGCCGCCGTCACCCCGTACCGGGCGATTCGGCGCTCGCTCGGCTCGCTCGGGCCCGGAAGTACTGCGTTGGTCATCGGTGTCGGCGGTCTAGGCCACATCGCTCTGCAACTCCTCCGGGCACTGTGCCCCGCAACCGTCATCGCCATCGACGCTAAGCAGGAGGCCTTGCGCCTGGCTACCGAGATGGGCGCCGACCACGCTCTCCTCGCCGGCGGGGACAACACGACCGAGGTGATGGATCTCACCGGGAGGCGTGGCGTTGACGTCGTGCTCGACATCGTCGGGAGCGATTCCACCCTGAAGCTGGCGTTCGGCGTCGCGAGGACGGGCGGGCGGGTGATGGTCATGGGTATCGCGGGTGGCACCGTCCCCTTCGGCTTCTTCGCGGCAAAGCCCGAAGTGCAGGTGTCGACGTCGAGCTGGGGCGGGATCGGCGACTTGCGCGACGTGATCGCGCTCGCCCGACGCGGACTCTTGACTCCGAAGATCACGACGTACGCCTTCGACAAAATCCCCGAGGCCTTGCAGGCGCTCGAGACGGGAGCCGTCGAGGGTCGAGCGGTCATCTTGCCGAACGGCTAGGACTTCAGTCGCCGGCCGACCAGAACGCCGCCGATGCCTGGCCGTCGTCACCTTTGACGTCGTCTTCGGCGTCGATGCGGTACTTGCGAGAACTGCCACCACGGCGGGGCGCAGCACGCAGTGCGGCACCTGTCGCCGCGAAATTGGGGTGCTGGAAGTGTGCCTCCGCAGCCTCGGCCGACGCCCACAACTCAACAATCTGGATCCGTGCGGGGTCTGTCGGATCTGCGGCAATGACATAGGCGAGGCACCCTGGCTCATCGTCACGGGTCGAGCGCTGCAGGTCGACAACCGAGGCGACCACATCGTCGCGGATCGCCGGATCGACGTCGACGTGGCCGAGGATGGCGATCTTCTGGTCAGTTGCCATGGTGATGTTCCTTTGTGCTGTAGGTGTTGTGCGTGACGAGTGCTCGTCAGACCTGGAGCGACCAGTCTTCGGTCTCGAGCAATCGCTTGACGTGCCGCAGGAAGCCGGCGGCATAGGCCCCGTCGAAGGCTCGATGGTCCCAGCTCATCGCCAGATGCCCGACCGGATGGATCCCGACTTCTTTGGCGCCGTCCGGGCGGGTGACGACGACGGGCTTCTCGACGATTGCGTCGGTCGACAAGATGGCCACCTGAGGTTGGTTGATGATCGGCATCGTCAGTACGGATCCAGCGGAACCGTTGTTGGCGATCGTGAACGTCGCGCCGCCGACATCATCGGGCGACAGCTTCCGGCTGCGGGCGCGCGTCGCCAGATCGTTGATCTCCCGGGCGATGGCCGCAACCTGCTTGGACTCGGCGGCGCGAACCACCGGCACGATGAGGCCCTGGTGGTCAAGGTCGACGGCGATGCCGAGATCGACGACGTTGTGCACGACCAGAGTCGTGCCATCGACAGAAGCATTGAGGTGCGGAAAATCGCCGAGAGCCACTGCGACCGCCCGGGAGATGAAGGGGAGAAACGTGAGGCTGAACCCTTCGCGTTCCTTCCACGCAACTTTCACGGCAGCACGCGCAGCGTCGACGTTCGCGAAATCCACCTCGACAACACTGAAGGCGTGCGGGCTGATCTGCTTGCTCATCACCATGTGCTCGCTCGTCAATTTGCGCATCCGCGAGAACTTGACGACCGTGTCGCGTGCCGGCGGCTCGGCTGCTGGATACGGTGCCACATTGCTGGAGTCCATCTCTACAAACTAACCTCCAACTCAAGTCCCGGTTGCAGGTTTGGCCATTGCCGCGGCGAGCAGGAGAGTGCCATGAACAAGCGCACATGCCGGCTGACCATGACCCGCATCACCGGTGATCCCACCGTGTTCGATCCGGTCCGCTCGCCCGGCGATCAGGGATAGACGCTGCTGCCATGGAATTGCTGCTCATTCGCCACGCACAACCTCTCCGTGTCCAAGATGCCGACGGGCCCGCCGACCCCGAGCTCTCCGAGAAAGGCCACGAGCAGGCCCGCCTGCTGGCTGAATATCTGGTCGACGAGAGCATCGACGCCATTGCTGCCAGTCCGCTGCGCCGTGCCCGGCAGACGGCCGAACCTCTTGCCGCCGCGAAGGGAGTCGTGGTGACGGTGCACGACGGCATCGCCGAGTACGACCGTGAGTCGGGAGAGTACATCCCCATCGAAGACCTCCGGGCGGAGGGATTGCCCGGTTGGCAGGACGTGCTCACGGGAAACGTGCACCGCGCCGCCGGTGTCGACCCGTTCGAGTTCCGCGCCGGTGTGGTTACCGCGATCGAGGACATCATCGAGTCGCACACGGGCCAGACGGTCGCCGTCGTGTGCCACGGCGGGGTGATCAACGCATACATCAGCCACATCCTCAACATCGAGGATCCGAGCGGGTTCTTCTATCCGAACTACACGTCGATCCATCGCCTCGCCGCGGCTCGCAGCGGCCAGCGCACGGTCCTCTCGCTCAACGAGACGGCACACCTGCGCGGCACAGGCCTTCGAGTTGGCCGCTTCGGGGACCCGTAGCACGGAAGCATCACTTCGGCTGATGCCTTATGTCTCGATTTTCCCGACGGACTCGCCCACGGCGTACGTCTCGCCCTCTTCGCCGGTTTGCCGGATCGTTCCGGAGGCCGTTGCGTTGACCTCGTTCTCGACCTTGTCGGTCTCGATGAGATAGATCGGATCGCCTTCCGAGACAACGGCGCCGTCGGCAACAAGCCACTCGATGAGCGTGCCTTCCGTCATCGAGACGCCGAGTTTCGGGATGTTGATCGGGACGGACATGAGTGCTCCTTGTTGCTCGGGTCCTTCGGCCAAGGACCGATGGCAGCTTGTGGCCAACCTTACTTACTTGTGTACATGTGCGCTATCGAGGCAAAGCGGCTATGGGCTCGACACCGAGATCGGCCAAGTGCCGCGCACTGGCTCGACAACTTGAACATCTGTAAAGATGCGGGCACGAGAAGGGAGCGTCGATGAAGCAGCTCGGTGGGATGGACGCCAACTTCTTGAACATGGAGACACCCACCACCTACGGGCACGTGTCGTCGCTCACGATCTTCGAGCCCAAGCCGGGCACGGCCGGGGCGGGGCTCGACATCACCAAGCGGGCGATCCTGTCGCGCATGGACGAGCTGGAGCCGTATCGCCGGCGACTGGTCACCGTGCCGTTCGGCCTCGACCTCCCTTACTGGATCGATGACCCCGACTTCGACATCGACTATCACGTTCGCCACCACGCGGTTCCGCCGCCGGGCACGCCCCAGCAGCTGGCCGAGGTGGTTGGCCGGATCATCTCCCGCCCACTCGACCGCAGTCGACCGCTGTGGGAGTTGTATGTGATAGAGGGGGTGGAGAACGGCAAGTACATCGCTCAGCTGAACAAGATCCACCACGCCACCATCGATGGTGCTGCGGGAGTATTGATGCTCGGAGTCATGCTCGACGACGACCCGGCGGCCATTCCGGCCGAGGTTGACACCGCCGACTGGCCGGTCGACCCGATTCCCGGCACGGCGGAGATGCTGCTGCGGACCGGTCGCGTCTTCGCCGCTCGCCCGGAGAGGATGATCCGCCAGGGGATCCGTGCCGTGCGCAGTGTGGCCGCCAGAACCGGCAATCCCGGACTCGCGGCCCTCGGAAACGCCTTGGCCCGACCGTTGCCGGGCCCACTCGGGCGGGCGTTGCGCGATCGGCTGAAAGGCAACCGTGACAACGAGGACGAGTTGCCGACGCTGCCGTCGACATCGGCGCCGCGCACCCCGTTCAACGCCACGATCGGTCCGCATCGCCGGTTTGCCTACACCACGATCCCGCTCGAGGACGCCCGCGACATCCGCAGAGCGTTCGGCGTGACCTTCAACGACGTGGTGATGGCCCTGTGCTCGGGCACGCTGCGTGCCTACCTGCAAGCCCGCGACGCGCTGCCGGAAAATCCGCTCGTGGCGATGGTGCCGGTCAGTGTGCGTCGGGGTGACGAGACCGACATCTTTCGCAACCGGGTCTCGATGATCACCTGCGAGCTGGCCACGGATGAGCCGGATCCGGTCAAGCGGCTCTTGCGCATCTCCAGACGCATGTCGGATGCCAAGCAACGGTTCGATCCCGTCAGCGCCGCGGCGCTGCAGGACTTCACCCAGTTCGCGCCGCCCGCCGTGGCCGGACAAGCGATGCGCATACTCAGTCGGCTGCGCATCGCCGACCGTGTCAATTTCCCGATGAACGTGGTGATCTCCAACGTGCCCGGCCCGAACTACCCGCTCTACTCGGCCGGCGCCGAACTCAAGCACTTCTATCCGGTCAGTACCATCGCCGATGGCATCGGGCTGAACATGACCGTGCAGAGCTACAACGGCAACCTCGACTTCGGTTTCGTCGGCGACCGCGACCTGGTTCCCGATCTGTGGGACCTCGTCGATCTCCTGCACCTCAGCATGGACGAGCTCTTCGCCAGGGCAGAGGAGGAGATGAAGTCCTGATCCCAAGGACCAACTCGTCGTCGTCAGACGTCGACGAGTCTGGCAGGGCGGCCCGGACGGGGTTGCCAGGTCGCCGGCCGTGGATACCAGAGGCGGGCCGCCAGCGGCGCCCGGAACGGACGCCACTCGCCCTCGGGTTGGCGTAGTCGATCGAGCACGGCGAACACGACAGCGGGCTGCATGCCCAGCGCCATGTGGCTGCCGTGGACCTCGATGTTCTCGGCCAGCGGCCCCACCTCGTCGATGCAGGTCTGCCACTGGGCGACGCCATCGCTGCGGGAGTAGATCGACGTTGCGGGCACCGCCAACCTCGGTCGGTTCTGCTCGGCGATTCGATTGAGATCAAGATCGCCGTCGTGCAGATGCTCGTAGCGTCGCCACATCCACATTGCCGAGCTCTTATCGCCTTCGACCATTCGATACGGGCTGCCGAGCGAGATGACCTGGCGCACGAGGGCGGGATATTCGCGGGCGAGCGCCCTGGCGTAAGTACCGCCCAGGCTCCAGCCGACGATGCTGATCGTCCGTTGGTGCCGCTCGGCCAACTCGTGAACGCGGTTGCGGATGCCCTCCACGATGTGTCGCGTCGGGCCGACGTTGCGTCCGAGCCGCCAGGCATGAGTGGAGTAGCCCTGCCCGCGTATCGCCCACCGCAACGGCACCGTCGACGCGTCGTCGGCGCTGAATCCCGGCAGGACCAGCACTGGGTGACCATCGCCTGGCCTCGACAAACGCAATATCGGCGCGATAGCGACGAATGCTGCTGCCTCGAGCGGCCACATGGTCTCCATCATCTGACGAACCGGGCGTGGCGCCGTCACACGATGGACGGCCTCGCGTCCGCGGGCACCTTGCTCCACGCCCCGGACCCTATCGTCGTCAGCTGTAATCGCCATGCCGACGCTGAGCCATGATGGACACCAAACCCACGAGGAGGGCCCATGACCGACACCCCAATCCGGCGGTTTACCGCCAGGCTCGACATCGCCAACCGTTGGGCGACGCCGCCTCCTCCGGCGACGAGTGTGCTGATCCAGAACCTCGTGCAGGCATACGCGTTGTTCACCGATACCGGAGATGCAGCTCGATTGGCGGAGCTGTTCACCGAGGACGCCGAGTGGGACGGTTCGGGTCTCGGTTACGGCACCGCCACCGGCCCCGACGCCATCGCCGAACTCGTGTGCCGGCACATCGATGTCGATGAACCGATGATGCACATGCCGGGTCAGGCTCTCCTCGCCGCAGTGAACGACGTCGAAGTCGATGGCGTGACGTGGTGCACGGCGACCCGTTGGCGCGGCGGCATGACCCGACCGGTCGTCTACTTCTACTACGAAGACTTCTTCTCGCGCGCCACCGATTCGACGTGGCGGTTCAGGCGGAGGAATCTGCAGGCCGCGTTTCCGGGATAGCGGATTCCACTCGGTCGCGGGGTTCGGCCGGTCGTCACCTGTGGAATCAAAGCCACGGGCCAAACCCTTGCGATGTGAGCTCACCGACCGAGCAGGCGCTGCGAGACCCCGATCGTCGCGGCGCGCACTCTCGCGTCGGCGCGGCGGGCGAGGGGGCCGTCCTGACTGCGCATCGGATGGATCAGCACGGTCAGACCGATCAGTGTTCGCACCGCCAGGGTCTCGGCTGCGTGCCGGCCGAGCGCCGAGCGCCGGCTGGTGGGCACGGCACGCTGGGGCAGGTAGTCGTACGCTCGCCGCAGGTGGATCTCCTCGAACTCTCGTTGGAGCATGATGGTGCCGGCCGTCATGCCGGGCAGGTGGTGGTGCAGCAACTGGCAGGATTCCGGGTTGTCGTCGAGCCAATCCCACACAGCCGATATCACGGCGGCCAACGCCTCGGGCGTGCCCTCGTCCTCGTCGGCGCGCGTCGCGACTACGACGCTGGTGATCGAAGCGAAGACTCGACGGAGCGCTGCTTCGAACAGCTCGGGTTTGCCGGAGAAGTGGTAGTAGACTGCGGTCGGCGCAACACCTGCTTCGCGGGCGATATCGTGGATGCTGGCGTCGCTGAATCCGTGGCTGGAGAAAACCTTCACGGCGGCGTCGACGATGACGTTGCGCCGAGATGGTCTGTGCGACACCCGTTGACGGGTTGTAATCCTCATCCTCCTAGGTGTCGTCGGCCGAATCTTCAACGATACTGCTGTCCGGAGACAAATGTGATCAGCAAACGTGCCCCCCACCGCCCATCGAGACGGTCGTCGGTCATCGACGCAGCGATGGGCCTGTTCGCGGCGCACGCCCCGGACGACGTCACCGTTGCCGACATCGCCGCTGCCGCGGACATGACGGCCGCAGCGGTGTACTACCACTTCCCGTCGAAGGAAACCGTGTTGCTCGAGGGGCTGCAGATCTTCACCGCAAGGTACCTCGTTGCCATTCGAGACCTCGCTCGATTGGACGGTGATTCGGGTTGGCCTTCGCGCCTGATTGCAGATCTGCTCGACTGGCTGGAGGCGAATCGAATAGCGGCAACTGTCTACTTCACCCATTCCGCAGGTGTCGACGCCGCCATCGAAGCGTTGCGTCGAGAAACGCGTATTGAGCAGGTTGTACTGCTGTCGCGGGCGATCCGCGCCCACCGCATCGGCAGGCGATCGAACGTCGAGCCAGAGGTCGCCGCGATCGGCATCGTGTCACTGCTCGAGACAGGGGCCAGCTCGTGGCTCGTGCACGACGCCGTGCTCCTCGGTCTCGGCCGGCGGCGGTTCGTCGCCGAGATGGGCGCGCTCGCCGAGCGCATGGTCGGCCAGTCGGTAGTGGTGGCGCCCGGCACGCCGCCGATTCAGAGCCGGGCGGGATGATTGCCGCATTGAACGCCGGGGACGTCCAGCGCGAGCAACGAACGCCGTTCAGTTACTCCGTTTAGTAACTTTACGCCAGTTGACTATACTTGCCAGGTGCCGACCCGAGCATTGAGGGGGTCACTTGAGCCTGCTCGACCTGTTCCGCATCGATGACCATGTCGCTGTCGTCACCGGATCTGGTCTCGGTATCGGCCGTGCAATCGCCTGGGGACTGGCCGACGCAGGCTGTGACGTGGTCGTCAACGCCCGTCGGCGGAGCAGCCTGGAGGAGACGGCCGACGGGGTCGTCGCCCGAGGAAGGAAGGCGTTGATCGCAGAGGGCGACATCCGCGATTTCTCCGAGGAGCTCGCCGCCCGTGCCATCGACGAGTTCGGTCGCATCGACGTGTGGGTGAACAACGTGGGCGGGTCGGACGAAAAGACCGTCAGAGAACTGGTCGACACCCCCGACGAGATCTGGCGTGCACAGCTGGAGCTCAACCTCACATCGGCGTTCCAGGGGGCCAAGGCGGCGGCTGCCCTGATGGCTCGCGGCGGGGTGATCGTCAACATCGCGTCCGGCGCGGGAACACGCGGCTCGCCGCGGACAGGCCCATATGCGGCCGCCAAGGCGGGAATGATCAACCTCACCCAGACCCTCGCGCTGGAACTTGCGCCCCGCGGGATCCGGGTCAACGCGGTCTCGCCCGGACCGGTCGCCACGGAAGCGTTCCTCGAAGTGCTCGGCGTTTCCGACCAGCTTTCGCAACTTCAGGCAACCATTCCCCTCGGGCGTCTGGGCACGCCCGACGACATCGCCACCGCCGTGGTCTTCATGGCGTCTCCAGCAGCGAGCTGGATCACCGGTCAGCACTTGTTGGTGGCCGGAGGGCGGACCGAACGCAGCTATCAGTACCAACCGCAGGCAGATTGAAAGGGATTACGCATGGACTTCGAAGGCAAGGTGCTGTTCGCAACCGGGGGTGCATCGGGCATCGGCGCGGCATCGGCGCGGCGTTTCGCATCACAGGGTGGTCGGGTCGCCGTCGTCGACCTCGATGCCGGGCGCGCCGACGACACCGCCGGCGGCATCGATGGTGCCATAGGGCTTGGTGCCGACGTCGCCGACGAGGCCTCGGTCAGGGCCGCAATCGACGCTACGTATGATCGTTTCGGCCGAATCGACTGTGTGCTGAACGCCGCCGGGCACGCCAAATTCGGGCCGATCGAGGAATGGTCGATGGATGGATGGCAGAAGATGATGACGGTGCACGCTGGTGGAACATTCCTGGTTTGCAAGCATGTGCTACCGAGGATGCGTCAACAAGGCGGCGGCTCGATCGTCAACATCGCCTCGACTGCGGCGCTCACTGCCAACAAGAACAATGCGCCCTACGGGGCGGCGAAGGGGGCCATCATCTCGTTCTCCCGTCAGTTGGCCAGGGAGGGGGCTCCGAGCGTGCGAGTCAATGTGGTCGCACCGGGGAGGGTGCGCACCGGCATGACCGAGCCGCTCTTCTCCGAGCGGGGAGCGACGGCCGAGGAGGGGGCAAAGCATTTTGGCATGGCCAACATGCAGCAACGCGTGGCCGAACCCGACGAGCTCGCCGCCCCCATCTGCTTCCTGCTTTCCGACGCGGCGAGCTTCATCACCGGCACGCTGCTGGTCGTTGACGGTGGCGAGACGGCGATCTGATCGATAACTGAGGCGGTCAGGTCGTCCGAGTTCGGGCGTCTGCTCAGGTACGCCCGAGTGCTGTGAACTGGCCGGTGACTGTCTGCTGGTTGGCGTGGCGCTGGTCGATCAGGCGGCCCACGGCGGCGATGTGGTCAGCGTCGCCCGACGCGTACGCAGCTTCTACGGCGCACGAGAGCACCTCGCTGGCTCGCGAATAGTCGCCTTGGGCGACGTCGAGGTAGAGGCTGTTGGTCTTGCCGTTGACATAGGTCGTCAGCGCGTCCGACAGCGTGGTGGCGTCGGGGAGCGCTTGGAGTAGCCGGCCCGCGGTCTCTTCGATCGCGTCGCGCTCCTCCAGCATCCACGCCAACTCGTTGCCGCACCGCACGGCGGTCGTCTGCAGCACGGAGATGGCCATGGCGAGCTGGACCTGAGCGGTCGGGTCAGTGATAGCCGGCGCAATCCTGTTGTTCAGTTCGGTGCACATCGCGTCGATGAGTTGTGGGGTGGTTGGCCTGGAGATCATTTCGCGCCTCCTACCGCTGCTGCGTGTCGCTTGATCGCCCGCATGAACACATCGTGCATGCCGGCAACCGCCGGCGACATGTACGCGACGGTGACCCCCGTGGTCTCACCGTTCGACATCGACGCCAGTTGCTCGAGGACGCTGACGAACACGGTCGAGGCCGACAGCAGGAGGAAGTAATCCGTCGTGGCCGGATTGACCTGCTCCTCATTGAGTCCGCTGAGCTCGCGATACCGGTTGTAGAACGCCTCCTCGTCCGCACCGATGAGGTCGGGGGGTACCGTGACGCTGGCCAGCATGCACCAGCCGAGATCCTCCCGTGGGTCGCCGATGTGGGTCAGCTCCCAGTCCACGAGCACGTCGGACCCGTCTCCGCCGGCGAGCACGTTCCCGACCTGGAAGTCGCCGTGGACGAGCCCGAGGGGCACAGGTGGGGGACGGTTCGACCTCAAGTAACTAGCGATCAATCGCATGAACGGATCGCGATCGACGTGGCGCTTTTCGGCGTCGACCCAAAGCTGGATGCGCGCATCGATGTAGTCGTCCCACGACGCCGGCCGTTCGAGGCAGGCGGGGGCCTCGTCAATGGGAAAAGAGGCAAGAGCGGCGCCGACCTCGGCGAGCCGGGGAGCGAACTTGGCCTGCTCGCTCGGATCGAGCTTCCGGGTAGCGGTGATGTACGCCTCCCCGTCGAACATCTCGATGACGATGCCGGGGCTGCCGAGCTCCTCGCCGGTGGGATCGAACCACAGTGGTGCGGGCATCGGGATCTTGCCCGACCGGTGAAGCGTGGACAGGACCTCCCACTCGATGGCCCGGTCGGTGTCGAGCACTGCCTGGCCAGGGGGCGGGTCCTGACGAACGATGTAGCCCCGCTTGGTTCCCGCCTCCTCGACCCATACTCTCGACATCTGCCGGCTGTAGCCGCCGGTGATGAACTGGGTCTCGACGACTCGTACGCTGTCGGGATCGTTGCTGCGCCGCCGAAAGAACTCCTCGAAGCGCACCTTGAGATCGGTAGAGCTGGACATTCGCCCCCCTCGTCTTCCTTGGCCAACGGGCCACTCACAAACTGTTGGCGACCACAGTAGTCACACTTCTCGAATCCGCCGCCACCGGGACTTGCCACGTCCGGGCTAGGCCCATGTATCGGCTAACTTGACATCGACTCCACACTGCTAGTGGCCGATCACCGCCCGGTTGCCGTCGGTCCAGACGGCGGTCATGGTGCGGTGGGTGATGCGCCATCCCTCGGGCGTGCGGGCGAGGCGGTCCTCGTAGACGCCACCGATGAGGTAGTTGTCGCCGCCCTGAGTGCCGTGCTTCACGTGCTGACTCTGGAGGTAACACCGATGCGTGGCGGTGTCGCCGTCGACGTGGACCTGGTGGTTGCCGACCAGGTGCTGCGTCGCGTCGAGCCGGGCCATCGGACGCTCGATACGGGCGATGATGGCGTCGCGCCCATCGCAACGGACACCGTGGAGCTCGGCGGTCGCGTCAACGGCGAAGACCGCGTTCAGCTGGTCGAACTGCCTGGTGTCGAGGGCCCAGGTGTTGGCGATGGCGAGATCGATGATGGCTTGCTGATCACTGCACACGTTCTCAAGATACTAGGTGTCGGCGCCGGTGACGAGGGCGACCTTTCCGTCGGCGAGATAGCCCAGCGACCGACGAGTCCACGTCGCAACGGTACTCGGCCTATCGTCGGTGCATGAGCGATAGCCACATCGAAATCGCCAGGAGACTTTTCGCCGGGTGGAGTTCTGGCGATCCTGACGCACCTCAATCCCTGATGACCCCCGGCGCCGTGCTGCACGACATCGCCAGCGGCACGTTCGAGGGCTGGCCGGCGATCCGCGACTTCTTCGCCGCCGGTCTGGCCAAGTGGGACGACTTGCAACTCGTGCCCGACGAGTTCTGGACCAACGACAGTGGGTTGGCGCTCCACTACGTGATGAGCGCCACGGTGAAGGACCCCTCGATGTACGGGCCCGAGCACGTCGGGCGGAAGTGGTCGGTGGAGGTGATGTCGTACCTGCGGTTCGACGGCGACCGGGTGTGCTTCGAGGCCGATTTTCACGACAAGGGCTCTCGGGCGCGTTCACTCGGCATCGCCTGAGAAGGGCCTGGCGGCCTGCGCCTCATCACCACGTGCGACGGTGCTCCGGGAGTTCCTCGTGCTCACCGGGGGTGAATAGCCATCGACCGATGCACTTACGACGACGGAACCGCCACCCTTGCGGTGTCGGCACGACTACATCGTGGTAGTCGCCCCCAAACCATCGTCGCGGCGTGTGTGAGGCTCGCGTGTAGGGCGCGAAGAACTTGCTGTGCACGCGCACTTCATCGTCGACCTCGAGGACCACAATGTTGGTGACGTGGTGGGCGGACGGATGGTTGGCATCGCGGAAGTAGTCGCAGATGTCGTCGAGTCCCCGGAAGATACGAGGGGCTCGTACGCCGGTGTAGTCGAGCACCGCGTCGTCGGTGAAGATCTCGTCGAATCGGCCCCACTCCTTTGCGTCGACCAGGTGACCGTAGAGCCCGAGGAGCTGGTGGACCTCGATGATGTCGGTGGTCTGCATGTCCTCCTTCCAGAAGCAGGCGGCGTCAAGTTACTATCCTCAACGATGATCGCGGCTGAGGAAGAATGCCGATGGACAATGACATCTCGTTGACCGAACGCCTCGAGCGCTTCCTGGCCGAGGCTGCCCCCGACCTCGGCGCAACGGTGACGTCGATCAGCCCGATCAGCGGGGGCTACAGCCGGGTGACGTCCGTGGCCCAGATCCGGCGGGCCGACGGCGTTGAGCAGAAACTGGTGCTGCGCGCCGACCCACCCAGCGGGCACGGGGTGTTCGACAGCGATCGCGACGATGAATGGCCGTTGCTGCTGGCGTTGTGGGAGATCGACGCCGTCGACATCGCCCGGCCGCGCTTGTACGACGCAACCGGCGAATGGCTCGGCAGCAAGACGATCGTGATGGATCACGTCGAGGGAACGCCTCTGCAGCTGACGCTCGGGCCTGATGCCGAGGTCGGTGCGGCCCGATCGACTTTCCTCAACGTTGCCGCTTCGCTGCAGCGCATCCCACTCAGCGCGCTGCCCCAGGGGATGCACAAGCCGCCCGATTGGGACACGTACATCGACAGTGCGATCGACATCTACGACCGAGCCGAGCGCGAGCTGGGGGACAGCAACCCGGTGGTTCGCTATGTCGCCGGCTGGCTCCGGGACAACCGGCCACCGCCTGTGCCGCTGGGAGTCGTCCACGGCGACTTCCAGCCGGGCAACATCCTGATCGGCGACGGGCATCCACCCGTGGTCATCGACTGGGAGTTCGCACGCATCGGTGACCCGCGTGAAGACGTCGGCTATTACTGCGGCAGCCCGCTGCCGAACAGTATGTACGCCGCCGATCCCGAAGCCTTCCTCGGCGAATACCGGGAGCTGACCGGCTACACCGGTGAGCAGGTCAATCAACAGGCGATGGACTACTTCTTCATCCTCGGGATGGCCGAGCTTTTCGTGCAGATGATGCAGGGCGCCGACGCTCTCACCCGCGGGCGGCGCGCCGGAATCATGGCGCCGTTCCTCGTCAACAGTCTCTGCTACTTCCAACAGCGATACTTCGGGATCTGCAGGCGATGAGATCGCCACGCTGAATCATCGATCAAGAGTGAAGAAAGGTGTCTCGAATCCAATGATTGCCAGGCCGACAACCGAGCAGATCCTCAACGAGTGCAGCCGCGAGTTGATCGAGGTGGTGCTGCCGGCCGTCGCGGATGATGCCGTCAAAGTCACCGTGTTGATGATGGACGTCGTTCTACGGAACTCGGCGAAACGCGCCGGGCACGAGATCGCGTGGATGAACGACGAGATCAGCGAGCTCGCACGCTTCGTGGGGGCGACCGGCGAGCCCGTCGTGGATGCGGACGACAGCCTGCACCTCGACGACGTCGTCGAGCGGTACGGCCGGGCCGGGGAGGCGTTCGCGCACGCGTTGGAGACGGCCGTCGCGTCGGGCGACGATGAGCGCACCAGCCGCGGCACGGCCCTGCTTGCCCAACGCGTCGAGCGGGAACAAGAAGTGATGTGCGGGTGGAGCCCGGTCGGCCGGTGACCGGCAGCGCTCGATCCACGGCCGTGACGAGCCTGGTTCTCGGCGGGTCCGTGTTCGTGGGCAAACACACCGTGGACGCGTTGCTCGCTGCCGGCCATCACGTTGCCGTCCTCAACCGCGGGCGAACGCCCAGTGACCTGCCCGACGAGGTGGAGCGCTTGGTGGCCGACCGGACGGACATCGCCCAGATGCGCAGCGTACTTGATGGTCGAGATTGGGACGCCGTCTTCGACGTCTCCGGGTTCGTCATGGCGGCCGGCGGGTCCGACATCGAGGGCCTGCTCGATCTGCTCGACGGTCATGTCGGCCACTACGTCTATGTCAGTTCGATCATGGCCTATGACCAATCGCTGGCCGGGATCTTCCCGTGGACCGAAGACTTGCCGACGAGCACGGAGGGACCCGCGTCGTACGGCGGCTTCAAGGCCGTCGCCGAGGCCGGCATGCTGGCCCGCCATCGGGCGAACGGGTTCCCCGCCACGATCGTGCGCCCGGCGGCGATCTACGGACCGGATAACAACATCTTCGACATGGAACTGCCGATGTTCCTGCGCCTCCTCGGGCACCGACCGATCCTGGTGCCACACGGCGGCCTCGTGGTCGGCTCATACGGCCACGTCGACGACCTCTGCGAGGCGATGGTGGCGATGGTCGGGAACCCCGCGGCGATGGGCGAGGTGTTCAACATCACTGGCGAATCGGTCACGGTGAACCGCTATATCGACGTGTTGGCCGACATCGCCGGCGAAACTCCCAACGTTGTGTTCCTGCCCGACTCGATGCTGGGTGATCTGCCCGGCACCGTGTTCGGCCACCTGTTCGGCGTGCGCCATCACGCCATGCTGAGCATCGAGAAGGCGCAGCGGTTGATCGGGTTCACGAATCGGTTCGATCTGCGTTCCGGGCACACCGATGCATACGAATGGTTTTGCCGGAAGGGCTATCACGATGTCGACGGCCCGATGGTCGACGCGATGTGGAAGGCATCGTGGGACTTCGAGACCGAAGCTGCCGTCGCCGAGCGGGTGCCTCATGAGTGAGCCGTCCGACGCCGAGATGTGGCGTTCGGTCGAGGCGACCGTGCGAAACGTGTTGTTGCCCTCGATCAGCGACGAATGGGCGCGCGTGATCACGGTGCAACTCGCCGGGATGGCGCGCTACGCGGCGTCTCGACCAAGCGACCCGACATCGACACGAGTGATCGAACTGACCGAAACACTCGACCGGCTGGCCGGCAATCCGCTCGTAGCGCCGTACTGGCCGTCGCAGTCCACCGACCCATCGGCCGTGTACGCAGCCGTCAGCGCCGTACTCGCCGCCGCCGTGTCACGAGATGACCAGGCGGGAGCCGACGTGCGCGACGGTCTGCGCGCCATCGTCAGCCGCCATCTCGACGAGGATCTCGCCGTCACCAGCATGCTGATGCCGTATTTCAGGGGCCAGCTTCCCGATGCGTGACGAGCTCGAACGCTGGATCGGTGAACAATCCGATGCGAACGTCGGCGTCGCCGAGCTGCGCCGCATCACCACCGGGCACTCGCGGGGCAACTGGCTACTCCAGCTCGACGACGGCGCGCGCTTCGTCGTGCGAGTCGAGCAGGGCGGCGTGTTCGGAACGACGGGAGCGGATGAATTCGCGTTCATGCAAGCAGTCGGCCGGCTCGGCTTCCCGGTCGCACGAGTGCGTTGGCTGGAAACCACGGGCCAGGTGATCGGTCAGCCGTTCTTCGTGATGGACTTCATCGAAGGCGGGGTCACGACCGACCGCGAGGATCGCAGCCTCGCTCCCGAGCTCGCCGTCGACTTTGTTCGCCGCCTCGACGAGCTGCACCGTCTCGATTGGACCGGTGTGCTCGACGGGCCGGCGCCGGGCGAGGCGACCCATGTGCAGATCGAGCGCTGGGCGAACGTTTACCGGTCGTCGTCGGCGACGCCGATCCCGCTGCTCGAGGAGGGCGCGGCATGGCTGCACCACAACGCACCGCAGCTCGATCGGGTCGCGCTTGTCCACGGCGATCCCGGCCCGGGCAACTTTGTGCACGACGGCCACCGGGTTCTGGCGTTCACCGACTGGGAGTTCTCACACCTCGGTGATCCAACGGAGGACTGGTCATTCCTGCTCTCGATGCGCGGGGCGCGCACAATGGCGGTCGACGACTGGCTGGATCTCGTGCGCACCGAGGCGGGTGTGGAGGTGGGCGAGCAGCAGCTGCACTACTGGAGGGTGTTCAACCTCTTCAAGGGCTCCTGTGCCAATCGCTCGTGCCTGCGGGCCTTCGCCGGAGTCAATCCGGCGCCGAACATGGCGTTGATCGGCACGGTGCTGCAGCAGTCGTTCATGCGCCAGATGGCCGACCTCATCGCCGGCTGAACTCGGCTCGGTGGACGAACTGGGCAGCCCCAGAACGGTTCGTGGCGTTCTGGGCGTGCCCAGGTCAATGGCGTCCGCGCGACCGGCGCGCGCCGCTCAGAGCGGACGCTTGGTCTTGAACTCGTCGAGCGGGTTGTCTCCACGGAGCATGCCGTCCATCGTGCGGTGGTACATCGTGGGCTTGCATTCGCGGTTGCTGAAGATGTTCTGGCGATACGCCATCGAGTGGCGCGTCGAGTCGAGCTCGCCGAACACGAACAGATCTTCGGCCACGACGCCCTTGAGGACATCCCAGTGCTGCACGGCGCGGATGTTGTAATCGTCGTAGTCGGGGTCGTCGGGCCCTTCCGGCTTGTAGAAGAGCTCCCAGCAGATGAACTTGGTGCGGTCGACCGACATCGGGATCGGCTGGAACAGCTGGATGTCGGTCGGGTTGTTGTTGAACACCGAGTTGGGGAAGATCCCGTAGTGGCAGATGGTGTAGGCGTGATGGTCACCCGTGTCGTGCAACTCGTCGAGCCACTGCGCCCGGGGCACGAACATCATCGAGTTCGGACCCGACAGGTGGTACGAGGTCTCTCGCGCCGCTTTGGTGAACTCCGGGCCGACGTTGTGCAGTTCCGTGGCGTGGTACACCTCGTTGAACCCGTCGACGATGGCCTTGTAATTGGCGGGCACGTCGACGACGAGCTTTTCGTGAACGTACATGTCCTGCATGCGAAAGCGGCCCAGGTCGTCGAGGATGTCGGGACCGATCCAGTCGTGCAAGGGCGGCGCGGCGTCGGGGCCGGCGAGGAAGATCCACACCCAACCCGCCCACTCCTCGACGCCCACTCGAGGCGCCCGGAGATCGACGAGATGGGCCGGGTCGAAATCCTCCCGTGACGGCACACCAACCACTTTGCCGGTCGTGTCGTAGACCCACCCGTGCCACGGGCACACGAAACGCCGTTGGCATCCGTGCTCTTCTCCACGTGTCAGGCGGGCACCGCGGTGCTGGCAGACGTTGTGGAACGCGGCGACAGTGCCGTCCGACTGCCTGGCGACGACGACCGTCTCGCCGTGGCCCTCGTAGAGCAGCCAGTCGCCTTGATTGGCGATTTCGTCGGAGCGCCCGGCGATCAACCACGAATAGCGCAGGACCTTCGTGCGTTCCTCCTCGTAACGCTCCGGGTCGCGGTAGACGTCGGCAGTGAGCGTGGTGCCCTCGATGCCGGGGTGCCCGGCGACTCCAGCACCGAATCGCCGTGGTCCGTCGCCCCTCGTCGGTTGATAGACCATCGTGTGCCTCCTGTGCTTACTGGACACAGATGATAGTTTCTCGTGCGTTGCAGTGCCAGTCCGTCACACCTCGGTCCTGCTCGGGCCGGCGGGTGAGCCGCGGAACATCTCCTCGGCATCGAAACCGATGCGGGTGTCGGGCACCAGCTCGATGATCACGCGCCCCTCGGTCGCGAGATGATCCGCGAAGGCTTTCTGTTGGTCGGCACTCTCCGGGCGAACTCGCGCTGCCAGCGCCGGGTAGAACCAGGCCTTGGTCTCGTCATCCTCGTGGATGATTGCCCGACCCTTGTAGGTGACCGTCTGGCTGACGCCGATCTGGGTACCGCGGCTGCTGATCGCGATGGCGACCCGTGGCCGCGCGGCCACTGCGGACACACGCTTGCGCCGCTTCGTGCTGGTGGTCCAGAAGCGGCCATCGTGTACGACGTAGTTGACGATCACTCCCACCGGGTCGCCCACCTTCGTCGTCCACATGAAGCAACACTCGGTCTGAGCGTCGAGGAGCGCACGTTCGCGGTCGTCGGACAGGGTGAACGTCGAGACGTCTTCATAGCTGTCGGCGTAATCGGGCATCGTGTAAACCTTCAGTTCGTGTGGGGCGGGCCGGTGTCAGTACGGCATGGTGCCGCCGTCGACCGGGAAGAGGCACGCTGTGATGTTGCGAGCGGCGTCGCTCGCCAGGAGCACGGCAACTGCGGCGACCTCCTCGGCGGTGTTCGGCCGCTTGATGGCCGACTCCTGGGTGAACATGGCGATCATGTTGTCGTAGGTGCCGACGCCCATGGCGACGGCGGAATCCGGCCCCGTGGCGCGCACGATGTCGGTCTCGATGATTCCCGGCAACAAGGCGTTGACCGTGATCCCCATGGTGCCGACCTCGTGAGCCGCGGCCTTGACGAGGCCGTTCACGGCATGCTTGCAGGCGACGTAGCCGGGGATGCCGGGCTTGCCCAGCTTGCCCTCGACCGATGAAGTGACGAGGATGCGTCCGGATTTCCGCGGGATCATGTGTTGCAACGCTCGGCGCATGCCCCAGAACACGTGGTTGAGGTTCCAGTCGACCTCGAGCTTCCACTCCTCGTCGGACATCTCCGCCACGGGTGCGGTCTCGAACACGCCCCCGGAGTTGAGCACCATGATGTCGAGCTTGCCGAAGTGCTCGATGGTGAAGTCGACCAGACCTTCGACCGCCTGCTGGGTCGACGCGTCGCCGGCGTAGAAGGCGGCGCGATCACCGGCCGCCATCTCATCGAGGCACTGCCTGCCCTTGGCCTCGTCGCGACCGTTGACCACCACCGACGCTCCTTCGCGGATGAATGCGTCGGCGATGCCGCGACCGATGCTGCGTGTGCCACCGGTTATGGCTGCCACCTTGCCTTCGAGCTTTCCCATTTCCTGTCTCCTGTCAGTACGGCGCGGTGCCACCGTCGATCGAGATGAGCGAGCCGGTGATGCCGGCGCCGGCGTCCGACGCGAGCAGCACGGCCACGTGGGCAACGTCTTCGGCTTCACAGAGCCGCTTGGTCGCCGCTTCCTTGGCGAACCAGTCGAGGAACTGGGCGTAGGTCATGCCCATCATCTCTGCCGCCTGTGGGCCCGCCTCGGCCATGATGTCGGTTTCGATGCCGCCGGGGCAGAGCGAGTTGACGGTGATGCCGAGCGTGCCGACCTCGTGGGCGCACGACTTGGTGAGGCCGTTGACGGCGTGCTTGGCGGTGACGTAGATCGACACGCCCGGCTTGCCGCACTTGCCTTCGAGCGAGCTGATGTTGATGATCCGGCCCGACTTCTGCGGGATCATGTGCTGTAACGAGCGCCGCGTGCACCAGAACGTGGACCACACGATCCAGCGCAAGGCGTCGTCGAGGGCCTCGTCGGTGAGGTCGACCACAGGCGCGTGGTTGCTGGCCCCGCCGGCGTTGTTGACCATGATGTCGATGCGGCCGAACCGCTCCACGGCGGTGTCGACGACGCGCTCGCAGTCTTCCCGCTTCTTGACATCGCCGGGAATGAAAATGGCGGCGTCGCCGGCGTCCATCTCCTTCAGTGTTTGCCGACCCTTGTCCTCGCTGCGACCGTTGATGACGACCTTCGCGCCCTCCCGGACGAATGCCTCGGCGATTGCCCGACCGATTCCCCGAGTGCCGCCGGTGACGGCAGCGACCTTTCCTTCGAGCTCCACGACGACGTGCCCCCTTGCTGTAGTTCGATACAAGATAGTAGTTCACGCAGCGATGGTCGCTACCCCCGCAGCGCCGTCGTAGGCAGTCTCGATCAGGACAGCGAGCCGGCGTCGACGGCGACCGTCGAGCCCGTCATGAACGCCGACATGTCGGTGCAGCAGAACAGCACGACTCGTGCCACGTCGTCGGGCACGCCCTTTCTTCCCAGCGGATTCGCGGCGACGCGTGCTTCGACGTCGACGCCTGCTTGCGTCAGTGACGTCATCTGATCCCGGACGCCCGGTGTGTCGATGATCGTCGGTGCGACGGCGAGAACCCGGATGCCGAGAGGTCCCAACTCGAGGGCGAGCGCCTTGGTGAGGCCAACGACCGCATGCTTGGATGCGACGTACGCGCTGATCCCCAGGCCCGCCTTGAAACCGGCCGTCGAGGTCAGGTTGACGATCACACCTCCGGCGGTCATCCGCCGCGCCGCCTCGCGCGATCCGGCGAACGTGCCGCGCACATTCACCAGCAGCATCTTGTCGACGAACGCATCAGCTGCATCGAGTGCAGGTCCCGTCGCGGGAAAGATGCCGGCGTTGTTGACCCAGATGTCGAGGCCGCCCAACTCGTGAACCGCCCTGTCAGCCGCGGCGGCGAGCGACGCCGAGTCGGTGACGTCGAGCGTGCAACCGAGCACGCGGCGGCCGGTGGCGCTGATCTCTACGGCGAACGCCTCCGCGGCGGGGCCGTCGAGATCGCCAGCGATCACGTCGGCGCCGGCCTCCGCCAACCGGCGCACGATCTGCGCGCCGATGCCGCGGGCAGCGCCCGTGACGACCGCCCGTCGCCCGGTGAGCGAGACCAGCTCCGCCAGGCTGCGGTTAGTGACGTCAGGAACGGCCATGGGCGGTTATGACGCTGCTCGTGTCTGCTCGACCATGGCCGTGCTTGCACCGGCGAAACGGGCGGATCCCCCGTCGATGGTCCTCCCGGCGTCTACGACCAGCGTGTGACCGGTGACGAACCGGGCCTCGTCGCTGGCCAGGTACAGGGCGGCGTTGGCGATGTCGATCGGCGCGCTGGCGACGCCGAGTGGATTCGTGGTGCGGGCGTACTCGGCGGCTACGTCGATCGCCGCGGCATCGCCGGTGAGCGCCGTAGCAGTCATCGCAGTGGGGATGGTCCCGGGGGCGATGGCGTTGACTCGGATCCCGTGATGGCCGAGCTCCGTCGCCGCTGACCTGGTCAGGGCGAGAATCCCCGTCTTGGCCACGGTGTAGGCGTGCGGGCCCAGCCCGGCGACCACTCCGGCGACGCTGCTGGTGGACAAGATCACGCCCGAACGTGCGGGGATCATCACCCGCGCCGCGTGCTTGATGCCGAAGAACGCGGAGTTCAGCAGCACCGCCATGGTTCGGTTCCATGCCTCTGCGGTTGTGTCCACGAGCGGACCAACCGCACCGATCACACCGGCGTTGTTGAACATGCAGTCGAGCTTGCCCCACGTTTCGACGGCGAGGTCGATCGCATCAGCGACTCGGCCTTCGTCCGTAACGTCGCACTCGATGAAGCGCGCCGCCTCGCCAAGACGCTCGGCGACAGCGGCTCCCGACTGCGCCTGGACATCCGCGATGACCACGCGGGCGCCTTCTTCGACGAAGCGCATTGCGGTGGCCTCGCCGATTCCGCTGGCGGCGCCCGTGATCACCGCGACCTTGCCTGCGAGTCGTTCGGACATTGTCCTGATCCTCTCAAGAGACGAGTTCCGACGGCGAAGCGTACCGCATGTCATCACACCCGGCCGTGGTTTCTTGAGAGCATGTGTGTTAACAGCGTAGGAGTCACCATCCACCATGTGTATACGCGTAGTAGGTTGGCGCGGCGATGAAGGTCGGACTGAGCTTGCCGCAGCTGGGAGGTCACGTGACCCGGCCGGTCCTGCGTCGGTTCTGCGAGCGCAGCGAGGAGCTCGGCTTCGATGGGCTGTGGGTGCAGCAGCACCTCTTCTTCCCCCACCACCCGGTCTCGGGGTACTCGGCCCGGCCCGGGTTGGCCATCCCGGAGCGTTATCGCAGCATCCTGAGCCCGCTGGAGACCTTGGCGGCCGCTGCGGCGTGGACTTCGGCGACAACGGTGGGCACGAGCGTGCTGGTGGCCGGCTATCACCGACCACTCGACCTGGCCCAACGGCTGGCGACCATCGACGTGTTGTCGGAGGGTCGCCTGATCGTCGGATTCAGCGTCGGTTGGTCCGATGATGAGCATGCCCAGATGGACGTCGATCCTCGAACGCGCGGGGCACGTTGCGACGAGCTGATCGATGCGCTCAACGCCTGCTGGGGGCCGGACCCGGTGTCGTTCTCGGGCCGATTTTTCAACATCCCGGAGGCCGACTCGCGGCCCAAGCCGGTGCAGCGACCGCGCCCGAAGCTGATGTCGGGAATGCGGTCCGAGGCCGGCCTGCGGCGAACCGCGGAACGCTTCGACATCTGGAACCCCGCTTCCGGCACGCTCGAGCAACACTTGGAGACCTTCGAGCGGTTGGCAACGATGCGCCCGTCGGGGCTTGCACCCCTCGAGATGTACTGGAACCTCTTCGTGCAACCCCCCGTCGAGGTCGCCAACCTGCGTACGCTCACCATCGACGAACTCGTCGAGCATGTTGCGGATGCGCGGGCCGCCGGGCTCGAAGGCGTCATGGTCGACGCCAACTTCTGGAGTGAGATCGACAGCGCCGAGAAGTGGATCACGGTGCCGGAGCGCCTCGCGCCGCTCCTCAGCGCAGCTCGGTGAGCGACCGTCTGCGCTGTCACGTTTGTGCGGCGGCGTCCCTGACGACGACACACTCGAAATGGGCCAGACCGATCTCGCCCTCGTGCTGCACGCGCACGAAGCTCTCAGCCCAGTCGTGATCGAACTCGAACGACTTGCCGGTGGCGTCGACGACGCGAGTGGGATGAGCGACGTCCCACACCTCGCCTTCGACATGGAGGTCGCCGCGATAGACACCCTGGCCGAGGTGGTCGTCGAACCCACCGAAGTACCCACCGCCCTGGCAGTACACCCACCCGAGATCCGTGAACGAGTACGAGCGCTCGACACCGTTGGCGTCGGTCAGGCGGTAGCTGCCGCGGCGCACCCGCCTGCCGCCCTGGTAGAACTCGAGATCGTGCTCGACCTTGGTGACCGGCACGGATCGATCGCCGAGCAGGATGGCGCCCTTGCCCGAGGCCGCCCGGCCGCTCGGATCGGAGAAGTAGAATCCGCCGTGGCTCGCGCACCGGAACAAGACCCACTGCCGCACGCCGGGAACCCTCCGCGGCGGGCGGGGTGTGCCGTAGCGCGGCCCACCGCGGCCGGCTTGGTTGCCCCACGAATGGTTGCGGAAGAACGACGAGTTGCCAGGACTCAGCTCCACGCGGCCGCCGCCGACGGCGACCCAGCCCTCGCAATGGCCGACCAGCTCGTACGTGGCCCGCTCGCTGAACAGCCGGCCGTCGATCCGACTGATCTCGACGGGATCCTCATAGGGCAGCACCGTGCTGTGGCATAGCACGTCACAGGCGATTCCCGAGTCGTTGTCGTCGAGCACGAACCGCAGCGTCCGCATCGGTTCGAGGATCTCGATGCGCAGTGGTCCGACCCCGAAGTGATCCATGTTCGGCCGCAGGCGGCGGGAGAGGCGGATGTTGTGCTGACGGCCGTCGTGGCGCACGCAGACGAATCCGTCGAGGACGTCGTTGTTCTGGTACAGCCGCACGTTCGACGTCAGGCACACCTTGCCGTCCAGGTCGCACAGGCACACGTAATGCCCGTCGTTCCACTGCGGATCGCTCCCTGCAACGCCGGCGAACGACTGGGTGATCTGATGCAGTGGATACTCGTCGAGCCCTATGAGCACGAGTGGCTCCTTTCAGGATGTGCCGATCGCGGACGCGACCCGGTCGGTCAGGAGGTGCTCACCACGAGTTCCAGTGGATCACGCTCGACGGGTCGAGGCGTGGTGCGGGCTTGAAGTCGGTGCCGATCGTGTACGCCACCGGGAACAGCCCGATCTGTGTGTATTCGTCGTGGGGAACGCCGAGCAGTTCGGCCACTTCCTTGGGGCGTCGGCACGTCATCGTCGTCCATGTCGAGCCGAGGCGGCGCGCTCGGAGGGCGAGCATGAAGCTCCAGATGGCCGGCACCACCGAACCCCAGTACCCGGGGTGTGCGCCGAACGGCAGCTCCTCGACCCGGCCCTCCTGGAACACGACGAGCAGCACGGGTACCTCGTGGAGGTGGTCGCGCAGGTGCACCGACGAGGCCGTGACCGCGGAGCGGCGGTCGGCGCGGGTGTCGCCCTCGATGTAGCCGGCGCTGCGTGGCTCGTAGGAGTCGAACACCTGGCGATACAAGTCGGCGAGCCGCGCCTTGGTCTCGGGGTCGTCGACGGGCACCCACTGCCACGCCTGGCGGTTGGATCCCGACGGCGCCTGCAGGCCGATCGAGATGCACTCCTCGACGACGTCTCGCTCCACTGGACGGGAGAGATCCAGTCGCTTCCGCACGGCGCGGGTCGTGGTCAACAGCTCGTCGGGAGTAAGGGGCAGCAGTTCGGTCACAGGACGGCCTCCGGCAGTGGGATGTTGGGTCAGAGTGTAAGACAACAGACGATCTATAGAAAGTGCCGGAAGCCCGTGAGCCACGAGTTGCGTTAGAATCGTCGAGATGTCTGCAGCCAATCGGGCGATTGACGTTTTCGTCGTCGACGCGGAGCGCTGGCTCGACGATCACGCCGAACGGCTGGCAGGGCACGATGACACCGAGTTCGTGTGGCACAAGGGCGAGTTCAGCGTCGCCGTGTTCCACGCCCTTTCCGACGAGGATGAACGAGCCCTCCTGGCCCGGCTCACCTCCTGGACGCAGCTCAAAGCGCAACGCGGCTACCACGCCGTGGCCGCCCCGGTCGAGTACGGCGGGCTCGGTCTGCCGCCGGAGTTCGCCCATGCCTTCGCCGAGTTGGAATCGGAGTACGCCCAGCCGGCGAGTCACGAGACGCACAGCGTGACGACGCGCCTCATCGCCCCGACGATTATGGCCTTTGGCGACGAAGCCCAGCGGACCCGGTTCGTCGGCCGCTTCCTTCGTTCCGAGGAGCTGTGTTGCCAGCTGTTCTCGGAGCCCGGTGCCGGATCCGACCTCGCCGGGCTGGCCTGCCGGGCCAGGCGTGACGGCGACGAGTGGGTGGTCAACGGGCAGAAAGTGTGGAGCTCAGGGGCGCGGTTCGCGGCGTGGGGCGAGCTCATTGCCCGGTCCGACCCCGACGTGGTCAAGCACAAAGGTCTGACGGCGTTCATCATCCCGATGGATCTGCCGGGGATCGAGATCCGCCAGATCAAGCAGATGAGCGGAGGCGCATCGTTCAACGAGGTGTTCTTCAACGACGTGCGCGTGCCTGACTCGATGCGCCTCGGCGCAGTGGGCGACGGCTGGCGGGTGGCGCTCACCACTCTCGGGTTCGAGCGTGATCACTCGAGCGGCTCGCACAACGGCCGCGTCGGCGGTAGCTGGCCGCAGTTGCTGGCCACCGCGCGAGCCATGGGTGTGGCCGCTGATCCGATCATCCGCCAGCAACTGGCTGGCGCGTACATCCACGAACGCATCGAGACATGGTCGAATCGCCGGCTGGCTGATCTCAGTCGAGGCGGGGCGCCGGGGCCCGAGGGCTCGCTCAGCAAGCTGCTGTGGACCAAAGGGATGTCGGTTTATTCAGATGTGGTCTCGCGGATCCTCGGCCCGGCCCTGATCGCCGAGACTGGCGCATGGGGAACGTACGCCTGGGGAGAGCACGTGCTCGGGGCGCCCGGGTACCGCATCGCAGGTGGCTCTGACGAGATCCAACGCAACATCATCGGCGAGCGTGTGCTCGGGCTGCCGTCCGAACCGCGCGTCGACAAGGGCGTTGCGTGGCGCGACGTGCCCCGCTGAGCGGCCGAGCTCCGATCGTCGATCTACTAACTTGAGATCGTGTCGAATAGCCTACGACGGATGGGTAGTGGCGACGGCGCAGCTCCGCCGGTCGGCGAGGGGCTGTTCACGTGGCCCGACGATGATCCGAGTCGACCAGAACGATGACCGTGGAGCGCCGGATCGACGCGTACCTGGTGTGCGCAGGCAAGTATCACGACTTCGACTTCGCCCGCCTCGAACTGCTGAAGCTACTCGCCGCCGATGAGCACATCCGCGTGCAGGTCGCTCAACACTTCGGCGACCTCGAGTCGCTGACATCTGCCGACTTCCTGGTCACGTACACCTGCGACCTGCGGCCGTCGACGGAGCAGCAGCACGCCATTCGCGAGTGGGTCACGCAAGGGGGGCGGTGGCTGGCACTGCATGGCACGAACTGCGCCCTCGACCCGCCCACCGGCTCGGACGGCGGGCTCTACAGCGCGCCGCGCGGGTTTCCCGTCTGGGCGCACACGCTCGGCAGTCAATTCGTGTCACACCCGCCGATCGCACCGTATGCCGTGAGCCGATCGCCCGGCGCCGCCGCTGACCCACTCGTTGCCGGAATCGAGTCGTTCGAGGCCAACGACGAGCTGTACCTCATGGAGCACCACGGCGACCTGATCCCGCTGCTCGAGACCCGCTGGACGGGCTCGACGCGAGGCTTCGCCGAGGGCGACTGGCCGGACGATACGCCGCGACTCGTGCTGTACCGGCGGCCCCTCGGCGACGGTGAGGTCGTGTACTTCACGCTCGGCCATTGCCGCAGCCATTGGGACATGATCGACCCGCCGCACAACGGTGCTCGATGGCCGACCGTCGAGCGGGGTTCATGGGAGGTGCCCGAATTCATGGAGATCCTCCGCCGCGGTGTCGTGTGGGCGAAGGCGGCGGTCGCTCGATCTAGCCGCTGCTGATCTTCGCTGCACCGGTGGTGGGGGGGGGGAAAACACCCCCCACCCGGACCCCCAGGGTAAGACGCCCCCCAGAGCCCTTAATTTGTCATACAACCGGGGGGGCCCCCAAGCCCCGG
>JANNHY010000107.1:0-13075 GCA_031404635.1 Ilumatobacteraceae bacterium
GTGGGCGCAGAGGGACTCGAACCCCCGACCTATGCCTTGTAAGGGCAGTGCTCTAACCAACTGAGCTATGCGCCCGCCGAACGGAGCCGTCAGCCTACAAGGGCGGTCGTCGGGCGGCGAGCAACGTGGCCGCCAGTTCCGGCGATGCCGCGGCGACGGGGGTGCGGCGAGCGGCGTGGTTGAAATGCACCATTTCGCGACCGAACGCGTCGACGACCTCGACACCGGTCTCCCTGCAGATCAGCCATCCGCCGAGGTAGTCCCACACGCCGTGCTGGTCGTATCCGAAGTCGACGTACCCGTCGACGACGCCATCGGCGAGCGCACACAGATCGAGCGCGCAGGCCCCCAGAGCGCGGAACTGCGCCCAGCCAACATCTGGCGGAGGAACGGCCGACACCGCGACAATCGCATCGGACAGTTCGAGACAACCCGACGGCCGGATGCGGCGTTCATCACACCATGCCCCTTCCCCACGCTCGGCCGAATAGCGCACCCCGCTGGCCTGGTTGACAACGACTGCAACGGCGGGCCCATCGCCATCCACCAGGCACAGCGACGTGGCGAACCACGGGATGCCTCGGCTGGCATTGGTGGAACCGTCTATCGGATCGATGACCACGACTTCGCCGGTGGTGCCCGGGTCGAACCCGCTCTCCTCCGACAACACGCCCACTCCAGCCCGCCGGAGCACCCCCTGCGCCGCGTCGTCGGCGGTCACATCGAGCGCGTATTGCCCGTCACGCCGACCGGACGGCCCCCAGTCGGTGACCGTGCGCATCGCCGATGCCACGGCGTCGGCGAGGTCATGCAACAAACCCATGCGGTCGGCGATCATCGCTCCTCACGGTAGTGTCGACAGCCGTGGCAGTCATCGATGTCGCCGGATTCGTTGCCGAGTTGAAGAGCCATGCCGTCGACCATGGCTTCCACGTGCACGACGAGCGCCACTTCGTCGAAACCTACTCGCTTCGTCAGCTGTGGGAGGTCGACCTCCATCCGGAGGAGGCCTGCAACGGCCCGATCGACCTCCACCTCTCCCTCGAGGTCGACCCCCGAGCCCTGCTCGGTTTCGAAGACGAGGTCATCAAGCAGGACGACCCCGACGCCGACCCTCCCCGCGGCTACACCTTCCCGCTGTTGTTCACCTGGACGTTGCCGCCCCTTCCCGAGCCGCCGGATCTGCTCGTGCTCGCCACCGAGATCGCCGGCGTGGGTGGCCTGGATTTGCCGGTCGAAGTATCGGCGATCGACTCGTTCGCCAGCGTCACCGATGCCCCCGAGCGCAGCTTGTCGATGGTCGCCCGTATCCCGGTCGACCTGGCCGATGTGTTGCTGGGCGAAGAGGCTCCGTTTTGCGAAACACTCGACCGCTGCAAAGAGGTCAGCCTGTTTCTGCTCGACCATGCTCCGGGTTGGCTGGCCGAGTCGTGAACTAGGGTGCAGCAATGCGAGTCAGCGAACTCATCGAGATCTTGAAAGATCAACCACGTGATGCCGAGGTCGAACTGGCCATCGTTGCTCCCGTGGTCGATGACAACGAGGACATTACCGTCGACCGGTACAGCGTCGAGGGCATGCTGCCTTGGCAAGACGACGAGCCCGACGAGGATAACGAGGATGGCCTGGTGATCTGGCTGGTCGGCGGTGAAGACGACGACGTCGATGCCTTTCTCGAGGCCATCGAGCATCCCGACGACTGATGACGCCTGAGGAGCGCTATCGCTTCGACATCCAGGGTTTCATCCTCCGCCACGGCGTGTTGTCACCGGGCGACATCGAAGCGTTGAACGTCGCCGTCGACCTACTGCATCGGCCCGAACCGGGCGACGACATCATGAGCCAGCGCTTCGGCAATCACTTGACCACGGCCCGCCGGTTCCGCGATCTGCTCGACCACGACGCAATCATCGACGTCATCAGCGAGTTGTGCGGCCGCAACGTCCGTCTCGATCACGCCTATGGGATCATCATGCGTCCAGGTTCCAATGGTCTCGGATTGCACGGCGGCGGCACCCCGTTCGACCCCGCTCAGTACTACTCCGTCGACGGCGGCAGCGTGCGCAGCGGATTGGTCGCAGTGCAATGGGCACTCGTCGACCATGTTGCCGGCCGCGGCGGATTCCTGTGTGTGCCGGGCAGCCACAAGGCCGACTTTCCGATGCCGTCGCAAGTCGCGGCGAGCCTGGCGGTCGAGGTGCCGATGAAGGCTGGTGATGTGCTGGTGTTCACCGAGGCGCTCACCCACGGCACGGCGGCTTGGCGAGGCCCGAAACAGAGACGGTCGCTGTTGTACAAGTACTCCCCCGGCAACTCCGCCTGGTCGCACGAGGTGTGGCCCGTCGAGCTGATCCAGGCATGCACGCCGCGACAGCAACTCCTATTGCAGCCACCATCAGTCGGCCAACACCGACCGGTGCAGTGATCACGCACCTGTTCGTCTACGGCACGTTGCGCCAGGGGCAACAACGTTGGAGATATCTCGCCCCGTTCGTTGTCGACGACGGTCATGACGGCTCTGCGCCCGGGGTCCTCTACGACACCGGGCACGGCTATCCGGCGGCGCGCTTCGATCGTGCGGGTTCGATCCGGGGCAGGATCTACACGTTGGACGCCGATCGACTCGACGAATGCCTGCAACTGCTCGACGAGGTCGAAGCTGTGGTCTTCGATCTCTTCCGCCGAGTCGTCGTAACCACGTCGACCGCGATCGAGGCCTGGGCCTACGAGTATTGCGGGACGTCGCAGTTCCCCGAGATCGACTCGGGCGATTGGCTCAGATTCAGTTGCCCGGGTAGCGGACCAGACAGTCGGTGACACGCTCGTCCATCGGCTGACGGGTCCGGGTGGTGCCGGGGACCGCTACGTTCAGTCGTCGTCGTCGTCGCCGCCGTTGTCGTCGTGGTCGTCGTCGTGACCTTCGCCCAACTGAGCGCGGATCTCACCGCTCGGGCGGCCGACGCTGTGGACGTTCACATAGGTGGCTCCGGCGCGGATCGCCCGCACCAACTCGGCGAACTCACCCGCTGCCAGGCCTTGGGCCGCTCCGCCGTTGAGAACGTCGGCGGCGGTGCTCGTGCCTGTAATCGTCCCGCCTGCAGCAGGACAACCCTGAGTTCCAGCGGGTCCATTCCCCAAGTTCGAGCAGAAGAACACAACGACCGGGCCGGTGTTCGTCGCGTTCTCGAAATGGATGTGAGACTGGGTCACCGACGACTCCAGCCCGCTGAACGTCAGCTCCCACTGGATCTCGTCTTCGGCGCGGTTGATCGAAGCGTGGAACTCGCCGACGCCGGGCGTCGACAATGCCGGAACCTCCTCGAAGCTGCTCAGCGATGCGCTGATGCCCCGGCGCCCGTTGTCGGCCACGGCCACGGCCCCGACACCCAACACGCCAGCGACAGCTACTGCTACCGCCACCTTGATTCTTCGATGCTGCATAACCGTCCTCCTTGTTGATGTATGGATACGCGGCGAAGCATAGAACGATGGTGTCGCCCAGTTATCACCGCGACCGCACCCGAACGGCACCCGCACAACCCAAGATCCTGGAACAATGGTGGACACCATGACAAAGGGTCCACAAGCGCTCAACGCGGCGGCAAGGGTGAACTGCGTCAATGTACGACGGCGCCTCAGCGCAACGATTCCGCTGGCGCTGGTGAGCCTCGCCAGTTGTGGAAGCCCGCCGTCGTCATTGTCGATTGGGCCCACTTCGGCCGTCGAGTCAACAGCACGTCCGGCTGTGTCGTGTGGGTCGTTGGCTCTCGATGCCCCGGTTGCCGGCGGCTTCGGTGACGGTTCAGGGATGATGGCTGAAACGCCGCGGTTGGAGCCGATGTTGGGGATGGTGTTGGCCTATGGCGGTGAGCATCCCGACAGCTTCGGTGGGTATGGCTTGACATGGCACTCCAGCGAGGATGCTTCTGTCTTCGTGGCGTTCTCGGGCGACGTCGCCGTGCACCGGGACGCTCTCGACGACTTGGTCGATCATCCCGACGAGTTGATCGTCTGCCAGTCGGTGATGTCGGATGTCGAGTCAGCGGCGTTACTGGAGGAACTGAAACCGGAACTCGCCGTCCGATCCGCGGGATGGAGCGAGGCGATCGACGGCGCGATTCACGTCGTGCTCGCCGACTTCGAAGAGTCCTACGCTGCTGAGCTCGAGGACCGCTACGGGGAACGGGTGGAGATCACGGTCGGCGAGTTTCCGTATCCGATGCCCGACCCGCCTCCGGCCAGCCAATGCGGTTCGCCTCCAGCGTCGGGCGCTGTCGCCGGCCTCGAGATAAGCATCGACGCGTTGAGCGGACCGATCGAAGAGTCGCACGGCTCGGCGACTACCGCGACCGTGCGTCTGCGTAACACCGGCTCGCACACCATCCAGTTCGGGATGGGTTCACCTTCCGCCATCCTCGTTCGGCCAGGGACTGCGATCGTGGTCGGTGGCTCGTTCGGCGGTGCTCTGACTGCGGGCCTTCTTCAGCCTGTCGGCCTACTGCCCGGCGACGAGCAGACCATCGCGCTGTCGGTGAGGGCGACGAGTTGCGATCCGTCCCTCGGCTATCGAGTACCACCGGGTCACTACGACCTGATCGCCATCGTGAACCGCTCCGCCGGCGAGGGTGGCTCACTACTCAGTCACCCCCTGGCCGTCGAGGTTTTGTAGGCACGATTTTGGCTCGCTCTGCCACGTTTGCGTTGCCACCGGTGCACCGCTTCGACCACCCAGCGAATAAAAGCCGGCCTCGTTGGTAACGCATTGGCCCTGCTGAGCGACGTTGTCGCCACGGACGGTGAACTAACTTGACACAATCTTGACCTGGATTTGGACAAACCAACTAATCGCCGACAATTTGATCAATTCTTAATATTTCTGGTAGCAGTGGGGGATATACATGTGAATCATGCGGGATCAATGCGGGCGGATATCTTTATGAACGCGCTCCCCGTGGGTATGTTCGAAACCGACGTCGCCGGACGTTTGATCGACGCTGACGAATCGTTTCGATTCCTAGCGCTGAGTGGCGGGACGCTACCCACGGGTGCCGCGCCGTGGGCCAACGCGCATCCGGTAGATCGAGCTGCCGCTGAGGTGTCGTGGCGTCGAGCACGAGCGTCCGGTGAGCTTTTTTCGAGCAACTTCCGGGTCTGGACCTCGGAAGGACGAGTACGGTGGCTGCGCGCCGACACCACGGCCAAGCACGATCTGCTCGGGCAGCACGTGGGCTACAGCGGATGCATCACCGACATAACCGAGCACATCCGTCAGCGACAGCTCAGCGAGCGGCTTACGGGCCTGCTCGAGGCCAGCCTCGATGCTGTGCTCGTGATCGACCGTCACGGGTCACCGACGTTCACCAACGAGGCGGCCCGCAAACTGTTCGGTGTCACCGACGCAGTCGACTTTGTCCGCGAGCCGGAGATCCGCTCGCTGCTGCAGAAGCTGAGCGACCAAATTCCCCGTGAGGTTGTCAACAACCCGGTTAGCGCTGACTGGAACGGCGAGGTAGTTCACCGCGGCCTCGACGGTTCGACTCGTGTTCTCAACGTCACCGTCTATGTGCAGCGGGCCGAGGACGGAGCGATCGATTTCTGGGCGGGGCAGCTTCGTGATGTCACCGCCAATAAGCACCTACAGGCGGAGCTCGCCCATCAGGCGACCCACGACGCACTCACGCTGTTACCCAATCGGACGTTTCTGTTGAGAACTTTGGCCGAAGCGCTCGAACGTGTCGCCTACAGCGGCGAACAGGTCGGTTTATTCTTTCTCGACGTCGACCGGTTGAAGGATGTCAACGACAATGCCGGACACGAAATCGGGGACCGGCTGCTGGCGAGCCTCGCCGGTCGGCTCGCCTCGGCGACACGGCCAGCCGACGTCGTCGCCCGTATCGGCGGCGACGAGTTCGTGGTGTTGTGCGAGGGCGGCGTCGACGAGCACACCGCTCTCGACCTTGCGGAGCGTATGCGCCAAGTATTGAGTGGACCGATGATGTTGAACGGAGTCGAGGTGAACCTCAGCGTCAGCATCGGAGTTTCTTTATCCACTCCGGGTCATTCCTTGGCCTCGTCGGCGGCGGACGAGGCTAGGGCGCTGCTACACAACGCTGACAGCGCGATGTATTGCGCCAAGCATTTGGGCCGTTCGCGTTGTGCGTTGTTCAGCCAGGAGATGTCTCGCACCGCACAGGAGCGCAAGAAACTTTCGGCCGAACTCGAGCAGGCGCTTGCTCGTGACGAACTCCAGGTCTTGTACCAACCCATCGTCTCCGCCCATACTGGCCGGACGATTGGGGCCGAGGCGCTTTTGCGCTGGTATCACCCCGAGCGGGGTTTGCTGATGCCTGGCGAATTTGTCCCGCTCGCCGAGGAGAGTGGCATCATAGTGCCGATAGGCGACTGGGTGATTAGACAAGCGTGCCGAGACGCGAGGACATGGATCGACACGGGTTTGGTGCACGGGGCGTTCAGCATGCATGTCAACGTCAGCGGTCGCCAGATGTCGGAGGGCTCGTTCGTCGACCGGGTCATGGCCACCGCTCACATGCTGGACCTACCTACCCATCAACTCACCCTCGACTTCGACGAAACGACGCTCAACGGCGATCAGCCGACGACGACGAGAGCGTTGCAAACACTGCGTCGGTTCGGGGTGAACATCGCCGTCAACAGTTTCGGCACGGGTGTATCGTCGCTCACAGCGCTACGCAGGTCACTGGCCAGTGTCTTGAAACTCGACGGCGCCATCGCCTCCACCCTCGGCAGAGTCACCAGCGACAACTACAACGACCCGATCGTGCAGTCCATCATCCAGCTCGCCCACGCCCTCGACATGGAGGTCGTCGCCGAGTGGGTCACCAGCGCAGATCAGCTGTACCGACTGAAGATGCTTGGTTGCGACATGGCACAGGGCTTCCTCTTCGGCGCACCGTGCCCCGCTGACGCGTTCGCCACCACAGCGGGTGTTCAACGCCGCTAACGATCTGACCACAATCATTGATTCGGCGGCGCTCGATCGTGACAAACCGAAGCGTCGCTTGTGCACGCGTCGTGTGCGGCATGAGAATCTGTTACGCGCGGCGGCCAGGCGGCTGCTGAGCATCTCCGTCATGGATCAGGCAGCCACACAAGTCTCGGCGTTTGGGTCCCGGCGGGCACCGTCACGTTCCTGTTGACCGACGTCGAGGGCTCCACGCGACTGCGCCGGTGCGGGGTGTTTCATGGCGCTTCACGCTCGAGCCTGCGAGGCGGTGTGCGCACACGATGACCTCGACCGCTACGCCGTCTTACGCCTGCTGCGCGAAAGGATGGCGATCTTGACACGTGTCAAGACATCGCCGAAGCTTGGCCAGTGTTCGCGGCCGAAGGGTCGTGGAGAACCGAGAGGAGAACGAGATGAGTGTGTACGACCTGGCAGGCCGCAAGGCGCTGGTGACGGGCGGCGCACGTGGCCTCGGTGCCGGGATGGCGGAGGCGTTGGCCCGAGCCGGAGCGTCGATCATGATCGGCGACATCCTCGACGAAGCGGGCAAGGCAACAGCCGCAACGCTCGCCGACCGCGGCGCGAACAGCGGCTTCGTCCGCCTCGATGTCACCGATGATGCGAGCTGGGAGACCGCGGTACAAGCCACCGTGTCCGAGCTCGGTGGTTTCGACATCCTGATCAACAACGCCGGCGTCGAGATCAGCAGCCTTTTTGTCGACATCCAGGCGGCAGACGTCCGCACAATGTGCGACGTCAACGTGGTCGGTGTCGCACTCGGACTCAAGCATGCGTTCCGGGCGATGCGCCCCGGTGGTGCCAGCGGCAACGGCGGCGCGGTGGTCAACGTCTCGTCGGTCGCCGCGACGATCGCGTTCCCAGGCATCGGCGGCTATTCGGCCACCAAGTCCGGCGTCGACCGGCTCACCCGCGTCGCCGCGATGGAGTCCGGCAAGCTCGGATACGGCGTCCGCGTGAATTGCATCTATCCGGGTCTCGTCCCCACCGAGATGGGCGCCAAACTCGCTGCCGACATGGTCGACATCGGGCTGTGGAGCAGCGCCGAGGCGGCGATCGGCGATGTCATCGGCCTCACACCTCTCGGCCGACTCGGCGAGGTGGCCGACATGGCCGATGTGGCGGTGTTCCTGTGCAGCGACGCCGCCCGCTTCATCACCGGCGCTGGCCTGCCCGTCGACGGCGGGATGGGAACGTGATCAGCGATCCCACCAACACCGCCACCACGTCGGGAACACCGTAGCGGTGACTGTTCGCGTCCTGAACTCGCGAAGGCGATTCTCTACTTCATCGGGAACGCCGCCTCGATCTGACCGAGGTCGCAAGGATCGAATTCGAAACGCTCCGGGTCGGCTGGTCAGCGGACCAGTGCGCTTCCAACAACGGCTCCAAGCACCGAACGCTCGGACCCTAGGCGGCGACCTCGGCGAGCAGGGTATCGATCTGGGACATGCACGCCTTCATGCCTTCATGTACGCCCGTGGCGATCGCTTGCTCCATCCCTTCGAGCGAGTCGAAATGGGTGATGAGGATCATGCGGGTCGTGTCGCCCGCCGCTTCGATGTCGATCTCCATGCGAGTCATCGAATTGCCGTCGCTGGGCGTTCCGTCATCTTCGACGATGGCGTCTTCGACCACGAGCCTGGTCGGGGCGTCGACCTCGACCACGTTCCAGGTGCCGTCGAACCTGTCGACGCCGTCGGGGCCGGACATGAAGTAGGTGATCGTGCCGCCCGGCGTGAGGTCGTGATGCTCGAAGGTGGCCGGGAATCCTGGCGGACCCCACCACCGCTCGAGTAGGCGCGGGTCGGCCCACAGCTGCCACACGTTGGTGATGGACGTCTTGAACTCCGCAGTGATGACCATTGTCTTGGCCTCTGCGTTCTTGTCGACATTCCAAACGGTCATTCGCTTTCCTTTCCAGTGGTTTCGTTGAGGACGTCTTCGAAGCGTTCGAGGCGGGCCCGCCACACCGTTTCGAGTTCATCGAGAAGTTCGTGCCCGCGGCGCAGTTGGTTGACCTCGCCGCGCACGAGTTGTTTGCGTCCGCTCCGGTGCTTTGAGACCAGACCGGCGTCGACGAGGACCTCGACGTGCTTCTGCACCGCGGTGAGGCTGATCGGATACAGCCGGCCGAGCTCGCTGACGGAGCGCTCACGGTCGAGCGTCTGCGTGACGATGTCGCGCCGTGTTGCATCGCTGAGCGCGAAAAACAACCGGTCGGTCTGTTTCTCGCGCTCCAGAATTTCTACAACCATTTGGTTGTAGGTTACACCTTCCGCCGACGATGTCAATCGGGCTGCGCTAACGGTGGCATCGGTCACGGACCCCTGCGCCACGCCTCCAGGGACAGGCCACTGGTGTTAGCCGTCACGCAGTGTGGTGGCGAGTCCAACCGCCGTGCTATTCCCTCGGCGGCGGAGCCGGCAATTTGGGATGCCGTCCCAGCGGATATGGCAACGAGATTATGGGATGCTTCGCTGGCCGCCAGATGCGTTCTGATCGGTTCGTCCTCGTGGCGCCGTCGTAGTTTTGCGCTCGCGATTCGGTGTGCGCAATATGTGCGGATCGCGTATTTCGGCACTCGATCAGATCGCGGCAGTTATGGCGCAAAATGAACTCGCCCCCGTTCGCCCGATCATCGAGTCTCGATCCGATCGGCGACAGCAATCAAGAGTGCATAGGCTCGAAGCGTCGGACCGCCGGCCATCGCGGGAAAGAACCTGAGGTGTCCGAGTTCGCCGAGAGATCCGTGCGACAGTGTTCGGTCAAACACCTCCGCAACAAAGCCAGAAACCTGCTCATCATCGAAGCCGGGCGCGACTTGTCTCAAAAACAGAGCCACACCAGTTCCGAACTCGCTCTCGCGACTCGGTCGAATCTTGGCCTTCAGCACGATGCCTGAGTCAGTCACGGTGGCCGCAAGCCTGCCAATGACCAACGCATCCTCGTAGGCGACGAGTTGTGACAGGTTCACTTGTCCAATCCTATTGCTCGCTCACCAGGGCTACGAGCGCAGAGGAGTGAGCGCCCGATCTGTAGCTATGCGCCGTGTCAGCACGCGAAGAGTTGAAGGACCGTGATCCCGGGATCGGACGGCGTGAAGTCGGTCCACTCTGGCACATGCTGCGGGGGTTCCGTCATCCGCCGAGTCTCACATAGCCCGCCGCGGTTGCGTTTGGCTTGTGCACAGATCGCCGATCGGACGCTCACAGTGATGGCCGCGACCCAACGAGATGCGTCATTCAGCCGACGTTCTAGGGCAGCCTAGACCATCGGTTGAAGGACCGTGATCCCGGACCTCCGGGCCGAGAGCTGCGAGGTCTCGAGGTGTCGTAGCATCCGTGGCTCACGACGAGAGGAGTAGATGATGACAGGACGAGTGGTGCACTTCGAGGTGCCGTACGACGACGCCGACCGGGCCCGAGCGTTCTACTCGGATGTGTTCGGCTGGGCCATCCAGCCCGTACCGGAGTTCGACTACAACTTCGTCCAGACCGGACCCACCGAGGAGAGCGGCATACCTAGCGAGCCTGGCTACATCGGCGGCGGCATGTTCCAGCGCGGCGCAGAGATCGGCAAGCCGATCATCACGATCGAGGTCGACGACATGACGAAGGCCCTCTCCGCAATCGCCGAGCACGGCGGTGGGGCTGTTGGCGAGGTTCAGCACGTCGGCGAGATGGGCATCGCCGCCTACTTCACCGACAGTGAGGGCAACCTGATGGGTCTCTGGCAGTCGCTCGGCACGAGCTGATGGTCGCGTCGAGCGCCAATGTCGAGCTGTCGGCACAGGGTTCTCGGTCATGATCGATCTCCATCTGGCCGCACAGCGAGCGATCGGGGTGGTCACGTCAGTCGTCGACGATCAGCTCGGCCTCCCGACCCCGTGTCCTGACGCGTCCGTTGGTGATCTCATCGATCACGTCGGAGTGTTCGCCGTGAGGTTCGTTGCTGCCGCCCGCAAGGAGTCCGACGGCCGCACGTCACCACCGCCGCAGCCCAGCGGCACGAACCTCGAGCCCGGCTGGCGCGAGCGGATCTCGCGAGACCTGGCCGAGTTGGCCGACGCATGGCAGGACCCGCAGGCCTGGCAGGGGACCACCTTTGCCGGGGGAATCGAGATGCCAGGTGAGGTCGTCGGTCTCGTCGCTCTCGACGAACTGATCGTTCACGGATGGGACATCGCAGTGGCGAGCGGTCAGCCCTTCGAGCCGCCGTCGCAAGAAATCGAATCGGCGACGACCTTCGTGACGTCGTTTGGGGCGCCACGTGACGGCAGGCTGTTCGGTCCGATCGTCGCGGTCGCTGACCAGGCCACACAGCTCGACCGCCTCCTTGGCCTCACCGGCCGCGATCCCTCGTGGAAGCCACCAGCCTGAGGTTGATCCCCGCGCCCCGCAAACTCGAGCGAGCCTGACTTCTTCCCGGCGTTTGAGGCACCTCCGGTTGCGGGGCGAGGGGGCAGCCGTCCCACGCGGCCGAACCCGACGTTTCCGATCGCGAATGACTTGAAGGTGTTCTTCAGTGTGTCGGTGTCAACGATCAGCATTGGTCAGTCGTGACCGAACCCGTCGGCGAGAAGTTCGTCGACCCGGTGGCTGATGCCGTGCTTGCTCGCCCCGATGCCAGCCAAACTGAGCTGCCGGCGGCGTGGCGCAGCCCCGACGTCGGGGACATGGTCGGTGAGGACTTCGGCGGCGAGTTCCTCGACGGTGACTTCTCCGCGCTCAGCTGCGGCTGCTTCCAAGCGGCGAGCGACGTCGTCGGGAACGTAGGGGAACGCTCGCAAGCATCGCGCCCCCACACCGCCAGTGGAGTGTTTCGGGGCACCACGGCCGGGCTTGATGTCAATCGGTGATCGCGACAGTCCCTGATGGTGTGGGGGTTTGTGATGGCTAAGCCGAGGGTGTCGCCGTGGGTTTTGTCTGAGGCGGGACGTTTGTTGCGTTCCGGGTTGGGCCAGGTAGAGGTCGCTGCGGCGGTCGGGATTGGGTATTCGACGTTGCTGCGGTATCTCTCGAACGATGATGTGGCGATGTTTCAGGAACGCACACGACGACCCGGCTCGTTGACTCTCGCGCAGCGTGAGGAGATCCGGGTTGGGATCGAGCATCGGTGGAGTGACACCGAGATCGCTGCCCGGATCGGCTGCGCCCGCTCGACGGTGTGGCGTGAGATCGCTCGCAATGGTCGCCGGCACGGATATCGGGCCGCGGTTGCGGACAACCAGGCGGCCCGGCTGGCGTGCCGTCCCAAGCAGGGTTGGACCGTCGAGCGGCCACAGGTGTGGGCGCGGGTGCAAGAACTGTTGTTGACCAAGAAGTGGTCACCCCAGCAGATCTCGCGAACGGTGCGCAGCGAGCATCCCGGTGAGCCACAGTGGTGCGTGTCCCACGAGGCGATCTATCAAGCGATCTTTGTGCAGGCCAAGCCTGAGCTGCGTAAACAACTCGCCGCCTGTCTGCGTTCGGGGCGGGCGAGGCGTGTGCAGCACGGCCGTGCGAGCCGCGGTGGGAACGGGATCGTGGGGATGATCAACATCTCCGAACGACCCGCCGAAGCCGACGACCGGGCGGTGCCGGGGCATTGGGAAGGCGACCTGATCATCGGCGCATACGGTCGATCCGCGGTGGCGACGTTGGTCGAGCGGTCGACCCGGTTCGGGATGTTGATCAAGATCGACAGCAAGAACGCTGCCCATGTCGCCGACAGGATCGCCGAGCATGTCGTCACCCTGCCCGAACACCTGGCCCGCTCGATCACCTGGGACCAAGGCACCGAACTCGCCGACCACGCCCGCTTGACCGTCGAGACTGGTGTCCCGGTCTACTTCTGTGATCCGCACTCACCCTGGCAGCGTGGCAGCAACGAGAACTGGAACGGGCTAGTTCGCCAGTTCCTGCCGAAAGGCACCGACCTGTCCATGCACACCCAAGACGAGCTCGACGACATCGCCGCGCTGCTCAATGAACGACCCCGCATGACCCTCGAGTGGCAGACTCCAGCCGAACGATTCGAACGACTCGTCGCGACCACCCCCTGAAATCAAGGGGCGCGAAACACTCCACT
>JANNHY010000108.1:0-35483 GCA_031404635.1 Ilumatobacteraceae bacterium
CGTCCGCCTCGATGGCACGCTCCAGGCCTGCGCCGAGGGATGGAACGCGGCCGAGTGGCGTAAGGTCGCCGAGCACATCGCCACGGCGACGGCATGGATCAGCCCGACCATCCCTGTGGCCGGTGATCCAGGGTCGTTCCACGGCACGCCGGCACTCGGCTGAACGTGGCGCTGCCGGCCGCCGCTCGTGACCTCCCCGTTGTCGAGGTGCTGCCACAGTTGGCGGCGGCGCTCGAGCGACACGGATCGGCGTTGCTGGTCGCCCCACCCGGTGCCGGTAAAACGACGGTTGCCCCGCTGTGGCTGATCGAACAGGCGTGGCTCACCGGTCGCATCGTCATGCTCGAACCGCGACGGCTGGCGACCCGCGCCGCGGCGCGGCGGATGGCCTTCCTGCTCGGAACCGAGGTCGGCGGGCTCGTCGGCTACCAGACGAGGGACGAGCGCCGGATCGGCCGCGACACAGTGATCGAGGTCGTCACCGAAGGTGTGCTGACCCGCCGGCTGCAGCACGACCCGGCACTACCCGGCGTGGGGCTGGTGATCTTCGACGAGGTCCACGAACGCAATGTGCCCACCGACATCGGGATGGCGTTCGCACTCGACGCACGAGCCACGGTGCGCCCCGATCTCCGGCTGCTGGCGATGTCGGCGACTCCTGACGTGGCCAGGTTGACAGCAGCATTCGGAGACGCGCCGACAATCGAGAGTGTCGGCCGCTCGTTCGGTGTCGACGTTCGCTGGCTCCCGATGATGAAGGGCGCGCGTATCGAACAGGCCACGAGCGAGGCTGTGCTTCGGGCGCTGAACGACGAACCCGGCGACGTGCTTGTCTTCCTGCCGGGGATCGGCGAGATCCGACGTGTCGAGCAATTGATCGCCGACCGCGTCGGGCCCGACGTCGACGTTCGCCTGCTGGCCGGTGCGCTGTCGCTGGCGGAGCAGGACGCGGCGTTGATGCCGTCGCCGATCGGGCGGCGTCGGGTGGTGTTGAGCACCGACATCGCCGAGTCGTCGTTGACGGTCAGCGGTGTGCGCATCGTGGTCGATGCCGGCTTGGCTCGCGTACCGCGGCACGATGTCGGCAGCGGCATGACCCGCCTCACCACGGTGAGCACCAGCCGAGCCTCGGCCGATCAGCGCGCCGGGCGGGCCGGGCGCACCGAACCCGGCATCGCCTACCGGTTGTGGAGCAAGCTCGAACATGCGACCCGCCGAGCCCATCTCGAGGCCGAGATCACCCAGGTCGACCTGGCCGGTGTCGCCCTCGAACTGGCCGTGTGGGGAACACCGTCGAGCGAGCTGCAGTTCATCGATCAGCCCCCTGCACGAGCGCTGAAGCAGGCTCACGAACTGCTCCAGCGCCTCGGCGCGCTCGACGCCGGCGGCCGACCGACATCGACCGGCCGATCGATGTCGGCACTGCCGCTGCATCCACGCCTGGCGCGGATGGTCGTGGCGGCGCCATCCACCGACAACGGCCTGGCCTGCCTGATCGCAGCCATCCTCGACGAGCGCGACGTATTGCGCGGCAGGGCCGACGAACTGCCCGCAGATCTCGCGCTGCGTGTGAGGGTCGTGTGCGGGCACGATCACCACGAGCGCGCCGACCGGCGCGATGTCGCCCGCATCCGCGACCGGGCTGCCGACATCGCCTGGCGCAGCGACGCCCACCTCGACTTCGACACCATCGCTGCAGAACACACCGGAGCCGCACTCGCCCTCGCCTTCCCCGACCGAGTGGCCGCCCGCCGCCGGCAGCCGGGGCAATTCCAGATGCGTACCGGTACGGGTGCCTGGGTCGCCGTAACCGACGCGCTGGCCGACGAACGGTTCATCGTTGCTGCCGACCTCGATGGCAACCGCAGCAGCGCTCGCGTCCGTATCGGTGCGGGAATCGATGCCGCCGACCTGATCGCCTCACTCGGCGACGACGTCGAGCGGCTACAGGTGCTGACGTGGGACAAGCAGCGCGACGACCTGGTGTCGCACGAGACCATGCGGCTCGGGTCGATGCTGCTCGACGAGCAGTACCGCCCGGCACTGGCGGGAGAAGCAACCGTCGCCGCCCTGGTCGAACGGGTGCGGGCGACCCGACTGGGCGTAATGAATTGGACGAGCAGCGCCCAACAGCTGCGGCGGCGGCTGGCGTTCGCCTCCGCTCACCTCACCGGCGAGTGGCCGACGGTCGACGACAAGACGCTGCTCGCCACGTTGGCCGACTGGTTGGCGCCGTTCCTGCGCCATGCAACCAACCGCGCCGATCTCGCCGGGATCGACGTCGAGATGGTGCTGACCACGATGCTGTCGTGGGATCAACAGACACAGTTGGCGAAGTTGGTGCCGGCCACGTTGACGACCTCCGCCGGCCGCACCGTCGTGATCGACTATCAGCGCGACAACCCCACGGTGTCGGTGCGAGTCCAAGACATGTTCGGCACCCTGACCCACCCGACCATCGCCACGGGCATCGCCCTGACCGTCGAACTGTTGTCGCCGGCTGATCGGCCGATCCAGATCACTCAGGACCTGCCTGGGTTCTGGTCCGGGTCGTGGGCGATGGTTCGCAAGGAACTCGCCGGGCGCTACCCCAAGCATCAGTGGCCGGTGGATCCGGCCACCGCAGCGCCGAAGCGGTTGAAGGATCGCCCAATGGATTGAGCGACCGACGACATGTATCTACGATGGCAGCTGCGAGGTCCTCTCCGCAGGCACCTCATAAAGGAGACGGACATGGCATCGAAGGAATCAGCATCGAAGAAGAGTTCGGCAAAAGCCGGCGCGGCCAAGAAGGTTGCCGCGGCGAACAAACCAAAAGGCGCGAAGGACGGCTTCGACCGGTTCATCTGCAACGTCGTCCCATCCAGGGGGACCGACAACGACTGGCAGCTCATCGACTCGATCGAGGCCGGCACGATCGGCGCGCCCGCTGCTCTGCCGACATCCGTCGATCTGCGCGCAACGTGGTGGGCGATCAACAGCCAGGAGAACACCGGATCGTGCGTCGGTTGGGCGACCGCCGACGGCGTGGTGCGTTGGCACATGGCGAAGGCCGGGCGAATCGGCCAGAAGCAACTCCTGTCACCGAGGCACGTGTGGATGGCGAGCAAGGAAACCGACACCATCACCACCCGTCCGGAGAGCTTCATCGAGGGCGCCGGCACGACACTGAAGGCCGCCGTCGATATCGCCCGTAAGCATGGTGTGGCGTTGATGGACGACCTTCCCTTCCACATCCAGACCAAGATGTACGTGGGAAACGACAACGCCTTCTACGCCAGCTGCGCTCAGCGCAAGGTTTCGGCGTACTTCAACCTCCACAGAAACCTGCACAGTTGGAAGACGTGGCTGGCCACGACCGGTCCGATCCTGGCCGCGTTCAACGTCGACTCATCGTGGGACAACGCCGGCGCCAACAAGGGCAAGATCGACACGTTCCATCCCGACACCGTCCGCGGCGGCCACGCCATCTGCATCGTCGGGTATCGCGCCGATGGTCGGTTCATCGTCCGCAACAGCTGGGGTACGGCGTGGGGTGTCAAGGGGTTCGGGTACCTGCATCCCGACTACATCGCCGCGGCGTTCTTCGACGAGTCCTACGGCGTCACCCTCTGACGACCAGCAGGTTCTCTAACATCGGTGGGATGGCCCACACCAACGACCTGTCGTCGACCCTCTGCGTGGTCACCGGTGGGCTTGGGTTCATAGGGTCCAACCTCGCTCGAGAACTGGTCAGGCTTGGCTCGACAGTGCGGATCATCGATGCGTTGATCGAAGGTCACGGCGGCGATCGCCGCAACGTCGACGGCCTCCCCGTCGAGATCGTCGAGGCTGAAATCGGCGACCCCGTCGTGGCCGACGTCGTCGCCGGGGCCGACATCATCTTCAACCTCGCCGGGCAGGTCAGTCATATGGCCTCGATGCGTGATCCGCTGCTCGATCTCCACTTCAACACCATCACCCATGCGGCGTTGCTGGAAATACTCCGGGGCGTCAACCCGACGGTGCGAGTCGTGCACACCTCGACGCGACAGGTCTACGGCCGGCCACTGCGGTCACCGGTCGACGAATTGCACCCGACCAGGCCGATGGACGTCAACGGTGTCTCGAAGTTGGCCGGCGAACAGCTCCACATGGTGTATCACTCGGCCCACGCGATGCCGACGACAAGCCTGCGGCTGACCAACGTCTACGGACCACGCCAGCGGTTGACCAGCGACGAGTTGGGCTTTCTACCCGTCTTCATCCGCCAGGCCTTGCTGGGCGAGGAGCTCCGCATCTTCGGTGACGGTGCGCAGCGCCGAGACTGTGTGTACGTCGACGACGTCGTAGATGCATTGTTGGCAGCTACAGCCCCCGAGGGGATCGGCAGGGTCTTCAACGTCGGCCATGTCGTCGACCAGTCGCTGGCCGAAATCGCCGCGGTGATCATCGAGACGACCGGCAGCGCCGGTGGTGTGAAACTCGTCCAATGGCCCGAAGACCAGCAGCGGATCGACATCGGCTCTTTCCATACCGACGGAACCACTATCGCCGAAGTGCTCGGATGGAAGGCGACCACCGCGCTCGATGACGGGCTTCGGGCGACAGCGACCTTCTATCGTGGTAATCCGTGGTACCTGTCGTCGACCTGAGTCGGCGCGGACAGCGGTTTGCCTCGGAGTTCGCGAAAGCGGCGGAACGAATCGCGGCGAGCGGCAGCTTCCTGTTGGGGGCTGAACTGTCTGCGTTCGAATCCGAATTTGCCGAGTGGCTCGGCGCCCAGCACTGCGTCGCCGTGTCGTCAGGCGCCGGCGCGCTCCAACTCGCACTTGCAGCGGCAGGGCTCGGCCCCGACGACGAGGTGCTGGTACCGGCTTTCACCGCCGTGCCCACCGCGTCGGCGGTCGCTGCGGTCGGCGCGGTCCCACGGGCCAGTGACGTCGACCCACGTACGGCGTGCATCACCACCGAAAGCGTCGCCGCAGCCCGCACTCCACGAACCAAGGCGGTCATCGTCGTGCACCTCTACGGATACCCGGCCGAACTGCCGGCGACCGACCTCGTGGTCATAGAAGATGCCGCGCAAGCGCACGGAGCGCTGCTCGACCCGGGCCGCTCGGCGGCAACGGCGTACAGCTTCTACCCGACCAAGAACCTCGGAGGAATCGGCGACGGCGGTGCCATCGTCACCAACCGCGCCGGTATCGCCGATCGAATTCGCACACTTCGAGTTCATGGAATGACCACCATGTACGTGCACGAGTTCGTCTCCCAAAACTTCCGGATGTCCGAGGTCGAGGCGGCGTGGCTGCGCCTGGCGCTGAGGGATCTGACAACCGATGTCGAACGACGTCGAGAGATCGTCGGTCGGTATCGGGAGGCCGCCCCTGGCCTCGGTTGGCAGGCCCCGCATCCGAGCCACGCCTACCATCTCGCTGTGTTTCGTAGCGCCGATCGAGCCAGCACCCGCATGGCGCTCGAAGCCGATGGCGTTGCCAGTGCCGTCCACTACCCGCTGGCAATCACCCAGCAGCCGGCGTACCGCGAACTCCTGCACGCACCGTGCCCGCAAGCCGAGGCCTGGGCCGCGGAGTGCGTCAGCGTGCCATGCTTCCCGGAGATGAGCGAGGCCGAGGTCGATCAGGTGTGCACCGCCCTGGCGGGGCTGAACGAATGACGACGGTCGACAGCGTCTCTGCGGTGTTCCCCTGTTACAACGACGAGACAACCATCGGCGGACTGATCGACGACGTCTACACGGCGTTGTCACCACTGGTCGCCACCGTCGAGGTGATCGTCGTCAACGACGGATCGGCCGACGGTTCACGGGCGACACTCGATGCCTGGGCCAGCGACCGACCGTGGTTGCGAGTGATCCACCACGAGACCAACGGCGGCTACGGCAAGGCGTTGCTCAGCGGCTTCGCTGCGGCGCGGTACGAGTGGATTTTCTACACCGACGGCGACGCCCAGTACGACGCCCGCGAGGTAGCCCTACTCGTGCCTTTGGCCACCGGCGACATCGATGTCGTGCAGGGTTACAAGATCGGCCGCGGCGACTCGTGGTACCGCAAAGTGATCGGGCGCTGCTATCACCATGTCGTCAAGCGACTTTTCAACCTCAAGGTGCGCGACACCGACTGCGACTTCCGCCTGTTCCGCAGGCAACTGATCATCGACCGCCCACTGACGTCGACCACCGGAGTGATATGCGTCGAGATGATGCGCAGCTTCTCCGAGTCCGGTGCCCGCTTCGTCGAGACCCCTGTGCACCATTACTTCCGCCCGGCCGGCCGGTCGCAGTTTTTCCGTGTTCCGGCGATCGCCCGCAGCGCCCGCCAGCTTTTCGCCCTGTGGTTCCGTATGGTCGTGCGCCGTGCGCGATGAGGACTTCGAGCACCTCCACCAACTGGAGGACACCTTCTGGTGGTTCGTCGGGATGCGCGACGTGCAAGCGGCGCTGTTCGACCCGGTTGTCGAATCGGCACGCCCGGTCCTGCGCGCCGAGGGCGAACGGGTGATCCTCGATCTCGGCTGCGGCACCGGAGGCAACCTCACCTGGCTGCAGCGCTATGGCGATGGCGCGACAATCGGTGGCATCGACGTCGTTGAGCAAGCCCTGCTGTTCTGTCGCACCCGTGGCAATCAGCACGTCGCACTCGCATCGGCGACCGACCTGCCGTACGCAGACGACAGCTGTGACATCGCCACCAGCTTTGATGTGCTCGTGCAGTTGCCGGGAGAGGGCGACGACGAGCGGGCGCTCGCCGAGATGTACCGGGTGCTGCGGCCCGGAGGTGTCGCCTTCGTGAGGGGCGCGGCCTACGAGTGGATGCGCAGCGCTCACGACACGGCTCTGCACACCCACCGTCGGTATACCCTCCGTCAGCTGTCGATGCTCGCCCGACAGGCGGGCTTGGAGGTCGAGCGCCGCACGTACGCGAACACTGTGCTGTTCCCGGTTGCCGCTGTGCGCCGGCTCGTGCTGATGCGGATCCGCCTGGCCGCCGCCGACTCCGACGTCAAGCCGATGCCACGCGGCCTGCGTTGGACGAACGGGTTACTCACGGCCGCAGTGCGCCTCGAGGCGCGGCTGCTATCGCGCCGCTGGGCCTGCCTGCCGTTCGGCCTCTCGACGATCGTCGTGTTGCGCAAGCCGGCCGATTCAGCACGGCCGAAGCCGTCGTGAACCTCACCGATCGAGTCGGCGTTCGGGCGCAGTCCACCTGGTCGTGGGTGCGCCGCGACGAGGCGGCGGTGTGGACCTTTCGGCTTGCTGTCGCGCTGACCGTGCCGGTGATGTACGTGGTCGGTCGGACGCAGTGGTTCATCCGCGACGACTGGGCCTTCATCCTCACTCGCAACCAGATCCGCGAGCAGGTGGGCTGGGACGAGTGGCTGTTTCTGCCGACGGCCGGTCATTGGATGACCGCACCACTTCTTGTCTACCGGGCAATCGAGAACATGTTCGGGATCGGCTCGTACTGGCCCTTCCTCGCCGTGAACATGGCCCTCCACCTGGCGATCGTGCTGGCCGTGCGGGCGCTGTGCCGCCGGGCAGGTGTCCAACCGTGGACGACGACACTGGTCTGCACAACCCTGCTTGTGTTCGGCGCGGGCTGGGAGAACATCGTCTTCGCGATCCAGATCACCTACGGATTGTCACTGCTCGGATTTCTGGTGCAGGTTCTCCTTGTCGATCATGACGGCCCGGTCGATCGACGTGACGTCGCCGGGTCGGCGCTCGCCGTCATCGGAACGATCTCTTCGGGGTTCGGCGGTTTCTTCCTCGTCGGGGTCGCGATCTTCCTCGCACTGCGCCAGCGCTGGGTCGCCGTCGCCGTCGCCGTCGTCCCCCAGGCGCTTGCGCTGGGGTGGTGGTGGTGGGCCTGGGGTGGCGACTCGCCCGAGGATTCGACCGGCGGCTCGCTCGCCCAGGTGCCGGCGTACGTCGTGCGCGGGGTGACTGCGACATTCGAAGGTCTCACCGGCTTGACGGCGATCGCCGGGGTTGCCGCTGTCGTCGCCCTCGGGGGAGCACTGGCCGCGCTTGGCGTCGCGTTCTGGCGTTATCCGGGCTGGCGTGTACAAAGTCTCGTCCTCACCCTATGGTTGACAACCGCGGTGATGTTCTTCGGCCTCGGGACCCAACGGGTTGGCCTCGGTCTCGACAACGCTGCCAGCTCACGCTACGAGTACATGGGAGCCATGCTCATCGCCCCGGTGTTCGCCCTCGCAGTCGATCAGCTCCGGCGGATCTCGTTCGAGGCGCAGTGCGTCGGAAGGGTGCTCTTGCTCATGGCGATCTTCTTGAGCCTGGGGTCGCTGCGTACCAACAGCGCTGCCTGGGCCGAGCGGGCGGCCGACGAGCGCCGCACGCTCGAGTTGATCGCCGGTTCCGGTCTTGCGCCTCAGGCCGACCCCAACCACCAACCGCTCCCGTTCAGCCCCGATGTACGCGTCTCGAGCATTGCGATTCTCGTTGCGGAAGGTGCGGTCGTACCGCGCCAACCGACCACGACTGATGAGCTCACTGTTGTGCGCGCAGCGCTCGGTCTCCCGTAGCGTGAGGTCATGCCAGAGTTCGCCTTTACCGAACTGCTCCCGCTCGGGCCCGATACGACCGATTACAGGCTGCTGACCACCGACGGCGTCTCGACCATCGACACCGCTGCCGGGGTCTTCCTGCGCGTCGAGCCCGAAGCCCTGACCCTTGTCACCGAGACGGCAATGCGCGACATCGCCCACCTGTTGCGGCCCGCCCACTTGCAGCAGTTGCGCAACATCCTCGACGACCCCGAAGCCAGCGATAACGACCGGTTCGTGGCCCTCGACCTGTTGAAGAACGCCAACATCGCCGCCGGCGGGGTGCTGCCGATGTGCCAAGACACCGGGACGGCCATAATCAAGGCCAAGAAGGGCCAGTTCGTGTTGACAGCCTCCGCCGATCGTGTGGGCGGCGACGAGGCGGCGATCGCCCGCGGCGTGTACAACACCTACCTCACGTCGAACCTGCGATACAGCCAGATGGCGCCGCTGACGATGTACGAGGAGAGGAACACCGCCAACAATCTGCCGGCCGAGATCAAGATCGCCGCTGTCGACGGCGACAGCTACAAGTTCTTGTTCATCGCCAAAGGCGGTGGCAGCGCCAACAAGAGCTACCTCTTCCAGGAGACCAAGGCGCTGCTCAACGAACAGACATTGCTGCCGTGGTTGTTCGACAAGATGAAGACACTTGGCACCGCAGCCTGCCCTCCTTATCACCTCTCCGTCGTGATCGGCGGCACCTCGGCCGAGTACGCCGTCGAGACGGCCAAGCTGGCCACCACCAAGTACCTCGATGGCTTACCGACCAGCGGCTCGATCGCCGGCCATGCCTTCCGCGACATCGACCTCGAGGCCAAGGTGCTGGCACTCAGCCAGCAGACAGGTATCGGTGCCCAGTTCGGCGGCAAGTACTTCTGCCACGACGTGCGTGTCATCCGCTTGCCGCGCCACGGGGCGAGTTGCCCGGTGGCGATGGCGGTGTCGTGCAGCGCCGATCGCCAGGCGCTGGGCAAGATCACCGCCGATGGTGTGTTCCTCGAACGCCTCGAAACCAATCCGGCGCGGTTCTTACCGGACGTGATCGACGAGCACCTCGATGAAGAGGCCGTCAGCATCGACCTCAACCGCCCGATGGACGAGATCCGTGCCGACATGAGTCGCTACCCGGTCAAGACCCGGGAGATGCTGACCGGCCCGATGGTGGTGGCCCGCGACCTGGCCCACGCCAAGTTGAAGCAAGGCCTCGACGAAGGTCTCGGTCTGCCGCAGTACATGCGTGACTTCTGCGTGTACTACGCCGGCCCGGCCAAGACACCGGCGGGCATGGCCAGCGGCTCGTTCGGCCCGACCACAGCCGGCCGGATGGACAGCTACGTCGCCGAGTTCCAGGCGGCCGGAGGCAGCTTGGTGATGCTCGCCAAGGGCAACCGCAGTCGCCAGGTGACCGAGGCCTGCCAGGCCTACGGCGGGTTCTACCTCGGCTCGATCGGTGGTCCGGCGGCCCGATTGGCGCAGGACTGCATTACCAGGGTCGACGTCCTCGAATACGCCGAACTCGGAATGGAATCGATCTGGAAGATCGAAGTCCGCGACTTTCCGGCCTTCATCGTTGTCGACGACAAGGGCAACGACTTCTACGCGATGGTCAACAAGCCTCCCGGTGGAACGCCCGTCAGCCTGAGCTGATTCAATCTGGCGATGCGAATTCGCCGAGCACAGCCTTGGTGCGGGCGATCTCCTCGGGATCGTGTGCAAACACACCAGCGTTGAAGTCGGTGACACCAACCGATCGGAGTTCGATGAGTTGGTCGCGCACCTCTGCCTCGGTACCGCACATGGCCAGATCCGCCGGCCCGCCGACACCTTCGTTGTTCATCATCGTCTTGTAGCTGGGCAAGGTGTCGTACACGGCGAACACCTTCGAGGCCCTCCGGCGGGCGGCTTCGACGTCGTCGGTGACACAGATCGGCAAGGCGCACACGACTCGCGGGTCCGGCCGGCCGGCGTCGGCGGCAGCTTGACGCAATGTCGGGATCGTCAGCTCGCGCAACGTCTTCGGGCCCACGCACCATGTCGTGGTGCCATCGGCGAGCGTGCCGGCGACACGCAGCATCTGGGCGCCGAGCGCCGCCACCAGTATCGGCGGGCGCGAACCCCCGGCAACGTTGACGGCACCGTTGACCCGGTAGGTCTCACCGTTGAACGCCGCGGCTTTGCCCTCCAACAGCGGCACCAGCACCGAGAGGTACTCGCGCAGATGACGCACGGGCTTGTCGAATGACAGGCCCCAGATCATCTCGACGACGATCTGGTGCGACAGACCGATCCCGAGCACCAAGCGCCCACCGGTTGCACCCTGCACCGTCAACGCCTGCTGAGCCAACATCATCGGATGCCGCGGGTACGTCGGAACAACGGCAGTGCCAAGCTCGATACCGGGCACTTCGCGACCGACGATTGCCAACACGGTCAAGGTGTCGTGACTGAAGATCTGCGACGCCCAGAAGGTGCTGAAGCCGTCATCGGCAGCCTGGCGCACCTCGACGATCACGTCGTCGACGGTGGCGTTGTCGATCTTGGTACTGCTTATACCGATACGCATAAGCGCACCGTACCGACCACTACGCCAGCGAAACGAGTTCCAGCCAGTCCTTGTTGAAGTAGTCGACCAGCCCATCGGGCATCAGCAACACCTTCGTCGGCCGCAACTGTTCGACGAACTGGGTGTCGTGGCTGACGTACACGATCGTGCCCTTCCAACCGGTCAAAGCGTCGGTGACCGACTGCCGGCTGGGCGGGTCGAGGTTGTTGGTCGGCTCGTCGAGCAACAACACGTTGTTGCGGCCGACCATCAACATCGCCAGGGCCAGCTTGGTCTTCTCGCCGCCCGACAGGGTGGAGCTTTCCTGGTAGACCTTCTCGCCGCTGAGGCCCATCATGCCGAGCAGGCCGCGCAGCTGCGTCTCGGTCAGCACGACATCGTCGGGAACCGCCTCGCGGATGTTGTCGAGCAACGAAGCGTCACCTTGCAGGTTGTCGTGCTCTTGGGCGTAGTAACCGACATTGACGTTGTGGCCGAAGCTGAACGCACCGGAATTGGCGGTGGTCTCGCCGGCCAGAATGCGCAGAAGGCTGGTCTTGCCGGCGCCGTTGAGACCGAGCACCAACAGTCGGTCGCCGCGGCCGACATCGAACGACACATCTTCGAAAACAGGTGGGCCACCGTAGGCCTTCGACAATCGCTGTGCGGTGATCACCGTGACGCCGCTCGTCGGAGGGTTGGGGAACCGCACCCGCAAGGTGCGATCACCCTTGCCGACATGGACGCGTTGCGTCTCGAGACGGACAATCTGCTTCTCCTTGCTGTGAGCCATCGCCGCCTTGCTGGCCTTGGCACCGAATCGATCAACAAGGGTCTGCAAGCGGGCGATCTCCTTGGATTGCAACGCCGCCTTCTTGGCCAGCCGCTCCTCGTCCCTCGCCCGCGATTCCCGGTACTGGCTGTACGTGCCCTTGTATTCGACCAGCTCGCCGAGCGCATCCTCCGCCGGTCGATCGAGGTGCAGCACCCTGGTGATCGCCTCGTCGAGCAGGTCGAGGTCGTGGCTGATCACCAGCAGCGCGCCACGGTAGTTGCGCAGGAATTGCAGCAGCCACGACTTGGCGTCGAGGTCGAGGTGGTTGGTGGGCTCGTCGAGCAACAGCACGTCGGATCCGGCGAAGAGAATGCGGGCCAGCTCCACTCGCCGGCGCTCCCCGCCGCTGAGCACGCCGATCGGCAGTTCCAGCCGATCGCCACCCAGCCCGAGCCCGGCGGCGATCGATCGCGCCTCGCTCTCGGCCCCGTATCCGCCGGAGGATGCGAATTCGTCGTGGGCCCGGCTGTAGCGGCTGACGTTGCGCTCGCTGGCTTCCTCTTCCATGGTGAGGCGCAACTTCTCCATGCGGACCAGTTCTTCATCGATACCCCGCCCGGAGAGCACGTGGGTGATCCCGCTACGACCGTCGAGCACACCGGCGATGCGCGGATCCTGCGGGAGGTATCCAAACCCACCCTTGCGAAGGATCTTGCCACCAGTCGGTTCGAGTGCCCCGCCGAGCACGCGGAACAATGTGGTCTTGCCGGCGCCGTTGCGGCCGACCAGGCCGACCTTGTCGCGGGGCATCACCGTGAACGAGGCGCCCTCGATGATCTGGCGACCACCGATTTCCACCGACAGCGCGTGGACCTGCAACATGGCCGCCCATCGTGGCGGGGAAACGTCGAGTCCGCAACGCCAAGCGTCGTACGATGGAGCGATGGAACTCGTGATGCCGCTGTCGCTGCGCAGCGGTCTCGCCCGTCGGGCGGCGCCGATCGCCTGCGCTGGCGCCCTGGCCGCCGCCGCTGTCGTTGTCGCCAGGCACGATCCTGCTGCCCCTGGTTCGCGGTATCCGAGTTGCGCGTTCCACCAGATCACGGGGCTGTGGTGCCCCGGCTGCGGTCTCACGCGCGGCACGTACCAGCTGTTGCACGGTCACTTCGGCGCGGCGCTGGGCTACAACGTCTTCACCCCGTTGGCGTTGGCGGCGATCACAATGGCGTGGCTGGGATGGTTGCGGGTGTCTTGGGGACGCCCACCGGTGAGGCTGCCACGGCGCGCCGCGCGGTGGATGGCGCTGGCGATGCCTGCGCTGATCATCGCCTATGGCGTGCTGCGCAACATGCCCGTTTCCGCGCTGCGGTCCCTCGCCCCGTAACGGTCAGGGGGCTGCGCTGGACGAAGCGGCGGCGGGCTGGGCGGCGGCGGCGGTGGTGGTCGGTGGCGGGGCGGCGGCGGTCGGTGGCGGGGCGGCGGCGGTCGGTGGCGGGGCGGCGGTCGTTGGCGGTGGCGGGGCGGCGGTCGTTGGCGGTGAGAGGGCGGCGGTCGTGGGTGCCGGTGAGGGGGCGGCGGTCGTGGGTGCGATAGGAATGGTCGGCGGCGCCCCGAAGTTGACCGTCGTCGAAGTTGGTCTCTTGACGGCGGTGGTCGGCGTCGGCGTGCCGACCTTCTTCTTCGACGGGGTGTCGCTGCCGTTCACGCTCTTGCCCGAGTCGTTGCTGAACGAGGTGCCGAGGCACTCGCCCGGCTGTGTCGGTGCCGCGCCCATCACACCGGCGACGGTGGATGCCAACGCTGCTCGCCCCTCGGTAGTGAGGTGATGACCGTCGCCGCGCAGGATCGTCGGCGCATCCGCGGCGGCGATGGCACCCCAGTCGAGCAGATGCACGTTGGCGAATTCAGCGGTGACCAAGGTGATGGCGTCATTCACCTCGCGACGGCTTTCTTCGAATTCGGTCACGGTCAACAGCACCACCGGTGCCGGTGCCAGGCGCTGGACAATCCTCTCCAGTTGCCTGAGGTACGACTGCTGATCGCCGTGGTAGTTGGTGCCGAGGAACACATAGGCGGCGTCCCAACCCGCTGCCAGCCGACGCTCGAGCACCTGATTGCCGAAATCGACGAACCGGCTCGGCTCGGCATCCACCTCGACCTGCCATCCAAGGGGAACGAGGGCGTTGCACAGTTCGCCGCCGTAGCGCTTCGCCGCCGAGGCGGTGATCGAGTCACCGATCATCAGCAGTTTGTTACCGGTGACCAGCGCGCCGATCGGTTGCGCCGGTGGCAGGGTTGTCGTGGCTGCGGTCGATGGAACGGTCTCGACATCGCCGCCGACAGATTCGGAATCGGGGCTGCTAACAGGCAGCATGCCGACGCCCTCGATCGTCGGATCGTGGGACGCAGCGGGCGCCGACGCTGCCGCCGAGCAGGCCACCAGAAAAACGCCGAGCACGCTGCAGATGACCTCGCGTCGCGCTCGCATCCCTCCATTGGAGCCAGCGCCGTCGCACCGGCGCAAGTCAGGTTGAACAAACGTCAAGCGGGCGGCACAGTCGCACCGCCCCTACCACAGGAGTGAACGGCTCAGCTGCGCGCCCTCAGCGAATCGCGGATCTCGGTGAGCAAATCGATCTGGCTCGGCCCGGGTGGGGCGACCTCGACCGGCTTGCGCAGCCTGTTGTAAGCCTTGATGATCATGAACAGCACCAGACCTGTGACCACCAAGGCGATCAGGGCATTGATGAAGTTGCCGTAGGCGATCACGCCCTTGCCGAGCTTGAACGTCAAACCCGAGAAGTCGGGCTTGCCGAAAATCGCAGCGACGAAGTTCATCAAGATGTCCTCGGTAAACGACTTCACCGCTGCACTGACGACCAAACCCAAAATGACCGCGACGGCCAACTCGATCACGTTGCCGGTGGTGATGAAGTTCCTGAACTCCTTTATGAAGTTCTTCATTACTGTTCCCTTCTGAATGTACGTGTCCCCGCCGGCGCAATTGAAGCAGGTCCTCAGATCTCCGAGACCTATCCGATGCCGGATCGCTACGACCTGGTGATCGTCGGCATGGGCTCAGCGGGCCTCATCGCCGCCGAGTTCAGCGCCACCTTGGATCTGAACGTCGCCGTCGTCGAGCGCGCCCGCGTTGGCGGTGACTGCTTGTGGACCGGCTGCGTTCCGTCGAAGGCCCTGCTCGCTTCGGCCAAGGTCGCCCACACCATCCGTCACGCCGATCGTTACGGCATCGGCGCCGCACAGCCGAAAGTCGATCTTGCAATGGTGTGGAGGCGCATCCGCGCCATTCAAGCGGAAATCGCAGCTACCGACGACAACCCTCGGCGCTACCGCGACCTGGGGTTGGACGTGATCCACGGGCAGGCAACCATCACCGGTCCCAACGAGGTGACGGTCAACGGCGAGCGAAGGCTCGACACCAGATTCATCCTGCTGTGCACAGGCAGCCGACCGATCGAACCGGATGTACCCGGGCTGGCCGACGCCGGATACCTGACGAGCGAGAACCTGTTCGAGTTGGACGAGCCACCGCTATCGGTGGCGATCATCGGTGGTGGGCCAATCGGCATCGAGATGGGCCAGGCGTTCACCCGGCTCGGCATCGAGACCACGGTGCTGCAACGTGGCGACACCATATTGCCTCGTGACGAGCCACAACTCGCCGAGATGCTGCTCGCCAGATTGCGTGCCGAGGGCGTCGCCGTGCACCTCGCCGCCACGGTGACAGCCGTGCGAGTTGTCGGTGGGCACAAGGTCGTCTCCGTCGTCGTCGGCGGCCGGGCGATCGATATCACCGTCGACAATGTCCTGGTTGCGGTGGGCCGCCGACCGAACATCGAGGGCCTCGGACTGGAGACCGTCGGAATCGAACCGACCCCCAGCGCCGTCACCGTCGACGGACGAGGTCGCACCACGGTCAGGTCGATCTACGCCGTCGGTGATGTCGCCGGCCGCTACCTGTTCAGCCACTCGGCCGGCTACGAGGGCGTCCGCGCCGTGCGTGACATGTTTTTCCCGGGCAAGGGCAGCGTCGATGACTTCATTCCGTGGTGTACCTTCACCGATCCCGAGCTGGCCCATGCGGGCCTGACCATCGCCGCAGCAGAAGCGCAATTCGGTGACGACATCGATGTCTGGCAGATCGGGCTCGAACACAACGACCGGGCCCGCGCCGACAGCATGACTGCCGGCACCATCATTGTGATCACGGCGAAGGGACGAATGGTCGGCGCCCACATTCTCGCCCCATCCGCAGGCGAGTTGATCCACGAGCTGGCGCTGGCGATCCGCAAGGGGATGAAGCTCGACGAGGTGGCCCAGCTCGTGCACATCTACCCCACCCTGGCGACGAGCATCGGCCAGCTTGCCGGCGAGTCGGCATTCGAACGGGCTCGCCGCCTGCGCTGGCTGGTCAAGCGACGCTAAGCATCAGCGGCGGTCGGGGTCAGGCCGGCCAGGGTGCACGCATCGGGATTCTTGGCCTCTGCGGCGGCGACCTCGTCGACGGGCGACAGCTGTTCGCCAGTGCGCCACGCGTCGAGGTACTTCCACGGCCAGACCTCGCCGCGGCGGACGGCCCATTCGTTGCGATCGCACGGCCAGGAGATGCCGAAGTGGGTGTGGCAGGCGGACTTTCGGGCGTTGCCGGTCTGCCCCATGATGCCCAGCGGGTCGCCGGCGCGGACCGCGTCGCCGGGTTGCACCTCGACACGTTCGAGATGAGCGAAGTAGTAGCGCACGCCGTCGTCGCCCAGCATGGCGACGTACTTCCCGCCGCGGGTCGCCGGGTCGTTGGTCTTCGGCACCCACGGGTCCACTGTCCGCGTCTGATCGATCACGCCCGCGATCGGGGCGACGACTGCGGTACCACAACCAAACACATCGGTGGCCGGGTAGTCGTGGTGGCGGCGGCCGTAGCTGACCTTTCTACCGCTGAATGGGAAGACGTAGAACAATGGCCTGGGCGATGTCGTCGTGGTCGCCGCCGCTGCCGGCGCTGTCGACGATGGCGGCGCGACTCGTGTCGTGCTGACCACGGCGTCAGATGGACGAGTCGTGGACTCCGTGACAGCGCCGCCGGCCGAGCAGCCGGCGGCCAACGCCCAGATGACGATCGCGTTCCACCGGCCAGGCATCGTCGCCCAGCCTGCCACGGGGGATCTACCGTAGAGCGTGATGAAGCGCTTGGTGTGCGTCGCAATCGGCATCACCGTGCTGGCTACGGCGTGCAGCGTCGACGAGGGTTCGACCACCCCGCAGACCCTGCCACCGCTCGGCACACCCAGCAACACCGTGCCTCCTGCACCTCCCACAACGCTGGTTGGCTCGACGGAGCCGGCTTCGACGAGCACGATCGTTCTGCCCGGTGGAGCCTGCGTGTTCTCGGCCCCCACACCAGCGTCAGAGGTCACCTTCGAAGTCGGCACCCGCCTCTACAGCGTCGGCCCCGGCAACGGCGGCGTAACCAGTTGTCTGACGGAACTGACCCTCGACAACGCCGGACCGATTCAATGGTCGCCGGCAGGCGACCGGGTGTTGCTCAACTCGGTGACCGTGTTCGACGGCGCCCAGGCCCTGCCCACCGGCTACCTCTCGACCAATACCGGGGTGACGTGGTCGTACCCGACCGGCAGGGCCCTGATCGCTCCCGCAGTTGCCGACAAGCACCTGCTGTGGCGCACAGCCGGTGCGCCCGACACCCGCACCGACATCAGCTTTCTGGAGCGAACCGATGTCGCCGCCTACCACCCCGCCGGCAAGAACATCTTCGCCGCCGGTCAAGCCGGCGACGGCACCGCCGGGTTGTTCGTCGCCGGAAATCGTGGCGAGAACCCGCGACTGATCGCCCGACTCGACGACCCGGCCATGCTTCTCACCGAGATCGGGCCTGACCCGTCGGGATCTCGGGTCTACTTCGTGCACGATCACCGCAACGGCACGTTCCACGTTCACGCCCTCGACTTTCCCGCGCTGGCCCTCACCGATGTCATCCAGGTCGTCGAGCCGGTTGCCGCCTTGACGGTGGGCACGACGCCCAATGCGGCGATCGCCTGGCGGCTCGGTGACTGCGCCGGACTCACTCGCGCGCAGGTATTCAGTTCCGCGGCGGTGGTCGATCAGCCGGCGGCTTTCGCCGCGCTGTCGACGGAACCAATCGGCTGGCTCGACGCCCAACAGCTGGTGCTGTCGGCACGGGCAACTGGTTGCACCGGGCCGAGCGACTTGTGGATCTGGAACATCACCACCTCGTCGGCGACGCCGTTGGTCAACGGTGTAGACAGCGCCGCGGTCAGATCGATACTGCCATCGTTTGGCGAGCTACCCGACGACATCAACAGTGAAGCGGCTGGTTGATGACCTTCACTGTGACTCGGTCGAGTCACCAGGTCACCGAGACTCGGTCGAGTCACCAGGTCACCGAGGCTCGGTCGAGTCCCGCCGCTCGAGTTCCTCGAAGCGATCGATCAATCGCAACGAGGGGAAGGCAAACCACCAGATGCCGACGACCGCCAGTGTCGCCACTCCGCCACCGATGATCGTGGCCGACGTCCCGACCGCCTGAGCGACCATTCCGCTCTCGAAGGCCCCCAACTCGTTCGATGCGCCGATGAACACCGCCTCGACGGCCAGCACCCTGCCGCGCTTCTCGTCGGGCGTCACCAGCGGCACGAGCGAACCGCGGATGAACACGCTGATCATGTCGGCAGCGGACAGCACCACGAGCGCGAGAAACGCCACCAGGTAGTTGCGGGTCACACCGAGGACCACGGTGCCGATGCCGAATACGGCGACGACCGTCAGCAATGTCTTGCCGACGTGTCGTCTCACCGGCCGGGCCGCCATCACCCGCGCCATCGCCGCCGCCCCGAATCCCGGGGCGGCGCGCAGCCAGCCGTAGGCGACGTCGCCCACCCCGAGGCGGTCCTTGGCGATCACGGGAATCAACGCCACGGCGCCGCCGAACAGCACGGCGAACAGGTCGAGGGCGATTGCGGCCAGCAGTATCGGCGTGCGGCGAATGAACACCAGACCCTCCACGGCGGTGCGCAGCGTCGGTCGGGCGTCGGGATCGGGCGGTGGTGGCTGGCGGAGGAAGGTCTGCAGCGACAGCACCACCCAACTCCCGAAAATCAAAAAGGTCGAGCCGAGGTACGCCACCCACGGATCGATTGCGTACAGGAACCCGCCGATCGCCGGACCGACGATCATCGCCCCTGTCCACGTCGCCGAATACAGGGCGATCACTTTGGGAAGACCCCCGTCGGGCGCAACCATCGGTGGCATCGACCGCATCGCCGGAGCTTGAAAGGCGCGGGCAATGCCGAACGCGAAGGCGATCCCGAACAGTGGAACGACCGACGTCGGCTTGGTGAGGGCGTAGAACAGCAGCGCCGCCGAGGTGAACATTTCGGCGCCGACGGTGATCAAGGCGATTGTCTTGCGGTTGAAGTGGTCGGCGACGGAACCGGTGACCAGCACGAGCAAGGCGATGGGAAGGAACTCGGCAAGGCCCATCCAGCCGAGATCAGACGTTCGGCCGGTGATGTCGTAGGCCTGCTTCAGCAGCGCCGTGGCCTGCAGGGCGATACCGGAGTAGAGAATGCCATTGCTGATCAGCAGCCGCCGCACGGGAATCAATCGCCACATCTCGCGGGTCGTCAATGGTGAAGGCGTTGATTGCGAGGCAGACACGTCGAGCCGTCACCCTAATTCGACGTGCTACACCGGCTCTCCTTCAGCCCTCGCCATGTGTTCCGGTTGCGTGACGATTCGTGCAGTTTCAAAACTTCTTGCCGAAGCTGAATCTAAACCGCCTCCCGAAACGTCTCTATGAATGTGAACCCCATGTACCGCACCCAGCCCACGACTCCGGCAGCCTTGATCCGCCTGGCGATCGGAGTCGGAGCCGGCGCCGCGATCGTCGCGGTACTGCTTGCCGGCGTCTTGCCCGAGCCGGTGATCATCGTCGGGGTGATCGTCGTCGCCTCGTTGATCGGCTGGCGCCGAACGACGCTGATACCCGCCCGCGTTCGCTCGCAACACCGCTTCACCGTTGTGTCACGATTCGGCGATGGCTTCGTCACGATCGATTCTTCTGGTGCACGGCGCGTGGCACGGCGCCTGGTGTTGGGCGGCCCTGCAAGCTGAACTCGACCGTCGTGGCCTGCCGTCGTACGCCGTCGACCTGCCCGGGCACGGCGTTTCGCTGCTCGAACCCTCCGACCTGTACGGCGACGCCGACCACGTGGGCGCAGTCGCAGAACGGCTTGCCGGTGACATCGTGCTGGTCGGTCACTCGTACGGCGGCGTGGTGATCAGCCAGGCCACCACACGGGCCTCGAACATCGCCCACCTCGTCTATCTCACCGCGTTCTGCCTCGACGAGGGCGAGGCCGTGGTTGGCAAGACGAAGTCGATGCCGCCGGTTCAAACCGAACTCGGCAGCGGCGCCAGGCAGTTCCTAGCGGATGGCAGCGGGTCGACGATCATCGCCGAACGGGCTGCGCCCTCGTTCTACGGCTGCTGCCCACCCGAGGTGGCCGCCGCCGGCACGGCGCGCCTGTGCATGCAGCCGCTGGCAACCTTCACCCAACCTGTCACGGTCGCCCCGTGGAAGACGATCCCGTCGACGTACGTGCGCTGCCTGCGCGACGAAGCGATCCATATCAGCCATCAGGACCTGATGGCTGGGCGCTGCGGCTCGATCCGCACGATCGACACCGACCACTCGCCGTTCCTTTCGGCCGTCGCCGCGACCGCCGACATCCTCGAGCCGCTTGCCCGTGGGTAGCGCCCCGCGCGTCCGGATCGGCTACGGGTTCGGCACGCGCACCCGGCTCAACGACGACGGGTTCGCCACGGTTGTCGACGCGCTCGAACGGCTCGGTTTCGACAGCTTGTGGCTCAGCGAACGGATCGGTGGCGAGGCACCAGACCCACTGGTCGGCATGGCGTTCGCCGCCGGGCGCACGACGAGGCTGAAGTTCGGGATGAGTGTGATGGTGCTACCAGGTCGCAATCCGATCGTGCTCGCCAAGGAGTTGGCGACACTGGATCGGCTGTCCAACGGCCGCCTGCTGCCGGCCTTCGGGCTCGGCGTCGCCGACCCACACGAGCAGCAGGCCTTCGGCGTAGAGCGCGGCGCCCGCGCCAGGTTGTTCGACGAGGCCCTGGCGGTGGTGCGCGGGGCGTGGGCTGAGGGGTCGTTGACCCATCACGGTGAGCACTTCGACTTCGACGAACTGCGTGTGTTGCCGAAACCGCGGCAAGCGCACCTCGACGTCTGGCTGGGCGGAATCGCCCCGTCGGAGCTGCGCCGAGTCGGACGGTTGGCCGACGGTTGGCTGCCGAGTTTCGTCACGCCCCACGACGCAGCACTCGGGCGCGAGCGGATCGAGGCCACCCTTGCCGAGCACGATCGAAGCATCGATGCCGACCACTTCGGAGCACTCATTGCCTACACGTCCGGCCCTGTTCCGCAAGCGGTCGCCGACGTGCTGGCCAAACGTCGACCCGACCTCACCGACCCGACCATCGTGGTTCCACAGGGTTGGGAGGCGCTGATGGCAACCATCGATCGATTCGTCGCTGTCGGCACCACCAAGTTCGTCATCTTGCCGATCATCGAACCGGCCACGCCGCAACAGTGGGTCGAGCACCTCGAACAGGCCGCGCCGATCTTGCTCGCCCGCCAGAGCTGAGCCCCGTGTAGCAGACTGGGTTCCGGCGGGGCATGATCACGGGTAACTCCGTGCCCGAGAGGACCCGTCGTGCCCCCAGCGCTGCCGTTACCCGATGACCCGATCGACCTTGCCCACGCCAGTTGGACGGGCCAGGGTTGGGAAGAGTCAGCGGACGGGATGGCCGTCGTCACGTCGATCATGCGCGTGCAGCAGGTGTTGTTGGCTCGCGTCGAGGCGATCCTGCGACCCCTCGGGCTGACGTTTGCCCGTTACGAGGTATTGATGCTGCTGCGGTTCAGCCGCAAGGGTTGCCTGCCCGTCGGCAAGATCGGCGAGCGATTGCAAGTGCACCCAGCCAGCGTGACCAACGCTGTGCAACGTCTGGAACAAGACGGCTTCGTCAACAGGTCGGCGAATCCGGTTGATGGTCGCAGCGTGTTGGCCGAGATCACCACTCGTGGCAGGCGCCTGACCGAAGAGGCCACGTCGCAGCTCAACGCCGAGGTTTTCTCGATCGTCCCGATCCCTCCGGCTGCACAACGCGAGATCTACAGCGTGCTCAAACGCATGCGTCACGCCTTCGGAGATTTCAGCTGAGTTGTAGCAATGCTTTGACTTCCAAATAAACTGCCGGGCATGCCCAACAACCGTGACCTCTGGCAGCAGGCGTTCGCCGAGTCGCAGATCCGAGATGCCGATTACACGACCATGTCGGGTATACCGCTCGAACCGGTCTACGGCCCGCCCGACGGCTCGACAGACTACCCGGGGCAGTATCCGTACACCCGTGGCCCGTACGCGTCGATGTACCGCTCGAAGCTGTGGACGATGCGGATGTTCGCCGGGTTCGGCACCGCCGACGACACCAACTGGCGATTCAAAGAGATCATCAAATCCGGTGGCGACGGGCTGTCGACCGCATTCGACATGCCCACCCTGCTGGGCATCGACTCCGATCACGCGATGGCGCTCGGCGAGGTCGGCCGGTGCGGCGTGGCGGTCGACTCGCTCGCCGACATGGAAGACCTGTACGCCGGCATCGACCTCGGCGAGATCACCACGTCGATGACCATCAACTCCCCCGCCGCGGTCATCTTGGCGATGTTCGTCGCCCAGGCCGAGAAGGCCGGCACCAGCCGGGCCCGGCTCGGCGGCACGCTGCAGAACGACATCCTCAAGGAATACCAGGCGCAGAAGGAGTTCGTGTTCCCGCCGCGGCCGTCGATGCGCCTGGTGCGCGACACCATCAGGTTCACCGCCGCAGAGATGCCGCGCTGGCACTCGATCTCGATCTCCGGCTACCACATTCGTGAGGCTGGTTCGACAGCGGTCGAGGAGTTGGCGTTCACCCTCGCCAACGGGTTCGCCTATGTCGAACTGGCCATGCAGGCAGGTCTTCCGGTCGACTCCTTCGCGCCGCGCCTGTCGTTCTTCTTCAATGCTCACATCGATTTCTTCGAAGAGATCGCCAAGTACCGCGCCGCTCGGCGGATCTGGGCGCGCTGGTTGCGCGATCGGTATGGCGCCAAGCTCGAACGTTCGCTGCAGCTGCGCTTCCACACCCAGACCGCGGGTGTGTCGCTCACGGCGCAGCAGCCCGAGGTCAACATTGTCCGCACCGCCATCGAAGCGCTCGCCGGCGTGCTCGGCGGCACGCAGTCGCTGCACACCAACTCGATGGACGAGGCGATGGCGCTGCCAACCGAGAAGACCTCGCGCATCGCCCTGCGCACCCAACAGGTCATCGCCCACGAAACCAACGTCGCCCATGTCGCCGATCCGCTCGGAGGCTCCTGGTATGTCGAGCAGCTCACCGACGAGGTCGAACGCCAGGCCGAGGAACTGTTCGCCTACCTCGACGAGCTCGGTGGCGGTTCGATGCTCGAAGGGGCGATCAAGGGAATCGAGGACAACTGGTTCCAGGGCAAGATCGCCGACTCGGCCTACGACCTCGAGAAGCGGTTCAACACCGGCCGGCGCATCGTCGTCGGCGTCAATGGGTTCACCGAGGGCAGCGACGAGGATCAGATCCCGCTGCTGCAGATCACCAACGAAGACGAGATCCGCCAGCTCAAACGACTCGCCGAGGTTCGCCTCGCCCGCGATCAGGCGGCCGTCGACGCCGCGCTGCGCCGCATCGAGGCCGAGGCCGCCGATCCAGAGGTCAACCTGATGCCGGCGCTGATCGACGCCGTCGGTGTCTACGCCACGTTGGGCGAAGTGATGGCATCGCTCGGAACCGTGTTCGGTCGCCACGTCGAAGTGCCGACAATCTGATGTTGGCGATCTGATGGCGGGCCAGCGGATTCTGATCGCCAAAGTTGGCCTCGACGGCCACGACCGTGGCATCAAGGTCGTCGCTCGAATCCTGCGAGACGCGGGATACGAGGTCGTCTACACCGGTTTGTTCCAAACCCCGGCAACCGTGGCCGCTGCCGCCGTCGACGAAGATGTCGACGCCATCGGCCTGTCGATGTTGTCGGGTGCCCACATGACCCTTGCGCCGCTCGTCGTCAGTGAGACGCGGGCCCGCGGTGTCGACATCCCGGTCATCGTCGGTGGGATCGTGCCCGAGCCCGACATCGCCAAGCTCAAACAAGCCGGCATCGCCGCCGTGCTCACCCCCGGAGCAACGTCGCAGCAGATCATCGCCGAGGTCGCCGCCGCCCTGGCCGTCGCCGGGTAAAGTGACACCAGCGATCGCCGTGCTTGGTTGCAGACCTTCCATTTGCATGGTAGGACCTTCGGTCGTACGGGCTCAATCGCGACTGTGGCGTCGTAGAGCGAAACCGCACACCCGACTGGCTGGAGGACTATGAGTCATGGACACCGATCAAGCGACTACGCCCAGCGGACCTGATTACACCGCTCAAGCCGAGCTGATCGAGATGCTCCGCTCGCACGGTCAACGTGAGGGCGCGGCGCTGGCGTCGTACCAACGGCTGGCTGAGCAATCCGACGACGAAGGCCTCCGCTACCTCGTGCGCCTCATCTTGGAGGATGAGACACGGCATCACCACCAGATCGCCGACATGCTGAACGACGAGTTGCATCCGTTTCGCTGGTACGAAGACTCGCCGCAGACCGTCCCGACCATCAAAGTGCGCGACGATCCCGCCCTTCGCGACGAGACCGACCGCCTCCTGGCGTTCGAGAAAGAAGACATGAAGGAACTCCGCCGTCTACGAAAGGAGTTGCGCTGGAGCCACGGGAACCCGCATGGCGATCCACTGCTGCCACTGCTCGTTGATCTGATGCTGCACGACACTGCCAAGCACATCGACATCCTGCAATTCATTCGCGCCAGGACGCGCCGGCGCTGACCATTTGCCGACGCTTGGGCCCGTCAGCACCCAGGCCGCCTTGTGATACTTTCTCTATCCGGAATCAATAAACACCGCGGAGCAGACCCGGACGCGACCAGCGCGTCGTGCATCGCCCGCCACGAGGAGAAGTGATATGAGCCTCACGGCAGAGACGAAGAAGACCCTCGACAAAGGTCTCCTGCTGCAGATCTACGAGACGGTCGCCCGTATCCGGGCGTTCGACGACAAGGCCACAGCGCTCATCTCGAACGCACAGGCCTTCTTTGTTCATTACCCAGTCCGCGGCCACGAGATCATCTCCGCCTGTGTGTCGGCGGCGATCGAACCCGACGACTACATGACGGCGACGTACCGCGGGGTCGCCGACGAGATCGCCAAGGGAGTGCCGCTCCACGAGATGTGGGCCGAGATGCTCGGCAAACAGACCGGGGGGTCGAAGGGCCGCGGCGGTCCGATGCACATCTCCGACCCGGAGCACGGCCTGATGCTTTGCACCGGCATCGTCGGTGCGGGCATGCCCGTCGCCGTCGGCCTCGGCCTGTCGTCGCAATTGAAGGGCGACGGAAAGGTCACGATCACCAACTTCGGCGACGGCGCGACCAACATCGGCGCGTTCCACGAGTCACTCAACCTGGCCTCGGTGTGGTTGCTGCCCGTTGTCTTCGTGTGCCAGAACAACCAGTACGGCGAACACACCCGATACTCCGACACGGCCCGAAACGCATCGGTCGTCGACCGCGCCCCTGCGTACGGGATGAAAGGCATCAAAGTCGACGGGATGGATCCGGTCGAGACCTACCTCGCCGCCAAGGAGGCCGTCGAGCACGCTCGCCGCGGCGACGGACCCGTGCTGCTCGAGTGCGTGACCTTCCGCACGCTCGGCCACGTGCTGAGCGACAAGAACGAGTACATGGACCCAGACCAACTCGCCGAGCAGATCGCCGGCGATCCGGTGCCCCGATTCCGGACGTGGCTGATCGACGAAGGCGTCGCCGACGAAGCGGCCTTGGCCGAGATCGAGAAGCGGGTGAGCGCAGAAGTCGACTCGTCGTACGAGGCCGCCGCAGCCGACCCTCCCGCCGACACGGCGACGGTCATCGACGACAACTACGGCACGAGCACGGTGGCTGCAGAGCCCGGCGAGAACGCCGAACCCAACGAGCGGCTGACCTTCCGCAACGCGATCAACCAGGCGATGGACCAGGCGATGGCTGGCGACGAGCGGGTCTTCGTACTCGGAGAAGACGTCGCCGACTCCGCTGGCGGCGGCGTGTTCCACGTCACCGACGGTCTGTCGACCAGGCACGGCGAGCACCGTGTGCGCAACACACCAATTTCGGAGGAGGCGATCATGGGGGCCAGCATCGGCGCCGCGATCGCCGGGCTGCGACCAATCCCCGAGATCATGTTCATGGACTTTCTTGGCGTTGCGTTCGACCAACTCGCCAATCATGCCGCCAAGTTGCGCTACATGTCGGGCGGCCGCACGCCGGTTCCGATGACGGTTCGAGTGAACATGGTCGGCGGAACTCCCATCGGCGCCCAGCACAGCCAGTCTCTCGAGGCGATCCTGATGCACACTCCCGGTCTCAAGGTGGTCATGCCGTCCACGCCGTACGACGCCAAGGGTCTATTGCTCGCGTGCATCGAGGACGACGACCCGTGCGTCTTCATCGAGAGCACCGCACTGTTCATGAAACGCGGAATGGTGCCGACGGAGCCGTACACCATTCCCATCGGGGCCGCGGCCACGCGTCGTGCAGGCGACGACGTCACCATCATCAGCTACGGACGCCTCATGTACGACGTCCTCAAAGCGGCCGACCAACTCGCCGCCCAAGGTACCTCGGCTGAGGTCATCGATCTTCGCTCGCTCGCCCCGTTGGACATGGACACCCTGTTTGTCTCGGTTGCTCGCACCAAGCGTGCGGTCGTGGTGCACGAGGCCGTGCGCACCTGCGGGGCGGCGGCCGAGATCGCCACCAGACTGCACGAGGAACTGCACGATCAACTCGCCGGGCCGGTGCGCCGCGTTACGGCTCCGCACTCCTCCGTGCCGGCGCCCGCCGGGCTCGTTGCCGCGTTCTACCCGAATGTCGACGACATCGTCGCCGCGTGCCGCACGATGCAATGAAAGAGCCAAATAGATGAGGCCAAAGAAGTGAGAAAGGTCGTTCGATGACCGCGATGCCGGATGCAGAGCAGAGGGGAACAGCGCGGTCCCCCGGGCTGAGCTACCAGCAACTGCTCGATACCGACACGCACGAGGTGCCAAAGATCCTCCGCGAGGAGTCGGCGCGTTTTTGGGGCGACGACGACGTGAGCATCGATCACTACATCTCGCGCGAGTGGCACGAACTGGAGAAGCAGCACCTGTGGTCGAGGGTGTGGCAGTTCGCCTGCCGCGAGGAGCACATTCCTCGCGTCGGCGACCACACTGTCTACGACATCGCCGGTCGCTCGTACCTGATCATGCGCACGGCAACAGACACGATCAAGGCTTACCCGAACGCCTGCCTCCATCGCGGCCGCCAGCTCAAGCAGTACGACGGCAACTGCTCGGAGATCCGCTGCCCGTTTCACGGCTTCGCATGGCACATCGACGGCACCCTCAAGGACGTTCCCGCGCCGTGGGACCTACCGCACGTCACCGCCGAGCGCTTCGGGTTGCCCGACGTCAAGGTGGGCACATGGGACGGCTTCGTGTTCATCAACCCCGACCCCGATGCGACACCGCTCGACGACTTCGTCGAGGACCTCGCCGCCCATTTCGATCGCTGGAACCTTCGCGAGCGCTATGTGCAGGCCCATGTGTCGAAGACCATCGCCGCCAACTGGAAGATCACCCAAGAGGCGTTCTGCGAAGCCTTTCACGTCAACGCCACGCACCCGCAGATCCTGCCGTACATCGGCGACACCAACAGCCAGGTCGATGTGTGGGAGAACTGCAGCAGGGTGATCACCCCTGCCGCGACTCCCAGCCCGCTCATCGACTGGGCTCCCGACGAGGAGACGATCCTGCGCTACGCCCTCGACGTACGGCTCGACGAGGAGCTGTTCATCACGGTCAAGGACGGCCAGACGGCCCGTTCGGCGATGGCCGACGCCACCCGCGATCGATGGCGGCCGGTCGTCGGCAACTTGGTCGACGAATGGTCTGACGCCGAGATGGTCGACAACCTCGACTACACCCTCTTTCCCAACTTTCATCCATGGGGAGCGTTCAATCGCATCGTCTACCGCTTCCGGCCCAACGGCGACGACCACCGCTCCTCGATCATGGAGGTGCTGTTCCTCGCCCCATTCAAGGGGGCGCGGCCGGCCCCTGCGCCCGTGCATCACCTCGGAGTCGACCAACCGTGGACCGACGCCGCCGAGCTCGGCGTGCTCGGCAAAGTGTTCGAACAGGACACGTTCAACATGGCTCGTGTTCAGCTCGGGCTGGAAAGCACGCGCAAAGCCGGTGTCACGCTGGCCAACTACCAGGAAAGCAAGGTTCGCTGGCTCCACCTGAGGCTCGAAGAGTTCGTCAATGGAGGAAGTTGACATGTACGGCTGTATGCACCCGTTCAGCAGAGCGATCTATGAGGTCGACGACACCGGCGCCGTGCTGATCACCACCGACGATGGCCGGGTCGGCCGCTATCGCCGCGACGGCTTCTGGCTCAGCGGCGAAGTGTTCGACGTCGATCCCCAGTTGTGCAACTGGGTCGGCGGGCCCCGCGCCCAGCACCGCCTGCAAAGCGAACCGAAAGTGAGTTGACATGACCGCACATCCGCACGCGCTTCGCTTCGGGGCCAAGGCCGTCAAGGCCGGCTCGGCCAAGGAGTGGACCGACACCGTCCGCCAAGTCGAGGACCTCGGCTACGTGAGCTTCCACATGGACGACCACTTCGGCAACCAGCTTGCTGTCGTTCCGGCGCTGATGGCGGCGGCCGAGGCGACCAATTCGATCCTGGTCGGTCCCCACGTCGCCGGGGTCGACTTCCGCAATCCGGTGATGTTCGCCAAGGAGTGCGCGACAATCGACCTGCTCAGCGAGGGGCGCTTCACACTCGGGATGGGCGCTGGGTGGTCGGCGAAGGACTACGCCATCGGCGGTATCCACCAGGACGACGCCTCTACGCGCATCGCCCGTCTCGGTGAGGCGATCCAGGTGATGAAGGGCCTGTGGGCCGACGGCCCGTTTTCGTATTCGGGTACCTATTACCAGGTAGCAGAGGTCGACGCGGCGCCAAAGCCCCACTCCCCCATCCCTATCATGATCGGTGGAGGTGGCCCGAAGATCCTTGCATTGGCCGCTCGCGAGGCCGACATCGTCGGGATCAACCCAAAGATCGTCGCCCGCAGCATCAACCCTGCATCGATGGCCACGACCGCGGCTGACGCCGTCGACGAGAAGATCGACGCGGTTCGCGCCGCGGCGGGACCCAAGTTCGACGAACTCGAACTGCAGGTGCAGATCTTCAAGACGGTCGTGACGGATCACCCCCTAGACGTCGCCGAGCAACTCGCGCCCGGATTCGGTCTGCCGCCAGAGGTGCTACTCAGTGCGCCGTTCTTCCAGATCGGCACGGTCAACCAGATCACCGAGAACATCCAGGCGATGCGCGATCGCTGGGGCATCAGCTACATCTTGTTCCAGAGCGATGGGGTGGTGCCGATGGGACCGGTGGTCGCTCGGCTGACCGGCACCTGACCCACGAGTTCCGAGCAACGCAGTTACTTGACGCGAACTCCACTTAGCGCTCGCCCGGTCGACGTGACTAAGTAGTCAAGTTCGGGCGGTCAGGTTCCGGCGAGACGGGCAATCACCGGGGCGAACTCGTCGATGTTGCGTTGAGGGATGGTCACGTATGAGAATCCAAAGCGCTCGCGACGCTCCTGGAGCGTGGCGCAGATCGTGTCGACCGTGCCGAGCAAGGCGTGCGGGTGCGATGCGAACTCGGCCTCGCTGACGCCGAATCGATTGGCCATTGCCGCGATCGTCGCTCCCGGATCGTCGTTGACGGCGACGAAATAGGCGCCGATCTCGAGCTCGATCTCGTCGAACCGATCGCCGGCTCCGGCGCGTATCCACTCGAGCTTCTGCTTCGTCTCGTCGGCGCCCGACGACGCAACGCTCGCCGACCCGAGCCTGCCGGCGGAGTTGTCGAAGTTGCAACTGACGATGTCTGCCAACTGTCCGGCCAGTGTCAAGATCCGCTGCCGGCCTCCGCCGATGAAGATCGGTGGATGGGGCTGTTGCACCGGCAGCGGCAGTCCCGCGAAGCCACTGGCGTGGACATACGTGCCATCGACAGCCATCTCATCGCCGCGCCAGTGTGCTTTCATCAGTCCGACGACCTCCGCCAGGCGGGAGATGCGAACACCCGGGCGATCCATCGTGACGCCGAGCCCTTCGTACTCGGCGGCCACCCAGCCTGCCCCGAGCCCGACTTCGAGCCGACCGTCAGAGACGACGTCGAGCGTCGCCATTTCCTTGGCCAGCACCACCGGGTGGTGAAGGTCGACGTTGAAGACGCGGCACCCGACCCGGAGAACCGTGGTGACCGCCGCCGCAGCGGTCATCGCGGCAATCGGCGCGAAGTCGACTGGTCGGTGGCCGGACGAGTCGGCGATCGAACCGGGCCCGAAGTAGTGATCGGTCGTGAACAGCGTGCTGTAGCCGAGCGCCTCCGTGCGACGGGCGGTCTCGAGCCACTCCTTGCCCGACTTCGCCTCGAATGCCTGGGCGGCGAAGCGAAACGGACGCGGTGCGGCGGAAGCCATGGAACCCCCTCCAATTTCAGTGTTCGACGAGTTGGCTTACTCTACTAGCGTTCAGTAACGCCGACCGGGCTGACAACTGCCGGTCGACCGTGACGAGAGGAGCTCGACGCAAATGAATGACGCCATCAGACGCTTCGTGATCGAAGACTTCGACGACGCTCGCTTCGACGACAGCCACATCGAGCCGTACGTCCGCCTGCGCCGAATCAGCGCCGATCCGGCAATCCGCGAAGTGACCTTTCCACCCAACGCCACCCTTGGGATGCACTCGCACCCGTGCGACACGCTGTACATCATCCAGTCGGGCGAGTTCATCGTCGACGGCGAGGGGACGTATCGGCCCGGCGAGCTTCGTTGGGTCCAGGCTGGGGTCACGTACGGTCCTGAGCGTGCCGGCGCCGACGGTGCGGTGCTCCTGATCGTGTCGACGAACGGGCCCTTCGGCCTGCGGTGGGCGCACGAGGACGCCTGATGGTTCTCGTCGCCTCCCGACTCGCCGGAGAGCGCCCCGCTGAGGTGGCGTTGCGCGACGACAGCGTGGCGCTCAACTGGACGCAGGTCAACGACATCCTCAATCGAGTCGTCAACGCCCTCGACAGACTCGACATCGGGCCCGACCACCGCATCGCCGTGCTCGCCGAGAACAGTGTGCAGACCGTGCTCGCCCACCTCGGTGGGCTCCTCGCCGGAGCCTCCACGGTTCCGGTCAACTTCCATCTCAAGGCCGATGAAGTCGCCTTCATCCTCGAGGATTCGGGCGCCCGGGCGCTGTTCGTCGGTCCACAGACCGCCACGATCGGACTCGAGGCCGCGCACCGCGCCGGCGTGCCGTTGGTGATCGGCTGGCGGCTTGACGACGAGCACTCGGCGACCCGGTGGGAGCAGTGGCTGGCTGCAGCATCGGGGGCGGAGCCGTCACCTGATGTCAAGCCACGGCCGAACCTGGTGTACACATCGGGCACGACCGGCCGTCCGAAAGGCGTCGACCTGCCACCGACGATGTTCGCCGGCGGCGGCACCATGGCAGAACACATCGCGGCCCTGTCACAAAGTCCACTCGCATCAGTCGGCACCCACCTCGTGGTCGGCCCGATGTACCACACGGGTCCGCTGTCGGGTGTGCGCGTGCTCGCCGCCGGAATCCCGGTCGTCGTGCTCCCGCGCTTCGACGCAGAAGGCGTGCTGCGGGCGATCGATAATTTCCACGTTGAGTCGACGGTGATGGTTCCCACACACTTCGTGCGGTTGCTGGCGCTGCCCGACGATGTGCGCTCGCGGTACGAGGTCAGTTCATTGCGGCTGGTGGCCCATACCGGTGCGTCGTGCCCGATCGACGTGAAGCGCAAGATGATCGATTGGTTCGGTCCGGTTCTCCAAGACTCGTACGGTGCCACCGAGGTCGGCACGACATGCACGATCTCCAGTGCAGAGTGGTTGGAGCATCCCGGCTCGGTAGGTCGGGCAGTGCCACCGTTCCGAGCGCTCGTCGTCGACGATGACAACAACGAGGTGCCTGCCGGCACCGAGGGACGCTTGTTCTTCGAGGACGCAACCGGCCGCGGCATCATCTATCGCGATGATCCGGAGAAGACGGCTGAGGCCCATCTGCGCCCTGGTGTCTTCACGCTGGGCGAGATCGGCTACATCACCGACGACGGGTTCGTGTATATAACCGACCGCTTCTCCGACATGATCGTCTCGGGCGGCGTAAACATCTATCCCGCCGAATCGGAGCAGGTGCTCGAGCAGCACCCGCAGGTCGCCGACGTCACTGTCATCGGTGTGCCGAACCGTGACATGGGCGAGGAGGTGAAGGCGCTCGTCGTGGCGATGGATCCGGCTGACCCGCCCGGTGCCGACGAGCTGATCGCCTGGTGCCGCGAGCGGTTGGCGGGCTACAAGTGCCCGCGCACGGTCGACATCGTCGACACCGTGGGACGCAACGCGATGGGCAAGGTCAACAAGCGCGAGCTGCGCAAGTCGTACACGGTGGCCGCCGGCGAGGATGCGCGCTGACGGCGAGCCCAACCGCGTCCTCTCGCCGGCGCCGGCGCGAGGGTCGCGTCAGGTCGGCACATCGGCGACCGTAGTGATCGACGCTGGTGGCTCGGCGACCAATGGCGTCTTGCGCTTCGGCAACTTGATGACCTGTTGGCGGCTGGCCAGCGATACCGCAGCGAGCAGCGACGCGCCCTGGAAAAGCGGCTCGATCCACCGGGTGTTCTCGGTGAACGTGAGCTGGAGCCCCTTGATGCCCCAGGCGAGCGCGTACAGAGCGATGAACGTGCCCCACACGTTGGGTCGTCCTCTGAGCTGTGACGCCCCGAAGAAGACGGCAGCGATCGCCGGGAACAAGTAGCCGGGACCCACCGTCGCCGCATAGTTGCCGACTTTCCAACCGTAGATGATTCCGGCGAACCCGGCGATGATCGCGGAAGCGACCAGCGATCCCCAGATCAGGCGGTCGGTCCGCAAACCGGCGAGGCGCGCCGCCTCGGGATTGCCGCCGGTCGCGAACATGTGCCGTCCGACGGGCGTGTGCTCGAACACGTACCACACAATGAGCGCCATCAACGCGAGGAAGTAGACGTACAACGGGAGCCCCAACAGTTCGCGGCGGCCGATGTTGCGGTAGCCGTTGGTGAACGCCTCGTTGATCGACTGGCTCGACGTCTTTTGGACGAACGCGGTGATGACCTGACTCATGCCGAGCGTCGCGATGAAGCTGTTGACCTTCAGCTTGACGACAAAGAACCCGCTGACCACGCCGGCGACCGCGCAGGCCGCGAGGGCGATGAACAGCGCCGCGAGATCCGGCGTCTTGTCGGTGCTCGACAGGTACGCCGAAATGACAAGCGCCATCGACATGTTGGCGCCGATCGCGAGGTCGTAGGTTCCCGTCGCCAGCGGCACGAGGAACGCCAGCGCCAGCACCCCGTTGAACACCGACTCCACAACCACCAGCTTGAACGACGTCCAGCTGAGGAAGGTGCTGCCCTTGGTGATACCGAAGACGATCATGAACAACGCCCACAGGTAGAGGGCGCTGTACTTGTCAAACCGCAGACGATGGATCATCAGGACCTCCGAGAGCTCTCGAGCTGAGTGTGTTCGATTCGTTCGACGACGATGTGGTCGCCGACCAGAGTTGCCTTGATCCGTCCGTTGGCGAGGACTACGACTCGGTGGCACAGCCGCACGAGTTCGTCGGTGTCGGTCGAGGCGACGATCGTGGCGACTCCTGATCCGGCGGCCTCGTCGACGAGCTTGTGAATCTGCTCCTTGGCGCCGATGTCGATGCCCTGAGTGGGCTCGTCGAGCAGGAGCAGCTTCGGTGCGAGACGAAGCGCCCTGCCGAACATGACCTTCTGTTGATTGCCACCACTCAGGGACCCGATCTTTGCCTCGGTGCCAGCGGTCTTGATCGACAGCCGTTTGATCCATTCATTGGTTTCGTCGATCTCGTCCTTGAGGCGCAGGCGCCCACGGCGGAAGTGGCGGGGCACGTCGCTGATCGAGAGATTTTCCCGTACGTTCATCGGCCCGACCGTGCCGCGAAGGGCGCGTTCGGCGGGGACGAAGGCGATGCCCGCGTCGATCGCCTGCTTGGGCTCGTAATTGGCGATGAGCGTGCCTTCGAGCCAAACATCACCGTCGGCACGGGGGATTTGACCGGCGATCAGGCCGAGCACATGCTCACGGCCGGAGCCGGTGATGCCGGCCAGCCCGACGATCTCGCCGGCCGCCACATCGAAGTCGACCCCGTTCACCGAACCGCCCCGCAACCCGCGAACCGTGAGCAGCGCCGCAGCGTGGGCGGTGGTCTCGGTAGCGCTCGTGGTCTCGATGCTGTGCCCGACGATGAGCTCGACCAGACCCATGTGGTCCAGTTCGCCGACGCGCACCGTCGTCACTCGCGAGCCGTCGCGGAGCACCGTGACGCGGTCAGCCAACTCGAACACCTCGTCGAGGTGGTGAGACACATACAGGATGGAAACGCCGCGCTCCTTCAGGCGATGGATAACCTCGAAGAGTCGTTTGACGTCGTCTCCAGGCAGCGTTGCGGTCGGCTCGTCGAGCACGAGCAGGGTCGCTCCGTTCTCCCAGCCCATGAGCGACCGAGCGATCGCCACCGCGGTGCGCTGCGCAGGTGGCAACGCGTCGATGGGAGCCTTGACGTCGACGTTGGTCAGCCCCAGCCTGGCGAGCGCCTCGCGGGTGCGGTGCACCTCGTCACGCCAATGGATGCGCCATCCGGCCCCGGTCTGGTAGCCGGCAGTGAGCGCGAGGTTCTCGACGGCGCTGATCGACCCCACGAGCCCGAGGTCCTGGTGGACGAACCGGATGCCGGCCGCCGCGGCGGCAGCGCCGTCGCCGAGCGTTAGCGGCGAATCGTTGACGAACGCCTTGGCACCGTCGTGGTCGGGTTGGTGATAGCCGGCCAGCACCTTGATCAATGTCGACTTGCCTGAACCGTTTTGGCCAACGAAGGCGTGAACCTCCCCGGGCTCGATCGTGAGGGACACGTCGTTCAGGGCGACCTGTCCCGGAAAGGTCTTCGACAAATGTTCGATGCGCAGCACGTCGCTCACGTGACCCCCAAAGCTTGTTGAAAGACTAGCAAACTAGTGGCGATACCAATAAACTCCGTTGACCACGCAGCGCGACTGGCGCGCAGCGGGTGAAAAGGGGAGAGATGCGCACATACCCAAAGCTAGCCGCGGCACTCGTCATCGGCGCGCTGGTCGCCGCGGCGTGCGGCAGCGACGACGACAACGCTGCAGACACCGGC
>JANNHY010000109.1:0-14872 GCA_031404635.1 Ilumatobacteraceae bacterium
GCCGCTCGCTCCATTCGCCATCGCCTGCTCGGCAATCCGGTGGTGCGCACCGTGCTGTCGATGTGGGCCTGGCTGGTGCTCGGTGTCGTCATCGTCGTCTGGGTGCCATTGGTCGCCGTTGTCCGCCTGGTCACCGCACCGTTCGACAAAGGTCGGTACGCCGCCGGGTACCTGTTCCGAAAGCTGACCGTCGTGCACCAGTGGCTCAACCCGCTGTGGAGGTTCCGCACATCCGGCGTCAAGATCAGCGACCCGCGCCGCCCATACATCGTCGTCGCCAATCATCAGAGTTTCGTCGACATCTTGCTGATCTCGCACCTGCCGTGGGAGATGAAGTGGCTGTCGAAAGCGGACTTCTTCAAGTACCCACTCATCGGCTGGCTGATGCTCATGGCCGGCGACATCAAGCTGATTCGGGGCAAGCGCGACTCGATCGTGGCGGCGATGGATTCGTGCAAGGATCGCCTGTCGAAGAATGTCAGCGTGATGATCTTCCCCGAGGGCACGCGCAGCAGGGATGGCCAATTGCAGAACTTCAAAGACGGCGCGTTTCGGTTGGCGATCGAGACCGGCACGCCGATCCTTCCGCTGGTCCTCGACGGCACCTTTCCCGCGCTACAGAAGGGCGACTGGCGGTTCGGCGTGACCGATGCCGAGGTGCGTGTGCTGGATCCGATCGAGACCGCCGGGCTGACACTCGACGATGTGCCGGAGTTGCGTGATCGCGTGCACACAGTGATCGCTGACGAACTGGCGTTGATGAAGGCCGGCTGATGCCGCGGTTGTTCGCCAGCGACGACGACCGTGATCTGGTGAGGGCCGAGCGCGATGTCGGCGCTGCCTTCAACGACCTGGATCTCGATCTGCGGTCACTGGCCGCGGTCTCGAACATCTTCCGCGCCGCCACGGCGGTGCGTAACCACATGGAGAACGGCGTGCTTGCCCAACACGAGTTGTCGTGGAGCGCCTTCACCACGCTGTTCGTGCTGCGGGTGTGGGGCGACATGGACGCCCGTTCGCTGGCGGCGGAGGCAGGCGTGACGGCAGCGACGCTGACCGGTGTGATGAAGACCCTCGAGGGGCGCGGCCTGCTGCGGCGTAAGGCTGACCGCGTCGACGGTCGACGGATCCTGGTGTCGCTGACGGCGCGTGGCCGAACCGTGGTTGGCGACGTGATGCCGGCGTTCAACCGTCACGAATCACTGGTCACCCAGGCGCTCACCGAAGCGGAACGCGACGACCTGGCCCGCTCGCTGCGCACCATCTTGCGGACCATCGAAGCCATCGACCTGTAGCCCGCACTCGGTCAGGGTGCGGTGCAGAAGCGGCGAGCCTCTTCGACGAGCCAGGCGAAGGCAGGGTCGGGCTGTTCGGCCAGCATCTCGGGGTGCCACTGCACGGCGAGCACCTCGGGCCTGCCGTCGAGTTCGAACCCTTCGATCACCCCGTCGTCAGCCGTGCCGGTGACGACGACACCGCGGCCGGGCCGACCGACGGCCTGGTGATGCAGGCTGTTGGTGGCGATGTTGTGGCCGTACAGCGATGCCAGCCGGCTGCCGGCGCTGACCTGCACGGAGTGGCAGCGGTCGCTGCGCAGCGTGGTCCACAGTGCGTGACTTCCGGCCTCGTCGAGGTGCTGCACCAGCGTGCCGCCGAGGGCGATGTTGAGCAGTTGCGCGCCGCGGCACACGCACAGCATCGGCAACCGCCGATCGAGCGCGGCGCGGATCAGCGCCAGCTCCCATTCGTCGCGGCCGGGTTCGATCTCACCGAGTTCGGGGTGGGGGTGTTCGCCGTACAGCGATGGATCGGGGTCGGCGCCGCCGGTCATCACCAGCCCGTCGAGCCGGCTGATCATGTCGACTGGGTCGGCGTCGCGGGTCAGTTGCACGGGCAGGCCACCGACTGCCGAGATCCCCTTCGGATACTCGCTGAGATGCAGGTCGACCTCCTCGCCTCGCAACGCACCCTGCGGAAGGTGGGGCACGCGCTCGACCGGCCAGCGTCGGCCGGAGAGACCGATCAACGGCCGCCGACTCATGCCCATGTCGCCGCGATCGGCAGCCGCTTGATGCCGCTGATGAAGTTCGACCGCAACCGTTCGATCGGTCCATTCAACCGGGCGTCGCTGATCCTCGGCAGCAGTTCCTCGAAAAGGACCTTGAGTTCCAAGCGCGCCAGTTGGGCACCAAGGCACAGGTGCGGGCTCATCCGCCCAAAAGCGACGTGGTCGTTGGGGGTGCGGTGGATATCGAACCGGTATGGGTCGGGAAACTGGCGCTCGTCGAAGTCGGCGGAGTTGAACCAGATCACAACCTTGTCGCCGTGTTTGATCAGCCGATCGTGCAAGGTGGTGTCGGTGGTCGCCGTGCGCCGGAAGTGCATGGTCACGGTGCCCCAGCGAAGGATCTCCTCGACGGCCGAGTCGATCAGCGCCGTCGCGCCCGAGATCACCGAATCGCGCAGCTCGGCCAGTTGATCTGGCCGTTCGATAAGTGCCTTCATCCCCGCCGCCATCGTGTAGCGGGTCGTATCGTTGCCGGCGCTGACCAAGAGCACGAAGAAGTTCTTGAACTCGCGTTCGGTCAAGCGGTCGCCGTCGATCGTCGGGGCGAGGATGTCGCTGATCACGTCGTCGGTCGGGGTATGGCGACGTTGCTCGGCTTGGCGTTCGGCGTACCGATACAGCTCCAGGGCCGCTGGTGAGCGGAAGGGGATCGACTTGAACTCGTCTGTGTCGGTCAAGCCCAGTGGGTGTTCGGTGAACTCGGGATCGAAGTTGCCGAGCAGGGCGTCGCCGCGTTCGACCAACCAGTCACCGTCTTGGTCGGGGACTCCCAACAGGCTGCCGAGCATGCGCATCGGCAACTGCTTGGCGATCCGTTCGACGAAGTCGAACTCGGTTCCGTTGCCGAGTGCTTCCTCGACGACGGCGCGGGCCAATAGACGGACGCCATTCTCGTAGGCGTACACCTCGCGGCGGCTGAACGGCTTCGACACCAGGCGGCGGTAACGGGTGTGCTGGGGCGGGTCGTACTCGAGCATGTTGCGCCGGGCCTCGAAATCGTCGAGGTCCATCTCTTCGAGGGTGATGCCCTGGGCGCTGGAAAACGTGTCGACGTTGCGACTGACGTGCAGCAGGTCGTCGTAACGGGTGATCGCCCAAAAACCTTTGCCGCCATCGTGCTCCGGCCACCAACTGACCGGGTCGTCATCGCGCAGGCGTTGGAAGGTTGCGTAAGGAACACCGGAGACGTAGGCGTCGGGGTCGGTGATATCGGCGTCGGCTGGACCGAAATCGACGAGCGGTGCGGCCATGCGGCCATGCTAGTTCAGAGCTAGTTCGGCCCCTAACGACCTGCCGCCGGCCGTGACGGCCGCGTCGGCGATCCGGCGCGTGCCTGCCGTCGTCGCCGCGTGCGACAAGATTCCGACATGGAATTCACGAATCATGTGGCGATCGTGACCGGCGGCGCCTCAGGCATGGGAGCGGCAACGGCGCGCCGCTTGGCGGCGGGTGGGGCGCGGGTGGTGATCGTCGACCGCAATGCCGATCTGGCCCACGACGTCGCTGCGCAGATCGGTGCGGGACAACCGATGGTCGGAGACGTGTCGGACTCGGCGTTCTGCGACGCTGCCGTAGCCGAGGCGGTGCACCGTCACGGGCAACTCGACATCGCCGTCAACGCCGCCGGTGTGATCGTGCGGGCCAGCGGCGAGGACACCACCGACGAGCAGTGGGCGAGGATCATGGGGGTCAACGTCAGCGGCACGTTCTTCATGTGCCGGGCCGAGATCCGCGTGATGAAGCCACATGGTCGGGGAGCGATCGTCAACTTCGGTTCGATCTGGGGTGATCTCGGGTCGGCCGGCGCGGCGGCGTACTGCGCATCGAAGGGCGCTGTGCACAACCTGACGCGAGCGTTGGCGATGGACCACGCGGCCGACGGGATCCGCATCAATGCCGTCTGCCCGGGTGAGGTCAACACTCCGATGCTGCAATCCGAGCGGGCAGAAGCTGTGACCAATCAACTGCTGGCGAAGATTGCCGCCACGGTGCCGATGGGGCGCCTGGCCGACCCAGACGAGATCGCCCGTGTGGTCTGCTTCCTGGCGTCCGCCGATGCCAGTTACATGACCGGGGCGATGGTCAGCGTCGATGCCGGGTACGGAGCGAGGTGAGCCCAAGCGATGAGCATTGAGTATCGACGGCTCGGTCGCACGGGAGTACGGGTGGCGCCGCTGGCTCTCGGAACCGACAACATCTTGAACCCGACGCCCGAGGACGAGTCGAGCCGGATGATAATTGCCGCCCTCGACGCGGGCATCAACCTGATCGACACGTCGAACAGCTATGGAGGCGGCGAGGCAGAGCGGGTGATCGGTCGGGTGCTCGCCGAGAGTGGGCGCCGCGACGAGGCGGTGATCGCCACCAAGGTGCACTACCCGACGGGACCTGGCCCCAACGATCGCGGCAACTCGCGGTTGCACATCATCCGCGCCTGCGACGACTCGCTACGCCGCTTGCAGACCGATCGCATCGACCTGTACCAATTGCATCGCCCCGACTTCGAGGTGCCGATCGACGAGACGCTGGGGGCCCTGACCGACCTGGTCCGTCAGGGCAAGGTCCGGTACGTCGGCAGTTCGACGGCGCCGGCGTGGAAGGTCTTGGAAGGCGTGCTGCGCGCCGAACTGAGGGGGCTGGTGCCGTTCGTGACCGAACAGCCGCCGTACAACCTGCTCGATCGGCGGGTCGAGAACGAGTTGGTGCCGATGGCACTGGAGTACGGCCTCGGGCTGCTGCCGTGGTCGCCGTTGGCGATGGGGGTGTTGGCCGGCCGCTATGCCGACGACGACATCCGCCCCGTTGGGTCGCGGGCCTCGCTGCGCGGTGGGATCTACGCCGACCGGGTCAGCCACGCAGCGGTCGAGGCCGGTAACCAGTTCGTACGACTCGCTGGCCACGCAGGTATCGACCCGGCGCGGTTGGCGGTCGCCTGGGTCATGCACCAGCCGGCGGTGACTGCTCCGATCGTCGGGCCACGCACGGTCGAGCAATTGGAACACCTCGTGCCGGTGATGGAGATGACCCTGCCTGCCGAGGTGGCCGCGGCATGCGACGAGATATGCGCCCCCGGCAGCGCGGTCGCCAACTTCCACAATTCCGCACCGTGGATGAAGATGCGCATCGGCTCGCCGCGAACGAGCGCCTCATAGGCTCTCCCTCAACAGACACGGAGCGCACCATGCCAAACGACATCGGTGGTGTACCAACCCACCCCCTCATCGTTCACGTGCCGGTGGTGCTCGTTCCTGTGGCACTGATTGCAGTGATTGCCTACTTCGTTGCCCGCCCGTGGCGACGTCCGCTGGCGTGGATCGCAGGTGCCCTGAGTGGCGTCGGCGCTCTCGGAGCGATGCTGGCAGCGGCCAGTGGCGAGTCGCTGGAGGAACGCGTCAAGGAAACCTCTGCACTCGAGGATCACGCCGAATTGGGAGAGACCGCTCAGGTGCTTGCCGTTGTCTTTTTCATCGTCGTCGTGGCCCTGGTCGTGTACCAGGAAATCCGTTCGCGACATGGCGACGATTCGCCACCTTCCGGCAAGGTGGCAACCCTGGCCTCTCGTCGCCTGGTGTATCCGGCGATCATGGTGCTGCTGTTGATCAGCGGCGGGGCCGCGGTGGTGAGCTTGGCTGTCGCCGGACACGCCGGCGCCAAGATCACCTGGGAGAACATCGATAAGACGCCGTAAGGGATCTCCACCATGGCAAGCCGCCCGCGATTCCAAGGTCCCGTGAGGCGGAGGACCTCCGCCCCTGTCGGTCGATGGCCGTTGATGCGCACGATCACCGCATGACGATGAGGATCATTATTGGCGTGGACGGATCCGATCCGTCGATAGCAGCGTTGCGGTGGGCGGGCTACGAGGCCCGCCGCCGCAACGCCGAGATCAGGGTCGTGTCGTGCTGCACGACGATCAACGAGGCAGCAGTCGAGGTCGTTGGTCGAGCGATCAAGTTGGTCGCAGCCATGGACCCGACGATGCTCGTTGAGGGGGTCACGCCGATGTCGTCAGCGGTCGTTGGTATAACGGAGTCCGCCGAGTCAGGCGACGAGATTGTCGTCGGTTCAACCGGCCAATCCGGAATCCTTGACGGGCTCATCGGTTCGGTTGCGGCAGGGGTCGCTCACCGCGCCCACGTGCCGGTCATCGTGATACCGGCCAAGTCGTCGGCCGAGTCGGGCGACAAGATGAACAAGATCGTCGTCGGCGTCGACGGCTCGTCCGGGTCGCTGCACGCCTTGGAGTGGGCATTCGGCGAGGCGCTGGCCAGCGACGCCGAACTCACCGTCGTTCACGGTTGGATCAATCCTTACGTCGACCAGCAAGCCTCGAGCTGCCGATTGCACACGCAGATCGAGTCCGACGCCATGCGAGAACTGCAGACGAGCCTCGAGTCCCTCGGTCCGCGCCTGTACAGCGGATCGGTCGAAATTTATCCGCGGCTCAGCGAACTCACGCCTGCCGAGGCCCTGCTGAAGGAAGCCGACGACGCCGATCTGGTCGTCGTCGGTTCACGAGGTCGCGGCGAGCTTCGATCGCTGCTGCTCGGCTCGGTCAGTCGTACCGTTTTGGAGCGTGCACCTTGTCCCGTCGCCGTGGTCCGACGGTCCGAGAACTGCTGAGAGCAGCAAATGGCCGTTCTCGGTCCACGCAGCCGCTAGAACTATTGGTGTGTACAATACGGCTGCCAATCCTTGGACGTTGTTCGAGAGCATCCCGGAGATGGTTGTCGTCGTCGACACCGCCGGCACGATCGTGTACTCGAATGAGCACTGCTCCGACATCGTCGGATGGACACCATCGGATTTGATCGGCCAGCCAATAGAAGTGCTCATTCCTGATCGGCTGCGCGTTGTGCATAGTTCGCATCGCAAGGTCTATACCGACGGCCCGAAAGCGCGACCGATGGGCAGCGGATTGTTGCTGACTGCGTTGCACCGTACCGGCCACGAGGTGCCGGTTGAGATAGCCCTCAGTCCGCTCAACGGTGAGTTCGAGGCAACGGTGGCGACCGTGCGCGATGTCAGCGAGCGGCTCGAGACGGCGGCGCAGCTCGTCGAGGCGAAGACCCGTCTCGAGGTGCTCGACGACCGCGACCGCATCGCCCGCGAGCTACACGACAGTGTCATCCAGCGGCTGTTCGCTGCCGGTTTGCATCTGCAGGCCTCGACGGACCGTCTCGACACCACCGAGCGGGTGACAGCCGTCGTCGACGAGATCGACGAAGCAATACGCGAGATTCGCGGGGTGATTTTCACACTGCACCGCCCCGCTCGACTCGACAGTGGATTGGAGGCGGCGCTGCGCGCCAACATCAACGAAGCCGCTCGCCTGCTCGGGCACCGTCCGACGTTGAGGCTTGGCGGCCTCCTTACCAACATTTCCGACGACTTGGGTTCCGAACTGTTGGCTGTGCTGCGGGAAGCATTGATGAATGTCGCCAAGCATGCTCAAGCGGCGAAGACCAACGTGTCGCTCGACGTGAGAGCGGATGCTGTGACCCTCGTCGTCTCCGACGATGGCGTCGGGATCGCCGCATCGAACGCGGCCAAGACCGGTGGGCTCGGGCTCCGCAACATCCGCGAGCGTGCCACGCGACTCGGTGGTGAGGCGGTGTTCTTGACGAACGTGCCCAGAGGCACCGAAGTGCGCTGGGTCGTGCCGCGGCCGGCCGGCGGACGGTAACCCGGTCTCGACCTCGGGTCAGTGCTCGCTCTTGGCCCGGACGGCGAACACCGCGGCCTCGGTCCTTCTCGTCATGCCGAGCTTCATCAGAATCGACGACATGTAGTTCTTGACGGTCTTCTCGGCCCGATTGACCTTGGTGGCGATCTGGCGGTTGGTCAGGCCCTCGGCGACGAAGTCGAGGATGGTCCGCTCGAGGTCGGTCAGTGCCGCCAACCGTGGGTCTTGGTCTTGATGGGGGTTACGCAACCGATCGAGCAGCTGCCCCGTTACCGCCGGGTCGATGAGCGATTCACCCCGCGCCACCCGATGCACTGCGGAGACGAGGTCGTTGCCGCGGATCTGTTTCAGCACATATCCGGCGGCACCGGCCATCACCGACTGGAACAGCGCCTCCTCGTCGGAGAACGAGGTCAACATCAAACAAACGAGGTCGGGATTGACGCTGCGCACATCTCGGCAGACTTCAACGCCACTTCCATCCGGCAGTTGCACATCCAGCACGGCGACCTGGGGCCGAGTGGCCCGAATTCGCGACACGGCGTCTGCACAGGTGCTCGCCTCGCCGACGACTTCGATCGTGCCGTCCGCCTCCAAGAGCTGGCGAACGCCCTCGCGAACCAGCTCATGATCGTCGAGGAGGAACACGGTCACCTTCTGCGGAGCTTCGTCCATCCGCCAATGCCATCACACACGGTCCCGATTACCAAGGGCACAAGGTCCCTGCTCTGACTTACGGTGTCTGCGATGCCCTCGGGTGCAGGTACACGAACCAATACGTCAATCCGACCAGAAGCGCGCCGCCGACGATGTTGCCGAGTGTGACCGGAACAAGGTTGCGGACCACGAACCGTGGCCAGGTGATCGTTTGATAGTCGTCAGCTGTCGTCGAGGTTGTGCGCCAGAATTCGGCTCGGGCGAGGAGCCGATGGAACAGTGCGACCGGCACGAAGTACAAGTTGGCGATGCTGTGCTCGAACCCGGCGGCCACGAAAGCGCTCACCGGCGGGACGACGGCGATCACCTTGTCGGTCACCGAGCGAGCGGACATCGACAGCCAAACCGCCAGGCAGACGAGAGCGTTGGCGAGAATTCCGGAAACGAAGGCATCGGCAATGGGCAAACTGGTTTTTGCGCCGGCGATGTCGAGCGCCCGCACTCCGATAGAGCCGTCGCCGGCCTCCAGCCGCCGAGAAAGAACGACCAGTACGGCAGTCGCCAGCGCGCCGACGATGTTGCCGAGATACACGATCGCCCAGTTTCTGAGCAGTTGGGCGAGTCGCACACGACGGCTGGCGAAGGCGATGATGACGAGGGTGTTGCCCGTGAACAACTCGGCGCCGGCGACGACGACGAGCACCAGCCCAACGGCAAAAACCACACCGCCGAGCAGCCGGCTGATGCCTGGAGACGTACCACCCCCGGCGACGACGACCGTCGAGAAAAGCGCGCCGAGAGAGATGAACGCCCCAGCGAGCACAGCCAGCGCGAACAACCTGGCCGCATCCATCTCTGTCTTGGTCACCCCGAGGTCCTCTGCCTTGCGGGCGATCGCGGCAGGAACGAGGGCGTCAAGGCTCGGGGCGCGCATCGGAGACGATTGATCCATGCCCGCCATCGTGACGCAATGAAGTCGCCTGGGAAAGGGACCTGTGTCACGGTCCCGAGAGTTGACGTAGCAAGATGAGGTCCATGAAAACGGGAAAGATCGTTGCGCTCGTCGTCGGATGCCTGATGGCCCTGATCGGGCTCGCCTCGCTGGTCGTCATGGCTGGGATCGGCTGGGCCAACGCGACCCAGCGCGACGACGACGGATATTTCACGTCCGACACGGTGCGGATCGAGTCTGCGACCGCTGCACTGCAATCGGAAAACATCGACCTCGGTAGTGACGACCGACCGGACGCGTGGCCGTTCGCCGACGGTGACCTGGCAAGCGTACGCGTCCGGGCCACCGCTCTCGAGGGTGAGGAGATCTTCATCGGGATCGCCCTCACCCGCGACATCGACGCCTACCTCACCGATGTGACCCACGACGAGGTGACCAACATCGATTTCGGCGACGACCGCGTCACGTACCGGCGCGAAACAGGCGCGGTGGTATCGCCTGCGCCACCCGGTGATCAATCATTCTGGGCGGCTAGCGCCGCCGGCCCCGGGCAGCAGACCGTCGTGTGGGAGGTCACCGGCGGCGATTGGTCTCTCGTGGCGATGAACGCCGACGCCGGCCCGAATGTGAGCGCCGACGTGACGGCAGGCCTCAAGGTCAGCTTTGTTGTCCCGCTCATGATCGGGCTTGGAATTTTTGGCGCGCTCGTGCTCCTCGCCGCGACTGGACTCATCGTCTACTCGACGCGGTCTTCTGTCGGTGCCGGTGCGGCACCCGTACCCGTCGTCGCTTCGGCGGTGCGTACTGATTCCTCTTCTCCGGTGCAACTGTCCGCCGCTCTCGACGATCCGTTGAGCCGCGGCTTGTGGTTGGTCAAATGGTTCCTCGCCATCCCCCACATGGTTGTGCTGTTCTTCCTGTGGATCGCCTTCTCCGTGCTCACCTTGGTCGCCGGCGTGGCGGTGCTTTTCACCGGGCGCTACCCACGATCGATCTTCGACTTCAACGTCGGCGTGCTGCGCTGGACGTGGCGGGTTTCGTATTACGCGACGTCGGCGCTCGGCACCGATCGCTACCCACCCTTCGCCCTGGCAGCCGGGAACTACCCGGCAACGCTCGACGTTGCCTACCCCGAACAGTTGTCACGATGGCTGGTCCTGGTGAAGTGGTGGCTGCTGGCCATCCCTCACTACCTCATTGTCGCCATCTTCATCGGTGGTGGTTGGTTTGCAGGGCGCGACGGTGACGGATGGCAGGCGGGAAAGGGACTGGGACTGATAGGGCTTGTCGTGATCATCGCCGGCGTGATCCTGCTCTTCACGGGCCGCTACCCACGTGGCCTGTTCGACTTCGTCATGGGTATGAACCGGTGGGTCTACCGTGTCGTCGCCTACGCCGCGCTGATGACCGACCACTATCCGCCGTTTCGCTTCGACGCCGGCGGCACCGAACCCGGCGCGGTCACGACCGCATCTCCCACCCGACCTCCCACTGAGCTGCCCCCGCCCAACCCGCCAGAGACCCCTCGGCCTTGATCGCAGACTTCAAGACGGGACGTTTTCCTCTAACGAACTACCGCGATGTGGGCTGATCCTGAAGGGAACAACTTCACGAAGCCCGACCGAAGCAGGTGCACGCCGCTATGGAACGCCCGGATCTCATCGATGTACTGGTGGTCGACGGTCACGACATGGTCGCCAAGGGTCTGGCACTGATCTTGAGCGGCGATCCGACACTCGGCGTCGTCGGCACGGCCGGGACCGTCACGGAAGCAGCAGAGTGGTGTGCCCGATGCCGACCCGATGTCGTGCTGATGGACATCGGCTTGCCCGACGGTGATGCCGCCGCGGCCATCTCCCGAATTCGAGCTGTCTCGCCTTCTTCCAAGATCGTGATGGTCACCGGGGCCACCGACGACGAAGCGCTGGCGATCGCGGTCGATACCGGTTGCGTGGGATACGTGCACAAGACGGCGAGCATCGAGGAGTTGCTGCGAGCCGTTTCGTCTGCCGCTGCCGGCACTGCCTACTTCTCGTCAGTCGCTCTTGCCCGGCTACTTAACGCGCGGTGTTCGGTTCCACGTGGTGTGCGCGCAGTGTCGGATCGCGAGCGCGAGGTGTTGCAGTTCCTTGCCGATGGGCGCAGCGTGGCCGACATCGCCGACCGGATGGATCTGTCGACACATACGGTGCGCAACCACATCCGGCGAGCGATGAAGCATCTCGGCGTACATACCAGGCTTGATGCCGTCGTCGCCGGGGCGCGTTCGGGCATCGTCTCGGTCGAGCATTCCCGGCTCAAGCGAACCACTCATCGTTGACTACGGCGATTCCCTCGGTCGAATGACGTTCAGCGAGCTTCGCTCCCGGTGGGGGCCACGCGCCGACCGATGTCGTTCTGCACGGCCTCGATGATCTGGTCGATCCCTTGGACGGCGGCGGCCATGCGTTCGGAGAGCACCGACTGGTTCGAGGCGCTGGCCGCGATCGAGGTGCCAAGACCGAAGAGCCGTTGGATAACCAGGTCGAGCGCAGCCTGCAGCCGATCGACTTGCTTGTTGGCGCGGGTCAGATCGAGCTTGTCGATGGCACGGTCGACGGACGATGCTCGTTCGGACGTCATATCGCGCACCGTCGCGACAATCAGCGAAGAACCGGGCAACGCGTTCAACTGAACGTCGATGGAGAAGCACGACCCATCGGCGCGGAGACCTTCGATGTCGACATCCTCGCGCCCCATTGGGCACGGCCGGGGAGCCTTGCGGAACCGTGCCACCTGGTTGCGGTGCTGTTCACGGAGGTACTCGGGCACCAGGATCTCGAGGGGTTGCCCGACCAGGTCCCCGGCGTCGTAACCGAACAATTCGAGGAGTGGCCTACTGGCGTACACGATCATGCCGTCGGCGTCCGACAGCAGTACTCCGTCGGTGGTGCGATCGAGGACCATCGTCATCAGGGCGTTCGAGGTGAGGTCGGTGGCTCCACCAGGCGCGCCTCCATCCCGATTATCAGTCCGCACTGTACGAGTATGGACCCGCGGCGTCTCGGGTGCCCAGGGGCATTTGTCCCGACTTGTCATGGCGATGCCTGTTGGCGGGGTGCTGCAAAGTGATGGCCGAACCACAGTACGGCTGCGTCGGCAACCTTCTCCAACGCTCCCGGCTCCTCGAACAGATGGGTGGCGCCAGGCACGATCAGCACCTGGTGCTCGCAGCTGAGTGATCTGGCTGCCTCGCGATTCAGTTCGACCACGACATCGTCGTTGCCGCCGACGATCAGTAAGGTCGCCGCGGACACTTTGCCGAGATATGCACTGGCGAGATCCGGTCGGCCACCTCGAGAAACCACGGCGGCAATTTCGGCTGTGGGATCGGCCGCGGCGTGCAGGGCCGCAGCCGCGCCGGTACTCGCTCCGAAGTACCCGATCGGAAGACCGGCGACTTCCGGGAGCGATCGCACGGCGTCTGTCGCAATGCGCAGGCGATCGGCGAGCATCTTTACCTGGAATACGTTCTCCCGAAGCCGAGCCTCCTGTGTCGTCAGCAGATCGAGCAGCAAGGTAGCCAGCCCTGCTTGGTGCAGACGCTCGGCCACCCACCGATTGCGGGGGCTGTGCCGGCTGCTTCCGCTTCCGTGGGCAAACACCACCGTGCCGATCGGTGACGGAGGAACGATCAGGTCGCCGACGATTTCAAGCGCGCCGAGCGGGATTGTGATCTCCCGAATTGGCAGCGTCGATCGCTCGATCGGAAGGTTCGCAGCCGGCACTCCGGTGGTGGTCGCGGCCTTGAGTAGATTCAGCACCTCGTCTTCGCTGACCGCCTCGAAATGGCGGTACCAGGTACCTACGGCCCAGAACGGATCGGGTTGGCTGAGGCACACAACCCTGTCAGCCTCCGACCTCAACATCTCGACGACCTCGGGTGGTGCGACCGGCGTCGCCACGGTGACGTCTTGTGCGCCATTGGCCCGAGCCACGCGTATCGCGGCACGAATCGTTGCTCCGGTGGCGATGCCATCGTCGACGATGACCGCCGAGCGACCGACCAACGGTTCGCGGGTTCGCACCGAGCGAATTTGCCGGAGCCTTCGATCGAGTTCCGCTCGTTCGCGTGATTCGACCTGGCTCAGCTCGTGCTCGCTGACATTGGCGGCGCGGACGACATCGTGATTGACGACGACGGTGCCGCCCTCTCCGATCGCGCCCATCGCCAGCTCGGGTTGGTAGGGGACCCCGAGCTTGCGTACGACTATGACGTCGAGTGGGGCGCCGAGTGCCTCGGCAACCTTGGCCGCGACAGGTAGCCCGCCGCGTGGCAGCGCCAGTACGACCGGGTGATCGAGCTCGGCCTTGGCCACTTCGACGCCCAGGAGCGCACCCGCCGACTGGCGGTCGCTGAAGACATGACGGTCCGCGTTGCTCCTCACGACCTTCACTCTCGCCTCCGGCCGAGCCGCTGGGTAGGGGCCTTGGACTCTTTGCGGAGAGTCGATGTGACCGACGGCGAGGTTAAGTTGCGGCTACGCGGTGATCCGGGCGGCGACGACCGGGTTAGGTGAGATCGCAGCATCGCCGATCGAGCAGGCCGCCCGTAGGGCATTGGCGGCGACCATCGCTTCTGACTCGGTGCGGGAGTGAACGATGGCGAGAGGCCGTTCGTGGTCGACGTACTCACCGACGCCAGCCACGTCGGTGAACCCGACTGCATGGTCGATCTCGTCCTCCACACCTATGCGCCCACCCCCGAGGGCGACGACGGCCATCCCTATGGATCGGGTGTCGATGGCCTGGATGTAGCCGCTGTGGCTCGGGTCGATCCGCAGTGTGACGGCCGCCGAGCGCAGGTGCGCAGCCGGGTCTTGCAACAGGTCACCGGGCCCGCCGAGTGCTATCACCATTTCCTGGAATCGCTCCGCGGCTGCGCCGGTTCCACGAGCGGAAACCAGCTGGCTGGTCGCCGACTCGATGTCGGTGGCTAGGCCACCGAGCATCAGCATCTCCGCCCCGAGGGCAAGCACGACCTCGGTCAGTCTGGGATCGTCGCCGGAGCCGACCAGCCAGTCGACCGTTTCGCGCACTTCGAGGGCATTGCCGACAGTACGCCCGAGCACCTGGTTCATGTCGGTAAGCAATGCGCTCGTCACCAGCCCGGCGCTGCGGGCCACGGCGACGATGCTGCGCGCCAGTTCCTCTGCTCGGGCGAGGTCGATCATGAATGCGCCGCTGCCGAAGGTGACATCCATGACCAAGGCGTCGAGACCGGCGGCAAGCTTCTTGGAGAGAATCGAGGCGGTGATCAGCGGGATCGATTCCACGGTCGCAGTGACGTCGCGAATCGCATACAGCCGGCCGTCGGCGGGTGCCAGGTCGGATGTCTGGCCGATGATTGCGCAGCCGACATCGGCGACGACTTTCTGAAAGAGGTCAATGTCGGGCCGGGTGCGGTAACCGGGGATGCTCTCCAGCTTGTCGAGCGTGCCACCTGTGTGCCCCAAGCCTCGACCGGAGA
>JANNHY010000110.1:0-8511 GCA_031404635.1 Ilumatobacteraceae bacterium
CAAGCCAAGCTTCGACTCGGTTGAGATCAACGACTTCGCAGATTCCGACGGGATGGTCAAAGCTCTTCAGGCCGACAAGATCGACTGCGCTGCCGACGTCCCCGCGGCTTCGATGGAAACGATCGCCGGCACCGCCGGCTACAAGACGTTGAACGCCGCCGGCGGTGGTTGGTTGACGATCTCGATTGCGGTCGACCAGGAGCCGTTCACCGACGTGCGGGTTCGCCAGGCGATGCGCCTGATCGTCGACCGCCCCGCAATGGTCGAGCAGGTTCTGGCAGGCTATGGCCGAGTGGCCAACGACCTGTACTCACCGCTCGACGCCAACTACGCCAAGGATCTTCCGCAGCGTACGCAAGACATCGAGGGTGCCAAGAAACTGCTCGCCGACGCTGGCAAGAGCGACTTGACCATCGATCTGTTCGCCCCGAACGACACCGCCGGTCTGCCGGAGATGATCCAACTGTTCGCCGAGCAGGCCAAGGAGGCCGGCATCACGGTCAACGCCCAAGTCATCGATGGTGGCACATACTGGGGCGACGAGTACCTCAAGCGCACGTTCGCCACCGACTACTGGGGCACCCGCAACTTCTTGCCGCAGGTGGCCGCCAGCAGCCTGCCGACTGCGCCGTACCCCGACGACCACTGGCCGCCGGCCGGCTCGACGTTCATCGACGACTACAACGCTGCGCTGGCGGAGACTGACGACGCCAAGCGCAAAGTGATCACCGACAAGATGCAAAAGGAGTTGTACGAGACGGGCGGGTTGATCATACCGTTCTTCCAGAACACACTCGATGGCTACAACGCCCGAGTCCAGGGCCTGGTCGAACGGGCCAACACCTTGAACCTCGATCATTACGGTCGCGGCTTCAAGAACCTGTCGTTCGCCGAGTAGTCAACGCTGGTCGACACATCTCGGCCCGGTGATCGCAGGAAGGTAGGGATGGATGTCGAACAATTGGGGGGTGCTGCGGTTCATTGCCCGTCGGCTGGCGCTGGGCCTGCTAACCCTGCTCGTGGTCTCGCTGGTCGTCTTCGCCGCAACACAGCTGTTGCCCAGCGATCCGGCGACGGCGATTCTCGGCCGGAACGCCACGGAAAACAGTGTGAACGCCCTTCGTACCCAGCTCGGCCTCGACCGTTCGGCGTTCTCGCAGTACACACATTGGCTGAACGGGATTGTCACCGGTGACCCCGGCGATTCGTTCAACGCCCGAATCCCGATCCTCGACTACATCGGTGATCGGGTGGTCAACTCGCTGTTCTTGCTGGTGCTGGCCTCTGTGGTCTCGATCCCGCTGTCGCTGTGGCTCGGTGGTTACACCGCCCGCAAGCGCGACACCGTGTTCGACAATGTCACTTCCAACACCATGCTGGCCCTGGCCTCGCTACCCGAATTCGTTGTCGGCATCATTCTCGTCCTGGTGTTCAGCCTGCGAATCTGGCACGTCATGCCGGCGGTCAGCACCATCGACATCGGCGAAGGGCCGTGGAGCGATATGAGGGGCATGGTCCTGCCGACCGCAACGCTGGTGATCGGCGCCGTTCCGTACATCTCACGTGTCGTTCGGGCCTCGATGATCGAAGTCCTGGAGAGTGATTACGTCGAGATGGCTCGCCTCAAGGGGGCACCCGAGAAGGTCGTGCTGTGGCGCCATGCACTGCCGAACTCGCTCGGCCCGGTCTTCCAGGTGATCGCCCTGAACATCGCCTACTTCGCCGCCGGGGTCATCGTGGTCGAGTCGCTGTTCAACTATCCGGGCATCGGCGGCGCCTTGCGCGACTCGGTGCGGGTCCGCGATATCCCGGTCATTCAATTCCTGGTCATGGTCCTGGCAGCCGTGTACGTGATCACCAACCTGGCCGCCGACGTCGCCACCGTGCTCGTCACGCCGCGCTTGCGCACGAGGATTCAATGATCACCATCGACACACCCGCTGCCACCGGGGTGGAACCGAGGCGACCGCCAGGTCTGATGCGCGTCGCCTTGCGCATGTGGCGAACGCGCATTGGTTTGGCGATAGTCGCACTGCTCTGCGCGATCGCCTTGTTCGGCCGCTTCTTCGCTCCGTATGGCGAGCGCGAGGCCGTCGGCCTGCCGTTCAAGGTGTCGGGCACGACACGCCTGGACAGCATGTTCGGCTCGGCCAAGGTCGGTCACGACGTGTGGACGCGATTTCTGTACGGAGGTAAGCCGATCCTCATCGCCGCTGTGCTGGCGACCCTGCTGGCGCTCGTACTCGGCACCACCATCGGGCTGATTGCGGCATACAACCGCGGCAAGCTCGACGACGTACTGATGCGAGCGATGGATGTGATCCTCGCCCTCCCACAGATCATCGCTGCGCTCATCGTCATCTCGATGTTCGGCGCGTCGAACCTTCTGATCATCCTGACCGTTGGCATCTCGACCGTGCCGCGTATCGCCCGCGTCGTACGCGGCGCAGCCGTCTCCGTAGTCGAACGCGATTTCGTGGCCGCTGCCGAGTCGATCGGCGAGTCGAGGTTGCACATCCTGAGATCCGAACTGCTGCCGAACATCGCCGCGCCGCTGCTGGTGGAGGCCAATCTACGATTGACGTTTTCGATCGGCCTGATCGCCGGTATCGCCTTCCTCGGCTTTACCGCCGATCCCGGTGCTGCCAACTGGGGCCTGATGATCAACGAGAACCGCGCCGGTTTGAACGGCGCGCAGCACTGGGGCGTCACCCTTCCCGTCATCGCCATCGCCCTGTTGACGATCGGCACCGGGCTTGTCGGCGATGGGCTGTCGCGTGCCGCCGCCGGCATCGACCGGGCGAAGGGTGACGCGTGATGGACGTCGCGGTGACCATCAGCAACCTGCGCATCGAGGTGGCCGGAAGTGGTGCCGACATCGTCGACGACGTCAACTTGACGATTGCACCTGGCGAAGTGCTCGGTCTCGTCGGCGAATCTGGTTCCGGCAAGACCACCGTCGGGCTCGCCGTGCTCGGCCACGCCCGGCGTGGCGTGAAGCTGGCAGGTGGCGCGGTGACCATTGGCGATGCCGCAATGCTCGAACTCGGCGATGTCGCCTTGCGCCACGCACGTGGCCGACTGGTGACCTACGTGCCACAGGATCCTTCGACAGCGCTCAATCCTGCGCTGCGGATCAACAAGCAGTTGATCGAAGTACTCGAGTTCCACGACTTTGGCGGCAGCGACGAGGCCCGCCAGGAGCGGGTGGTCGAGGTGATGAGCGAAGTGCTGTTGCCCAGTACACCGACATTCCTGCGGCGCTATCCGCATCAGTTGTCGGGTGGTCAGCAACAGCGCGTCGGTCTGGCGATGGCATTCGCCTGCCGCCCGGCGGTGATCGTGCTCGACGAGCCGACCACCGGTCTCGATGTCAGCACTCAGGCCCACGTGCTGACCACGATTCGTGAACTGTGCCACGCCCACAAAGTCGCCGCGCTGTACGTCACCCACGACCTCGCTGTCGTCGCCAACCTCGCCGACTACGTCGCCGTGATGTACGCCGGGCGGATCATCGAGCAGGGTCCTGCCCAGGAACTGTTCCTCAATCCCTGCCACCCGTATACCCGGCACCTGATCGCCGCCGCGCCCGACATGTCGACCGACAGTGAAATGGTGGGTCTCACCGGTCGCGCGCCGGCGCCCGGCCGCCGCCCCGTCGGCTGCTCGTTCGCCAAGCGTTGCGAACTGGCCACCGACGAATGCCGGGCCGAGTTTCCCGCTGAACGCGAGGTCGCCCCCGGCCGACTGGCGCGGTGCATACGACCGTTCGAGGTCCCGGAGCGTACCCAGCATGTTGCCGTGCACTCATCGCCGATCGCCGCGTCGGCCACGCACGCACTCATGGTGCGCGACGTAAGCGCTTCGTATACCCGTCATCAGGTGGTCCACAACGTCGATCTGCATGTCGACCGCGGTGAGTGCGTCGCCCTGGTCGGCGAGTCAGGTTCCGGCAAGACCACGCTGTCGCGTTCGATCGGCGGCCTCCACCATGAATGGACGGGCGAGATCCTGCTCGGCTCGGAGCGTCTGGCTCACTCGGCACGCGATCGCACCACAGCCCAGCGGTTGCGGATCCAGTACGTGTTCCAGAACCCGTACAGCTCGTTGCAGCCGCGGCGGATGATCGGCGATTCGGTGGCCCGTCCGCTGATCATCGGTGGGGCATCGAAGACAGAGGCGGCGCGCAAGGTCGGTGAAATGTTGGAACGTGTCGCCCTGACTGCCGGCTACGCCAACCGTTTTCCCGATCAGCTCTCCGGTGGCGAGCGTCAGCGCGTCGCCATCGCCCGGGCCCTTGTCAGCAGGCCCGAGGTGCTGGTCTGTGACGAGGTCACCTCGGCCCTCGACGTGTTGGTACAGGCGTCGATCGTCGAGTTGCTCGGCGAGCTTCGACGCGATCTCGGGTTGGCCATGCTGTTCGTGACCCACAACCTGCCGCTCGTCGCCTCGATCGCCGATCAGATCGCCGTGCTCGCCGATGGCAAGCTCGTCGAATCGGGCCCGACCGAGCGGGTGCTTCGCTACCCGGAGGCCGAGTACACCAAGCGGTTGATCGCCGACACGCCGCAGATCTCGGAGCTAACCGAACGCTAACCGTCGCAGACGGCTCTCGACCATGTCGCGGTCCACGTAGCATCCCTGCAGATGGCGTCGCCCGGACTGCGGGTCGAATTCGGTGCGACCGTGCAGCATGCGGCGGTTGTCGAAGCACAGCGTGTCACCGGCGGAGAGCCGGAGTGTCAGCACGTTGGCTGGGCCGCGAAGCATGCGCCACATGGCGAGGTAGGCGTCGTAGAACCGCTCGTCGGCGAGAGGATCGACATCGCGGATCCAGTTGTTGAAGCGGATCGCGACGGGCTGGCCGTCGGCGTCGACCTCGACAATCGGTGCGCTGTGGCGGATATCGTCGGCTGCGTCGTGAAACCGGAATGGCACGGGTGTCGTAGCCAGCACCTCGAATGCCGCCGGATCACTGGCCCGCAGACCTTTGGCAACGGCGATTCCGTCGGCCAGCATCGAATCGCCTCCCGTGGCCTCGTTGGCCAGGGTGTGCAGCAACTGGAAGTCGGGCGGGTTGGCCCAGTTGGGCAGGTCGGTGTGCAGATCGAGCCCAGCGGCGGTGTAGGCAGAGTTGTTCGGATCGGGTTTCGACTCGACATCGAAGATCGTGCCGAAGTTGGTCGGCCGGGCGTAGCCGATCCGTACGGCCAGACGGACTACCTCGCCGCGCTCGTTCGGTGTCTGCTCGACGATGGCCGCACCCGTTGTCAGCATGGCTGACAGCCAGCGGTCCATCCCCTGCATCGTGTCGAGGTCGGGATGGGCAATTCGTGGCACGGCCCCGAGCAGTGCCGGAGCAATGTCAAGGTCCTGGCGCGACACCAGCATTGAACCCGGAAAGACGCCGACGTGGCCGTCGCCCCAGTCGACCGTGACCGTCCCGACATCGTCTGTCGTGACCGCCAACGGTTGTACGTCTCGCTGGTCGATGAGGGTGATCGTGCGTTCACGGGTGATCGGATGCAGACAACGCGAGCACGGGCAGTTGTCGAGCAGCCAGCGCGTTGAAGGGAGAGCTGACGGCACAGCCATATCGGTCAAGTGTGACAGGTCAACGTCGGGTAGCTTCGGCCCCATGGCCGCGAACGAAGAAGAAACCCCAGTCGACATCAAACCCCGGAGTCGCGACGTTACCGACGGCATGACCAAGGCGCCGGCGCGGGCCATGCTGCGCGCCGTCGGCATGAGCGATGAAGACTGGGTGAAGCCGCAGATCGCCATCGCCAACGCCTGGAACGAGGTCACCCCGTGCAACATGACGCTGCGCAAACTGGCCGAGCACACCAAGGCAGGCGTTCGTTCCGCCGGTGGGTTTCCGATGGAGTTCGGCACCATCACGGTCAGCGACGGCATCAGCATGGGCCACGAGGGCATGCGCGCCTCGTTGGTCAGCCGTGAAGTCATCACCGACTCCGTCGAGTGCGTGATGCATGCGGAGCGGCTCGACGGTTTCGTCGGCTTGGCAGGCTGCGACAAGAGCATTCCGGCGATGCTGATGGCGGCTGCTCGACTCGACCTGCCCAGCGTGTTCGTCTACAACGGCTCGATCCTGCCTGGTGAGCACAACGGCGCGGCACTCGACATCACGAGCGTGTTCGAAGCTGTCGGCGCCTGTGCGCTCGGCAAGATCACCGAGGACGAACTCGGAGAGATCGAACGCAAGGCCTGTCCCGGTGAGGGTGCGTGCGGCGGCATGTTCACCGCCAACACGATGAGCTCGATCGCCGAAGCGATCGGCATGTCGCTGCCGGGAACGGCATCACCCCCAGCCGTCGATGCTCGCCGCGAAGCCGACGCCCGCCGTGCCGGCGAGGCCGTGGTCAACATGTTGCGCCTCGGGATCACGCCGCGGATTATCATGACCAAGCAAGCCGTCGAGAATGCCATCGCCGTCACCTCGGCGCTCGGCGGCTCGACCAACGCTGTACTGCATCTGTTGGCGATTGCCAACGAAGCCGGTGTCGAACTACACCTCGACGACTTCAACCGGATCGCCGCCAAGGTGCCGCACATCGCCGACATGAAGCCCGGTGGCAAGTTCCACATGAGCGACCTCGACCGCGTTGGTGGCGTGCCGGTGGTGATGAACCACCTGCTCGTCGCCGGGTTGCTGCACGGCGACGTGTTGACCGTGACCGGCAAGACGATGGCCGAGAATCTGGCCGAACTCGACCCGCCACCGCCCGATGGTGTGGTGGTGCATCCGGTCGATCGGCCGCTGCACAGCGAGGGTGGCATCAACGTGCTCACCGGCTCGCTGGCCCCCAAGGGCGCAGTTGTGAAAGTTGCCGGGCTCAGCAAGGAGCAGATGCGCTTCGAGGGCACAGCCCTCGTGTTCGACGGCGAGGAAGCGGCAATGGATGAAATCCTGTCGGGCTCGATCGAGCCCGGGACGGTGCTCGTGATTCGCTATGAAGGCCCCAAAGGTGGGCCAGGGATGCGCGAGATGCTGGCCATCACCGGAGCGTTGAAAGGTGTCGGCCGCGGCGCCGACTGTGCGCTGATCACCGACGGCCGGTTCAGCGGGGGCACATGGGGGTTCTGCATCGGCCACGTCGCGCCCGAGGCCGTCGATGGCGGTCCGATTGCTTTCGTCCACGACGGTGATCAGATTCTCATCGACGTGCATGAGTTGACCCTCGATCTACTCGTCGACGACAGTGAATTGGCCAAGCGACGGGCGTCGTGGGCGCCGAACCCGCCGCGCTACACCAGTGGCGTGCTCGGCAAGTACGCCAAGTTGGTGCAGGGCGCGGAAACCGGCGCGATCACGAACACGCTGTAGGACGCTGGTGTGAACCTTCACGAGGTGCTCGAACTGGTGCAACTGCGTCGCTTCGAACGCGACTCCGTTCAGCGGCTGCTGAACCGTTGCCATATGGTCGACGACTTCCGCGAGCACGCCAAACGCAAGCTGCCGAAAGCCGTGTTCGATTACGTCGAGGGTGGGGCCGACGAGGAGATCGCTCTTCACGCCAATCGCCAGGCGTTCACCCGACGGAAACTGCGGCCGCAACTGCTGCGTGATGTGTCGGTGACCGACCTGACGGGCGAACTGTTCGGTCACCCATATCAGGTTCCGATCGGGCTGGCGCCCACTGGCTACACCCGCATGATCCACCCGACTGGAGAAGTCTCCTCGTGCCTCGCCGCGAAGGCGAAGGGAATTCCCTACACCCTCTCGACGATGGGCACGACCTCCATCGAAGAGGTGGCCTCGACTGGCCACCCCGCCCTGTGGTTCCAGCTGTACGTCACCAGCGACAGACGGCTCAGCGATCCGCTGATCGACCGTGCCGGCGCGGCCGGCTATCGGGCCTTGGAGATCACCATCGACACGGTGGTAACCGGGCGGCGCACACGGGATCTACGCAACGGCCTCACGATCCCGCCGCAGCTCAGCCCGCGCACGATCGTCGACATCGCCCGCCACCCGGGCTATTGGACCAAGATGTTGCGCAGCCCGGCCATCGGCTTTGCCAACTTCACGGCGCTGTCACCCGCTGAGGTCAAGAGCGCGGCGTCGACGCGAATCGGCAAGTTGTTCGACCAGTCGCTGAACTGGGCCGACATCGAAGCGATTCGCAAACGGTGGAGCGGTCCGCTGCTGCTGAAGGGCCCGATCGGGCCGGCCGATGCCCGCCGCGCACTCGACATCGGGGTCACCGGCTTGCACCTCTCCAATCATGGTGGCCGCCAGCTCGATCGGTGCGTGCCGACCATCGATCTACTCGGCCCGCTGCGCGCCGGCGTCGGGCCCGACGTGCCGATCGTGATCGACTCCGGGGTGCGTCACGGTGCCGACGTGGCGGTTGCTGTGGCCCTGGGTGCCGACATGGCCTTCATCGGCCGCCCGTACGTCTACGCCGTCGCCGCCGGCGGTCAGCGTGGTGTCGAGCATGTCATCACGCTGCTGGCCGACCAGTTGCGCTCGGCGATGCAGTTGAG
>JANNHY010000111.1:0-1704 GCA_031404635.1 Ilumatobacteraceae bacterium
CAATGATGTCGATTCCTCCTTGATCGAGTTCAACGGCCGGGCGCATTGGGGAAAGCTGCACTTCATGGACGCGGAGCGACTGGCGAAGGTGTACCCGCACTTCTCCGATTTCGTTGACCTGCGTCGGTCACTGGATCCGCAGGGCCTCTTTCTGAACGACCACCTCGCATCGTTGGTCAGCTGAGCCCGTTCGCCGATCTCGGCGCGTAGCCACTGGTGAACGTCAGGCTCCTGAGTCCTCTCGATCGCCACGCTGATCGCACTAGCGCGTTTGCAGAAGACGGGCGAATCAGATAATCTGACTTCATGCCTGAAGTGACCGCCACCGAAGCGTCCCGCAGCTTCGCCGGTCTCCTCGACGGAGTCGAACATCGCGGTGAGCGCTACACGATCGTTCGCCGTGGGCGTGTCGTGGCACAACTCGAGCCGGTCCGGGCACCTTCCGGAGCCGAGGCCAAGGCCTTGCTTCGCCGCCACCGCGTCGATCGCGACTGGGTTGATGAAGTTGCCGCGCTACGCAACGAACTCGTCGTTGAGGAGCGGTTTTGACCGCTCTGCTGCTCGACACCAGCGTGCTGATAGACGCAGAGCGATCGGCACGTGACCTCGATGCGTTGATCGCCGATGACGACGAGCCGGCCGTCGCTGCGATCACGATCGCCGAGCTCGGCGTTGGCGTCGAGATCGCCAAGGGAAAGCGTCGACAGGCGAGACGAGCGTTCCTCGACGACGTCGTGTCGAGCCTCCCGATCTTGGGATACGACCTCGAGGTCGCCCGAGTTCACACCGGGTTGCTCGTGGTCGTACGTCGCAGCGGTCGCCCCCGCGGAGCCCATGACCTGATCATCGCGGCAACTGCGAAGGCGTACCGACGTACCGTTGTCACCGCAGACCACAACGGCTTCGATGATCTGCCGGGGGTCAAAGTCCGACGGCCGACCTGAGCCAGCCGGCACTTGAAACCGTGTCGGGTGCACCAAGTGCGGAATGCTCGATGGAAACGAAACGTCGGAAGACCGCGCTACCGCCTCCTCGAGTCCGCTCAAGTTGCTCGCTCACTCCCCCGAGCTGCCCTCTGTGCTGCAGCGAGCAATCGACAAGTCGCGAGATGGCGGTGCGCCGCTGAGGCTGGTGCTGTGTGGATCGGCGATGTCGGCAATGGCCGGCGTGCTCTCCGGAACCCAAGCCCTGCGTGGCCGCGCCTCACTCGATGCAACACGATGCGGATCGCCGCGTGCTGGGATGGTGAACTCGATCCGATCGGGGCGTTTTCGCAGTTGGGCTACCTGCACGAGAAGGTGGGGCGGGCGGAGGCCGCAGCCCGGTCGCTGCGCAAGGAGATCGAGAAGATCGGCGGTTGGGATCAGTCTGCGCCTCGCGAGTAACGCCGACCCACCGATCGCTCGGGCGGCACGTTGCGGCCTCCGGTCACAGAAATTGGCAACGCAGCAGGCCGTCTGACGGATGACACTGATCTCATGGACCGAACCGTTGCCGACCGAGACGATGTTCGGCGCGTCCTCATCGCTGGTGACACTCACGGCAACTCCGAGTGGTCGCGCATCTGACCGGCGTCGCGGCCGGGGCCGGATGCCCGGTCATCATTCAGGTCGGCGACTTCGGGTACTTCCCCCGACCACTCAGACGGGTTTCTCCTTGTGGCTGGTGGATCTGATTTCGGTCGGGTGGTCGATGCGACTGGTT
>JANNHY010000112.1:0-4208 GCA_031404635.1 Ilumatobacteraceae bacterium
GGCGAGCACATCGACATGGGCGGCCGACACGGCGCCGTCGGCCAACGCCGAACCGAACTGGGGGAAGGTGTCGATTGCGGCGGCGCGTTTGAACGGTTGCGAGGCTTGACCGAGCGAGACCCGGGTGGCGTTGGCGACAACCTGTTCGGGAAAGATCGCCGGCGACTCCAAGGCCAACGCGGCCAGGCGTCGGGCGACAGCGAGCTTGCGTGCTTCGCACCAAGCAACGACGCGGGAGAGACCTTGTAGCACCGCGGTGCAACACTCGGTGTCGGCGCCCGAGAGGTCGACAGCGGCCAGTTGGTTGACCAGTTCGACGACCTCCGCTTCCTTCATGAAGCGAACTCTAGTTCGACCATGCACAACTGTCAACCCCAGCACAAGGAATTTTCGTTGACAGATTATGTTTCTAAGGGCACATCCGTCAGGGCGACAACGGCGAGCATGTCGCCGAGCCGATGTGCAACGAACACTGATCGCCGCCGGCTACGAGATCGGCGAGTCAGGCACCGATGGCACGACTGAGGGGATCCAGCGCTCCGACATCGCCGCGCTTGTCAGCGAACGACTGGCGCGGGTCGACCTGCACCCACCGCAGTCCGTACCATCGGTGGGCGAAGGCCTGTCTGGTGTGATCTCGTCGTTCGAGGCGGCGGGGCGGCGGGGCGGCGAGTGTTCCGCTATCAGGCGTCGATCAACTCTTCAGCTTCGACGCGCGTGCACTCGATCCGAATGTACGGAGGCGTCGTTTCCCATGCCCTCGTTTTCCGACGCCCGCCGCGTGGAGGGCCGATCGCATCGCCACGTCAGCGGTGCTAACGGCCTCGCCGTAGTTACTCGCATCGACGACAGCAGCGAGGACGATCCCGCCTGACGTGACGCTCCCGGTCGCGCTTGGATCATGGAGGTCAGCAAGCTTCAACATCTCGCGCATAGTGAAGTCGAATGCTTCCTCGAGCATCTCATCATGGTTCCGCTCATTATTCGCGGCCTCGATGACGAGATTGCCGCGGATGGTGACTTCATACTTCATGGTTCCTCCTGCCGCCTCAGCTCGCGCTTTTCCTGCGAGCCCTGTCGACTTGGGCGTCAACGACTTGGACGATCGAATAGGCTGTGACCATGAGCGCCGATCGCAAGATCATCACGGCAGCCGAGATGGACAACATGAGCCCTCAAGAGCGAGCCGACACGGTGGACGCGGGCATAGTGCGCGACTGGTCCGACGTCGACCCCCAGTTTCGTCCGAGAGTTGAGCAGCGAGCTCGCGACTTGTCGCGGCAGCTCGAGGCGAATGCCTGAACGCGTCGTCCGATTCCGGCAAAGCTTTTCGATGACCTCGACAACATGCTTCCGGACGAGCGCGGCGCAGACGGGCGCCCGTCTTCGACGGACTTCCTGCTATACGAGGTGCCACGGCTGCGGGATCGACTGGCCGACGACTTCGAAGCCAATACTCTTGGCGTCGACGATGCTGCGCCGCTGAGGGTGCTCATCGCGGCGGGCACACTTGTTCGCAGCGTTGCGCTATACGCGTTCGTTGCCGAAGACGGCAATATCGATGTCATTGCGGTGGATCTCGACACGAGCGCACTGGTGCAGCGAGCCCGTTGGGCGATGAACCGCTGCATCAACGAAGGACACACCGCCGAGGAGGACAACTGATGGCCCGTACGACGATCGATGAACTGAAGAAGAGCCGCCTGGCCGACATGACCGCCGACGAACGCGCCGTCTTCGACGAGACCCACGAGGCGACCCGCCTCGCCCACGACGTCGGGGAAAAGGTTCGCGACGCCCGCGAGGCGGCTGCGCTCGATCTCAAGATCACCGTCGAGCTTTCCGCGGCGAGCTGACCGATACGACCATTCACTGCACCGGCCCACATCAGCTGTGGGATCCGAACGACGGTGAGCACGTTGCAGTACTTCGACCACGACCGTATGGTTCGCAGACCCGGCGTTCTCATCAGGACGATTCATCGGTCGGGCCGTCGTGACGGAACCAGTTGATGTGGTGGATGGTCAGTTTGTCCCGGGTGACGCAGCAGCCAGGTACGGCACAGGTGCGATACATCGCCCGCAATGCTCGGCGTTGAGCACGGTTGTCCAAACGTGTCGTCGCCCCGAGATGCAACGAGACGCCGTCGGCAGCGACGATGATCGGGGTGTCAATGCGACCAAAGCCAGGGCGGCGACGTGGTGCTGTTTCTGGATCGGGTCAGAAGGGGCGGTGTCGGGGGTCGAGTCGTGGAACAGTTCTCGATGGTTCGGGTCAACCGGTTGTGCAAGGTGGCACCAGTCTCTGGGTCGAATTCGCCGCGCACACACCACATCCCGGTGACCTGATCGGTCCACGTCTTCAGATAGGTGGTCTGTTTCTGGTGGCGCAACCGTTCCAACCCGTCACCGCGCTGTGATCGCAACATCTCGGTGTGCACGGTGCGGGCGAATTCGCCTGGCGTTGAGCGTTGGGCGACACCGGCGAGAACTCGGATAGCTCGGCGATGATCGCAGGACCGTCGGCGCCGCAGACCTGCAGTGCTGGCCATCCTTGGTGGCTTCCGGAATCGTCGAACAACGCGACGCCGGTGGTCGCTGCCGCGTGTTGAATCTCGTGCGGTACGAGATCCACGGCTACCTCGGTCGGTACACGTCGGATCGGTGATCGATTCGAAGCACGGTGACGACAGCGTCTCCGTCGTCGATCTCATAAACCACCCGGTAGGCGCCGCGGCGAGCCGACCACAAATCCGCGAGTTCGCGTTGCAATGGGTGACCGACCCGGTGCGGATTCTCCCGGAGCGGACCCAGGATGAACTCCACGATCGCCACAGCTACCTTCTCTGGCAGCCGGCTCAGTTGACGTTCGGCCGATGCAGCGATGCTCAGCTCCCAGTCAGGATCAGTCATCGATGGAGATACTTGGCGCGCAGCTGGTCGGCCGACAGCGTCTTGCCCGCCTTCGACTCCTCGCGTGCCCGGGCGAGATCAGCGAGCGCATCTGGATCCGACAGCAGGTCGAGTGTGTCTTCGAGCGCTGCCAGATCGTCGGGACTAACGAGCACGGCCGCGGGCCGGCCATTGCGGGTGACGGTGATGCGGTCGTGTTGTTGTTCAACCCGGTCGATCATCTCGGAGAACTTGGCCTTCACCTCAGCGAGCGGCAGCGTGTCAGACATGACCAGAATAGTAGTCAGATTCGTGGGGAAGTCCACCGATACCTCCCGACTGCGACCGAGTGAGTGCGAATCTCGCCCGGGATTGTTCCCGGTTCGAGCTCCTCCTCGAGGCCGTCTAGGACACGGCGGTTGAACTCGCAGATCATCTCGACCGTGACCTTGGGGTAGACCGGCGACGCCAATACTTCAGTGATGGATCACGAGGTTTCTTTGACCCCCGCATTGAGCCGCTTCGCCTGAGTGAAATCAGCCGTCGCCCCACGCCGATCCCCCTTCGCCTGGCGGGCGACCGCCCGGTTGTAGAACGCCGAGGCGGCGTTGGGGTTGAGGCGGATCGCCTCGGTGTAGTCGGCGATGGCCCCGTCGGCATCCCCCGCTTTGCCCTTCGCTATGCCACGGGTGATCCAGTCCTTTGCTGTGAACTGATGGTCGACGGCGGGAACTAGACCCAACACCGTTCAGTTTGGGCGTCACCATTGCCGCTCCCCGCGCCGTTCGAGCCTGCATGGGCGCGAGAACCGCAATCCCAGTACCTGAATCGCGCCCAAGGACCCTGCCTGGGCGCGAAAGCCGAAACCCCAGTACCGGAATCGCGCCCATGGGAGCGGTAACTGAACAGCATGGGAACCAGGCCGCGAATCAGCCGGTCAACGTCGGGGTGGAAGTCGGGGTCATGGCGAACCCGGCTTCCGTTGCGGTACGAGAGATCAGCCATGGACCTTGGGAGTTGGTCAGCCTTCGGCACTCCGGCCCCGTCGACCAGCACGGGCACCACCGGGATCCCACGGCGCAGCGCCGCCTCGACCTCGAGACGCACCCAGTCGCCCGGGTTACCAAGTCGCCGCCGCCCCGCCTCGTCGGTCACCTCGAGCCATCGGCGGCCGATGATGACGAGCACCACGTCGCAGTCGGCGACCATCCGGTCGATGTGCTTGCGGAAGTCGACACCGGGCGGGATGGCGTCGACGTCGAAGAACACGTTGCCACCGCCGAAGCGGGAGGCGAGTCGGTCGTTGATACGGCCGGC
>JANNHY010000113.1:0-8488 GCA_031404635.1 Ilumatobacteraceae bacterium
ACGACCTGGGTGCCGTACGCCTTGTTGCGAAGCCCATGATACTTACCCTGGCCGCCGGTGAGTCCCTGGACGATCACCTTGGTATCGGTGTTGACGAAGATGGCCATCTCAGGCAGCCTCTCCGTTTGCCATGGCCACAGCGGCGCGAGCCGCCTCCAGCATGGTCGGCTTCGATGTCAGCTTCGACTCGGCGATGCCGGCATTGGCCAGGATCTCACGCCCCTGTTCGGCATTGGTGCCGTCGAGGCGGATCACGATCGGCGCCCGCAGATCGACTCGGCGGAGCGCCTCGACGATCCCATTGGCTACTTCCTCGCCACGGGTGATGCCGCCGAAGATGTTGATGAGGATGCTCTGCACGTTCTGATCGAAGTTGATCACCTCCAACGCCGCAGTCATCATGTCGGCGTTGGCGCCGCCTCCGATATCCAGGAAGTTGGCGGCGCTCCCGCCAACCTGATTGACGACGTCGAGAGTGCTCATCGCCAGGCCGGCACCGTTGGCGATGATGCCGACGTTGCCATCGAGGCCGATGTACTGCAGGTCGTGGGCGCGGGCCATCTGCTCGCGCTCGTCGAGTTCTTCGGTCGCCCGGTACTCGTCCCACTCGGGATGGCGGAACGAGGCGTTGTCGTCGAGGGTGACCTTGGCGTCGAGGGCGTGCACACCGCCATCGGGCCGCAGGATCAGCGGGTTGATCTCGGCCAGGTCGCAGTCGCCTTCGGTGAAGCAGCGGTACAGCTTGACCAAGATCTCGGCGCCACCATCGAGCGCAGCGGCGTTGAGCTTGGCATCGACACAGGCCTGGCGAGCGTCGACGAGCGACAGCCCGTCGACCGGATTGATGTAGCGCATGACGATCGCCTCGGGGTTCGACACGGCGACGGACTCGATCTCGACACCGCCTTCCGACGACAACATCAGCAGATGCTTCTTGGCGGCGCGATCGAGGGTGAACGAGGCGTAGTACTCCTCGGCGATGTCGCTGGCTCGTTCGACCCACACCCGCTTGACGACGTGACCCTTGATGTCCATGCCCAAGATGCTTGAGGCATGCAACCTGGCCTCGGCCGCATCGTTGGCCAGCTTGATGCCGCCTGCCTTGCCGCGGCCGCCAACTTGCACCTGGGCCTTGACCACGACCGGATACCCGGCGGCGTCGGCTTGAGCCACCGCTTCGTCGACGGTCAAGGCAACCCCGCCCGGCGACACGGGGATATCGAAGCGGGCAAAGTATTGCTTGCCCTGATACTCGAATAGATCCACCTAACTCTCCTTGCTGTCCAACGTTGTTTCCAACCAGGCACTGATGCCCTTCAACGAACTGCCCGGCCCGAAGATCTCGGCGACTCCCTGAGCGCGCAGCGTGCTGGCATCGGCGTCGGGGATAACGCCGCCGCCGAACACCAGCACTTCGTCGAGCCCGCGAACCTTCAGTTCATGCATGACGCGCGGGAACAAGGTGAGATGAGCACCGCTCAGAAGCGAGAGGCCGACGGCATCGGCATCCTCCTGCAGCGTCGTCTCGCCGATCTGCTCCGGGGTCTGATGCAGACCGGTGTAGATCACCTCGAAACCGTGATCGCGAAGCGCTCTGGTGATCGTCTTCGCGCCGCGATCGTGACCATCGAGACCGGGCTTGGCGACGACGACGCGATAGGGGCGCTTCACGAACCACGAACATACGACCATGGTGGCGGTTGGCTCCAATCGCCGCAGAAGGGCACACTGTTGTCGTGCGAGGACCACAGCTGCGTTCCCCTCTCGCCCGGGCGGTGGTGCCCGTGCTCGGTGGTATCGGCTTCTTCGCAGTCCTGGCGGTGGTGTTGTGGGGCATTGCCGGTCTCGTCTCCCACAACGGCAGCGGCGTAACAGCCAACCTGGCTAGCAACGTGTTTCGGCCCGGATCCGTCGAGCGCTACGCGGCGATCATCGAGCAGGACGGGCCGGTGCTGTTTCCGGACCTGTTGGGCACCGACGGCGACAAGTCGATCGTTCTCGATCACACCGGCACCAACTCGATGGAGGGCTGGAGGATCTACCTCGGCCACCCCGCCGACCGGCCGATCACGTGCAAGGTCACCCAGGTGCAGCGCACCGATCGGTTCACCGATTGTGAAGGCAGGACGATCCGTGTCGATGCATTGGCCCTGCCACCGGCAGGTGTGGCGCCCGTGGTGAGTGCCGACAGAAAGCTGACCCTCGACCTGCTTGCAGACTGAAGGCGGTCGCCTCAGACCAGTTCGCTGGATCGTTCGACGAGGCGAGCGGCGTACTCTTCGGTGTGCTGCGGCAACTTGGCCCGATGTAGCGCCAGACCACCCAGCACCTCGGCACCGAGTAAGTCGAGCACGCTGGTCATCCTCTGCAGCGATGTGCCCGGGTTGAGCGCATAGGTGCAGAATGCTGCGGCCAACTTTCCCTTCATGGCCGGCAACTTGGCCAGTTCGCCCAACGCCCACGGCGTCTGACCGACGACGAATAGTCCGTGGATCCACGTACCGACCAGCACGACGTCGGCCGCCTGCAAAGCCGCGTAATCGGGCCGGCGAACTGGCGACAGCGCGGTGATCCCCCACCCCGCTTGCTGCAACTGGGCAGCGATCATCTCCCCGGCCTTCCATGTGTTGCCGGTCAGGCTTTCCACGAGGATCGCTGCTTTCATGGTCTCAATTCAAGCACGGCAGCTCCTGGTGGCTCACGTATCGGCGTGAGCCAGCGCTGCTTTGCCCTTGCGCACCTTGCGGACGACGCTGAACACGGCGAGCAGCAACATCACAAGGATCACCAGAGACAGGATCACGATGACGTTTCGCGGAAGAGTGCGCGTGCCGACGAAGATGTAGACGTCGGGAATGACGAAGGCGACGAGTGAAATGATGGCCCAATTGACGGCCGACCTGTAGTGCTCATCGATGAACCGCAGCACCATGCGCGGCGTGGTTATCGCGTCGGTAGTGGCACAAACCAGATCGATGCTGAGATAGATCCAGGGATTGAAGCCGTAGTCGCCCACGGCGGCCCAGATGATCACGGTTCGGATCACCGCCCAGACGATCACGAGGGCCGCCCACATCCGACTCAGCAGTTGCCGCTTGCGCAGCGTCTCGACGCTGTGGTGGATCAGCATGACATGTTCACAGCTTCTTCAGCGGCGCCCATGCCAGTGACAGGTGTTTGGTGCCTGCGTCGCGGAAGCGGATTGTGGCTTCGGCCTTGTCGTCTTGACCACGGATGTCGATGATCACGCCCTCGCCGAATGCAGGATGCTCGACGTCATCGCCGAGCCTCAACCCGATCAATTGAGCATTCGACGGCGATGGTTGCGCCGGACTCTGCCGTGCCAGCAGAGTAGCCTCGACGACACGATCACGATGCCGATCGCCGTGTCGATCGTCGTGGCCATCCACATGGCGATAGGGCGGCGGGCTCGACCATTCGTTGCGAGCGCGGTAGCTCTGGCGACCGTAGGTGCTGCGCCCGCTGACCGCGCCGACCTGCTCGATCAGTTCCGAGGGGATCTCGTCGATGAATCGCGAGGGCGGATTGTAGTTGGTGCTGCCGAACAACTGCCGGCTCCAGGCATGGGCCAGGAACAGCCTCTGCTGGGCGCGGGTGATGCCGACATAGGCGAGGCGCCGTTCCTCTTCGAGCTCTACCGGTTCGGTGAGCGCTCTGCTGTGCGGGAAAACACCTTCCTCCATTCCGATCAGGAACACGGCCGGGAACTCGAGGCCCTTGGCCGAGTGCAGCGTCATCAGCACGACCCGGTTGTCGCCGTCGAGATCGTCGGTGTCGGCAACGAGCGCCACCTGTTCGAGGAACTCGTCGAGCCGGGTGAACTCGCGTGCCGACCCGACCAGCTCGCCGAGGTTCTCGACCCGCCCGGCGGATTCGACGGAGCCTTCGGCTTCGAGCTCGGCGAGGTAACCACTGTCGTTCAGCGCCGCCTGCAACAGGTCTGCTGGCCCGTCGTCGAGTCGCGCCGCGAGATCATCGAGAAGTCTGACGAACGACTCGACGCCACGCGCCGCGGAACCGGTGAGGCCGGCATCGTGAGCGCGACGCATTGACTCGACGAAAGTAATGCCTGTGCTGGCGGCGAGGGCGTCGAGCTTGGCCACGCTGGAGTCACCGACGCCTCGCTTGGGCACACCGAGCACGCGCTTGACACTGACCTCGTCGGCCGGGTTGGCGACGGCGCGCAGGTAGGCCATGGCGTCTTTGATCTCGCGACGGTCGTAGAAGCGGGTGCCGCCGACCACCTTGTACGGGATGCCGAAGCGCATCAGCGCCTCCTCGACGACCCGGCTCTGCGCATTCGTTCGATAAAACGTGGCCATCTCGTTCCACATGAACGAGGCGTCGTCGTGCAGCGCCTGCATCGTACGAGCCACCCACGTGGCTTCGTCGCCTTCGTCCTCGGCGTGGTAGCGGGTAATCCGGTCACCGGTGCCGAGTTCACTCCACAACTGCTTGTCTTTGCGGCCCGTGTTGTTGGTGATTACTGCATTGGCAGCGTCGAGGATGGCTTGCGTGCTGCGATAGTTCTGGTCGAGGACGATCGTGGTGACGTTGTCGAAGGCCTCCTCGAACTGGGCGATGTTGCGCAGGTCGGCGCCGCGGAAGCGGTACACACTCTGGTCGTGGTCGCCGACGATGGTGATCTGCCCGTGCTGACCAGCAAGCGCCAGAGCGATCTCGTTCTGGGCCATGTTGGTGTCCTGGTACTCATCGATCAAGACGTGCTGGAAGCGCTGCTGATAGTGCGCCAACACATCGGGGTGAGAACGGAACAGCTCGACGGTGTTCATCAACAGATCGTCGAAATCCATCGCGCCGGCCTTCAACAGGCGAACCTGGTAGTCGGTGTAGATGTCGGCGTGCTTGCGTTCGAAGATGTTGGCCGCCCGCTGCACGGCCTGCTGCGGAGTGATCAACTCGTTCTTCCACAGGCTGATCTGGCCGTGAGCGGCACGCGGCGGGAACCGCTTTGCATCAAGAGCGAGGTCGCGAACGACATAACCGGTAAGGCGTTGGGAATCGGCCTGGTCGTAGATGCTGAACGCACGCGGGTAACCGAGCCGATCGCCGTTGGCCCGCAGGATGCGAACGCAAGCCGAGTGAAAGGTGCACACCCACATCGCCTTGGTGACCGGGCCGACCAAGCTGGCGACGCGGTGGCGCATCTCCTCGGCGGCCTTGTTGGTGAAGGTGATCGCCAGGATCGCCGACGGCGGCACCCCCTCGTGGATGAGATGGGCGATGCGGTGGGTGAGCACCCGGGTCTTGCCCGAGCCGGCGCCCGCCACCACCAGGAGCGGGCCGCCATGGTGCACAACAGCGTCAAGTTGGTCGGGATTGAGCAGGTCGAAGTCGAGCGCGACACGCTCGCTCGTGGCGTGCTCGTTCGGCGAGGTCATGGTGAACCCATCCTACAAACGGGGTGTCACCTTCGGTATCAGAGCGCACCGGGTGCGAACGAGCCTCCGAGGTTGATGCCGAGCGTCGTCCACGGGAACTGGTCGACCGTCGCCGGGAAAGCACTGCCACGACGCGCGTCAACCGGGACGAAACCGCAGGCCTGCTCGACGACGCACCATCGCCCAGTCGTTGACCACGATCCGCTTCTTGCCGGTCTCGAGGATGCCTTCGAGGCGCGCCTCACCGAGCACCCGGTTGGTGATCCTCAAACCAACACCGGTCATCGAGGCCAACTGCTGTTGGCTGATCGGTAGTTCGGCGCCGCTGCGACGCTTCTCGTAGACCTCCCCCAGCCGCCACAGCTGGCGATACAGGCGCGTCGAGCTGTCGAGTTCGGAGAGTTCGCTGACCTGAGTGGTCAACCGCTGGACCAAACGCAGCAATGCCTCGATGAAGACATCCGAGATCCGCGGGAAGCGCCGACGAAGGGTCTCGATATCGGTGCGCAGGATCTGAATGACCTCGACCTTCGACAGCGCCTGCGTGGTGGCAGTGCGCACTCGCTCGTCGGAAAGGATCGCCATCTCGCCGAACATCTCCCCTGGCCCGAGAATGGCCAGCAGCACAGGGTCACCGCGCTCGCCGCCGCTCCACACCCCGATCCTCCCGCTTATCACCACGTAGACCGCGTCGCCCGCCTGGCCTTCGTGGTACAAGTACGCCTGAGCAGGGATCTTCAGGTGGCGGCAGCGGGCCTCGAGGGCGGTGCGTTCGCGTTCAGGAAGCGAGGCGAAGAGGGCGAGCGGCGCAACGATGAGGGCCACGCTACACGAACACGCATTGTTGCGTGTTGGAACACGCACAGCAGCGTGGACCAACCACTACGCAGCGTGGTTTCGTTCACCCATGAGGTCTGAAGCAACACCTGTAGAAGTAGCAGTTCTCGTCCACCGCCACTTTGACGGCGATGCCAAAGCGTTGGCCGAGTTGATCGAGATCTTCCAATCGCTGGTCAAGGCGGCGGCGCGCAGGGTGCTGCGGTCACCCAGCGACGTCGATGACGCCGTGCAGGACACATGGCTCAACTTCGTACGTTTCGGCGATCGCATCGCCGACCCGGAGCGCGTTGGCGCATGGTTGTGGACCGTGGCGCTCAACTCGGCGCGGCGCATCCACCGTCGCGACGGCCGCTGCATCGTCGCCGACAACGTGGTCGATCTCGCCGATGCGATGGCCGACGAGGTGCCCGATCCGGACCAGGCGATGCAGCGTTGCGAGCGGGCCTCAGCGGTTCATCGCGCAGCTGCGGAAATGCGCGAGGCCGACCGGTGCGTGTTGAGTCTGATGATGGACGAGCGTGGCTACGACTACCGCCAGATCAGCACGATCAGTGGCAGGCCGATCGGCAGCCTCGGCCCGACACGCGAGCGGATCATCCGCAAACTGCGCACCAACCCGCAAGTCGCCGAGCTGCTGACCGCCGTCTGAACCATGCCACATTCGACCTGCTAGCCACTCCATTTGGCGAATGACCCGCGCTGGTAACGTCGCCACGGTGAACGTAATGTCGGCGGCTGATCTCGAACGCCGCGGCGCGCTGCGGAGGATGAAGGTCGTCGCCACGGCACTCCTCGTTGTGGCCACCATCGTGTTCTTCATCGCCCGCTGGCAGGAGAAGAGCCACGACTGGGTCGGCTACATCCGCGCGTTCGCCGAGGCGTCGATGGTGGGTGCGTTGGCCGACTGGTTCGCCGTGTCGGCGCTGTTTCGACATCCGCTCGGTCTACCGATCCCGCACACGGCGATCGTGCCGCATCGTAAGGACCAGATCGGCCGGTCGCTCGGCGAGTTCGTGCAGACCAACTTCCTCACACGAGAGGTGCTCCACGAGCGGCTGGCGGGCGCCAACGTCGGCAAGCGCCTCGGCGACTGGCTGGCCGACGAACACAACGCTGGCAAGGCGGGCGAGGGGGTCAGCGATCTGTTGCGCGGCGCGCTCGAGGTGCTCGACGATCGCGACGTGGCGTCGGCTCTCGAAATGCTGGTCGAACGTCGCGTGCGAGCGACTCCTGTTGCGCCACTCGTCGGCAAAGCCATCGACCTGGCCATGGAAGGCGGCCACCACCAACGGTTGCTCGATGCCGTGCTGACCGGTCTCGGTAGCTTTATCGACGACAACAAGGCGACCTTCAGGGAACGCCTGGAGCACGAGTCTCCGTGGTGGATACCCGAGTCGATCGACGACAGACTCTTCGCCAAGATCTACGGCGCGGTGCACGGCTTCCTGGCCGATGTCGGTTCCGATTCGAACCACGAGATACGCCGCTCGATCGACACGCGTATTGTCGCTTTCGCCGACCGGCTGCGCAGCGACCCCGAATTGTTGGCCAAGGGTGAGGAGTTGAAGGCCGAACTGCTCGCCCACCCCGATGTGCGGGCCTGGCTCGGTTCGCTGTGGGGCGAGGTCAAACGCACCACGATCAGTGCACTCGACGACCCCGCCAGCGAACTACGCCAACGGGTCGACAGGTCGCTGGCAACGCTCGGTCGACGGTTGGCCAGCGAAGCCGAGCTGCAGGCCAAGGTCGACGATTGGGTGATGCGCGCCGCCGGTCACGTCGTCGATCACTATCGCGGTGAGGTAGCCGATTTGATCGCCGGCACCGTTGCCAAATGGGACGGCAAGGCGACCGGCGAACGAATGGAGCTCCAGGTCGGTCACGACCTCCAATTCATCCGCATCAACGGCACGATCGTCGGGGGACTGGCCGGGCTGGTGATCTACACCGTCAGCCAGCTGCTGTTCTGAGCGGGCGGCTCAGTTCCAGTCGCGGCGTGTGGCCGGCATGCACGCGTTGCCGATCTCGGTTGGTACCACGCCGAGCACTTGGTGCACGGAGACCCCGCCGTCTTCGAATCCGATCGCAGAGCCGGCCATGTAGAGCCGCCAGATCTTCGCCCGGGCCTCGCCCACCTGCGTCACCGCCTGGTCCCAGCTTGATTCGAGGTTGGCGACCCAGGCCCGCAAGGTACGCGCGTAGTGCTCGCGCAACGACTCGACGTC
>JANNHY010000114.1:0-3700 GCA_031404635.1 Ilumatobacteraceae bacterium
CTTCTCCGCGGTCAGGACGACGAGGGGTCGATCGCCGAGTGTGGTCAGCGCCTGCGCCTCCGACATGGTCGTGCGGATCTGCGAGAACTCGTCGCGGACGCTACGGGCATGGCGCGGCGTCGCCCAGAAGGCACGCTCCTGGTCACGAGCGAGGGCAGGGAGATCGCCGTAGGCGGTGCTGTAGATCACCCGGCCGACGCCGAACCGGGACAGCGACGGGAGCACGGCAGACGCCCGACGAAACATCTCGTAGAACCCGGACCACCCCTCGATGGCGGTGTACTGCTGCGGACTCATCGAGTCGAGCAGAGCCACGCCAGCGACCTGGTCGGGGTACAGCTGCGCGAAGTTGAGGACATATAGGCCACCGGCCGAGTGACCAGCGAGCACATACGGACCTTGCTCCCCGGCGCCTTCCAGCAGCGCGTGCAGATCGGTAGCGACCTGGACGCCGTCCTGCGGTGTCCCGGTGGATTCGCTCCAGCCGCGACCGGCGCGGTCGTAGACGCACACTCGGGTGGTCGCCGCGACGTCGGCGGCGATCCAGGCCATTGCGGGCGACGGCTCACCGAGGCCGGGTTCGAGCACGACGGTGGGGCTGCCCGTGCCCGTGCAGTTGATGTGGATCTTGTGGCCGCCGACGTCGATCAGACGGCCCGGCATCGAGTAGCTGTCGGTCGTCTCGCGGTACGTCTCGTACGCGCCGCCGACAGCGGACAAAAACAGCGCAACGCACACCGGATACAACAGCCACACCCGCGTACGGCTGCGCAGATCCCGACGAGCGCCGACGATCATCCACACCGCCAGCGCCGCAACCACCGGTGGCCACACCCACCCGAGCTCGTTGCCCGTCGGCGCGAGGGCAAGGATGATCCCACCAGCGAGCGCCATGAAAGCGGCGGGTACGAACGCCCACCGCTGAGGCTGATCGGTCCAGCGCTCAGAGAGCACGGCCAGCACCGCCCAGGCGGCGGCGAAGGCGAGCAGCACCGATCCGGTGATCACGTGCTCTTGCGCCCCGGCGAATGGGCCGGCGACGAGCACGATGGCCACAACGAGTCCTGCGATGAGGGAACCGGCCACAATGCGGCCGATGTGACCCCTGGTGGGCGCGGTCTCCACGCCGACGCCATCAGCGTCGCTGTGCGACTCGGCGTCGGTCGTTTCCGAGCCGGTGGTCGATGTGCTGTCCATGGCTCTGGGCTCCTCTTGTGGGTTCGGCAAGCCCTCCTCGGGCTCAGGTGTCTCAGTCGCCCTTAGGCGGTTGGCGCCACACCTGAACCCCTCAGATTCGACTGTGCCGACCATACTGGGCATCCGGTGCCTGATCCGTCCTCAAACGCAGATCTCGTAGGCCGCAATGACGAATCGGCCAATGTCGAGAGCGCAGTCGCGGTCAACCGCCAGGGCACGCTAGCGATGCTGCTCGTCGGCGATGCAGCAGGCACCGGCAAGTCGACACTCGTGAGGGAAGGAGCACGGCGCGCCCAACGGCCGGCGACTGCCGCGTTGTTTGCGTGGCCGATCGCTGCGCTGTCCGTCCCGCGCCCCGACCCCTACAAGAGGAACAACGTGCGTGCTACAGTGCTCGTCGATCGGGCGCCTTCTGCTTCCTCCTAGCGAGGGGGTCCAGTGGGAACACGGGCCCGTCTGAGGACGTGCATCATGAGAAATATCGTGGGGCCACGGCGTTGCCCAGCTGGCGCCTGCGCGGCTCGTTCGACGTGGAGAGCCGGCTGGCAACCCATTCCCGCCCCGCTGAGGACCTGACGTGAGCGCGAGGCGCAGCGACCTGCGTGAAGCATGGGCCCACGAGCGAAGCGCGGCGAGCGCCGCGAGACGACGGAACGATGTCGAAGAAGAGTGGCGACTTCTGGAGCGCGCCCACGTACTCAGCCAGCCGATGGCCGTTCCACACCTACGCACCCACGTCGCGATGCTCGGCTACGGACTCCGGCGCCGAGATCGACGCGAGATCATCGGGCAGCTGATCCGTCTAGCCGTTGCGGCTCCGGGGACCTGGACGGGGCGCTACCCCATCGGAAACACCGGCGGTGCGAACGTGAGCGCACTGAAACCGATGCCCATACCCGATGACCTGCAAGCCGTTCTGATCGGTCCAGTCAAAACGGCCGCCGAACCATGACCCGGATGCGGCAATGAACGTGGCGGACGTGCACGTCTCTCACGCGGGTTCGCTGCGCGTGCCGATCCTGTGGGGAGTCGTCTTCGGCGCCATCCAAGCCGCATCCCCGCTCGGACTTGCGTGGCTCGAACCGGCAACCGTCCAGGCACTGCTGCTGTGTGCAATCGCCGCGGTGTACGTCGGCTTCGCAGTTGCCGACGGCCGCCCGCGCATCATCGCAATCGAATGCGTGATCGCCGTAGTCTTCGTGCTGCTTGCCTCGGCAGCGGTCACCGGGACCGCCTGGCTGCTCGTCGCTGGATACGTCGGTCACGGCTTCAAAGACTTCTGGCAAGAACGCCACCACTTCGTGGCCAACACCCGCTGGTGGCCGCCGTTCTGCGCATCCATCGACTTCGTCGTGGCGCTCGTCCTGATCGTCGAGATCGCAGCCGGGGTCGACTTCCACACATAGGACGTGCCACACACAAGGAGCTCGCATGACAGCCACACAGGACACGCCAGTCGAAGCACAGGCGACCACATTCTCAACCGACATTGCGGGCTTGGACGAGTGCATCGCACCGGCACTCGTCGACCTCGCCCCGCGTGACGTGTTCGAACTCCGGATCGCACCTGTCGTCAAGCAGATCGGCGAGAACCGAGTTCGCATGATCGCCTACAACGGGTCGATCCCCGGCCCAACCCTGCGCGTGCGTCAGGGGTCAGAGATCTCGGTCCGGGTCCGCAACGACGCCGACACCGAGGCGACGGTTCACTGGCACGGACTGTGTCTCGACAACAAGTACGACGGCTCGCACGAGACCCAGGCCCCGATCGCCATCGGCGGCGACTTCACCTATCAGGTGCGCTTCCCTGACGCTGGACTCTACTGGTACCACCCCCACATCCGCGAGGACTACGGGCTCGACATGGGCCTCTACGGCAACCTCGTTGTCGAACCCGCCGACCCGGACTACTGGCCGCCCGTGAACCGCGAGTTCGTCGTCACCCTCGACGACGTTCTGCTCGAGCACGGCCAGATCACGCCGTACAACCTCGACGGCCCGAACTTCGTCGCCATGGGCCGCTTCGGCAACGTGATGCTCACCGGTGGCGAGTCCAACCTCGAACTCAACGCACGCGCCGGCGAGGTCGTGCGCTTCTACTTCACGGACACGGCCAACACGCGGCTCTTCAACGTCGCGATCCCGGGCACGCGGATGAAGCTCGTCGGCGGCGACAGCGGCCGCTACGAGCGGCACACCTTCGTCGAGGACGTGTTGCTGTCTCCCTCCGAGCGAGCCATCATCGACGTGCTCTTCGAGACCGCCGGTACGTTCACCATCGTCCACAACACACCACAACAGAGCTACACGCTCGGCGCGATCACCGTCACCGCTGAGCCGATCGACGAATCGCTCCTCGCTCAGTTCGAAGAACTGCGCACCTGTCCAGACCTGACGGCGCAACGGGCGAGAATCGAGGCACACCGCGATCGAGCGCCGGACAAGACCTTGGCGTTCGAATCACTCATGCCGCTGCTGTACGGTGACCCGAGCGCGACAGCAG
>JANNHY010000115.1:0-11659 GCA_031404635.1 Ilumatobacteraceae bacterium
CCAGGTCTCCCTCTGGGGAGTATCCCACAAGACCAGGTTCCTCATCGTGAGTCATGCCGTTATCGAGCATGTAGCACGAATGCTTGGCGGCCCCCGCCGACCACGTCGCGTTCTCGACGACCGGCGCGACCCCGGCCATGGCCCGGTAATAGTTGACGGTCGTCAGCCAACCGGCCGCCGCTGGGATGAACGGGGGCGACGGGGTCGCCGCCCTCACACGGGCCGGCAACAACGCCACTGCTGCGAACCCAACTCCTACGGCAACGACCTTGATCGTTGTCCATCGCGTGTAAACACGCATTTCGACCTTCCCGGCGCCCCGCTTTTCACCAGACTCTCTGGTCAGGTTGAGGTTTCGGTCCGCCAAACGTCCTCATTTAAGAGATTCCTCACCGCGGATCACAGTGACGTCAGGCCCACCAGCCGTTGACGTCGATGATGACCTGCGCGGAACCGGACGAGTAGATGCAAATCGCACCGTTCGCCGAGAGGGGTAGTTCGGCTGCGTTGGCAATCGCCGCGCCGACCTCGTAGTTGACATTCGATGCAGTCGGCATTGCTCCACATGGCCATGCCGTAAGGAATCCCGCCGCGGTGGCGTCGACAACGGTCAGGTTGGCCGAGATCGCTTTGGCGCTCGCAGATATTCCGCGCACACCGGCCATCGGTACCGTGATCGTCTGACCGGCATCGAGGCGCAGGCCATTTTGGCCGGCATTGACCTCGACCCGGTTCAGGTCACGGGTGTCGGTGAAGCGGAATGGGGTACTGGGGGTCAGCTTGGTGGTGGCAGTATTCGAGACGTAGCCGACCACATCGACGACAAGGTCGACGTCGGCGTTGGTGAAGAAACACACCGTGCCGCTCGGCGACACCGGTGCCATCACCAGATTGGGCGTCACGTGTCCGACGGAGGGATTGAGGCTCGAGGTCGGTGGCATCGGGCCGCACGGGTAGGCCGTCACGAACCCATCGGCCGACGGATAGATGCCGGTCACATTCAAGGCGACAGCGCTGGCACCCGCTGGAACACCGGTAGCGCCCGAGACGACCGGCAAGTTGACGACCTGTCCACCGACGAGTCGTGCGGTCTCACGACTATCCATCAGTCGCTTGGGAGCGACCGGCAGGTAGCGCCCGGTTGCTGTTGCCGAATAGTGGCCGCTGACGTCGATCACCAAATCGGTCGCCACATTGCTGAAGGCGCACAGACCGCCGGTGGTATCGAGCGGAATGGTTGCGGCATTGGCCACCGTCTCGTTCGCCGAGAAGTTCAGCGTTGAGACCTCTGGTCGAACGGCCGAACAGTTCCACATCGTCAGGAACCCCGACCCGGTCGGCCCGGTCACTGTTACGTTGGCGAGCACAGCTTTGGCGTTCGCCGAAACCCCGCCCTGGCCACCGATCTGGATACGCCTGGCAACCTGGGCACTCAGGCGAGCGGTCCCCAAGCCATCTCGGGTATCCACGATGCGCGCCGGCGGCAGTGGTGCGAACCCAGTTGCCGGACCTGTGGGCTGGGCGACTGGAAGCGAGGCGACACCCAACAGGGCAGCGGGATCGACTCCGAAACTCCAGGTGACATTGCGGGCCGTGGTGCCAACGGTGACGGTGTAGGACCCGGGAGCAAGCACCGTACGGGGCACGACGACGACAGCGTTGTCCCCCTGCAGGATCTGCTGGGCGAGTCCGCTCGTGGTCGCAGCCGACAGCACACAGACGTCGATCGGCCCGTTCGGGCCTGTCACAGTAGCGTTGGCGCCGTTGGCGGCCTCGGGCATCATGGCGATGATCGGCAGGCCGGCCGGGGCGGTGTATCCGGCGCAGAATTCCAGCGGGCTGGGTGACTCGACGACGAAGCGGTCGAGGTTGGTGGTCGTGCCGTTGCCTGGGAACAGGATCGGCTCTGCGGGTCGCGGCGCAGCAACCAAGCCGCGACTCACGTCCAAGGTTGCTCCGGAGTGCCACGTCGGCGTTTCGGGCAGGTCGCACTTGCCGAAGCCGGTCGACACAAGGTTGGGACGCAGCACGCCGATGGCGTGGAACGGACCGGTCATCCACAATTCGATGTGGCTACGGGCGCTGGTATTGATCGCCGTGGAAACTGCGACATTGCCATTGTTGCCGGCCAGGTCGCCTTCCGGGGTGTAGCCGGGGAGGTTCGGATTCTCATCGTGGGCGATGGTGTTCTTGAGCATGTAGCACGAGTGATTGCGAGCGCCGGCCGACCATTCCGGGTTTTCGACCACCTGACCGACACCGGCCATCGCTCGGTAATAGTTGACTGTGGACAACCAATCGGCGGTTGGTGGGATGAACGGAGGCGACGGGTTCGCCGCGCTCACGGTGGTAGGGATCAACATCGCCACGGCCATGCCAAGGCCCGCGGCAACAACCCTGAATTGTGATTGCGTCTGTCGGCGCATTGCCTGGCCTTCCGTCGCCTTCGTCACCCGGAATCTCCAGGTCACCCGTCTCACAATGGGTATCGGGCCGGCAGAGTCCCGGCTAAAGGGACCTAGGGCCTCGGTTCTGACGCAGCGTCAGAGAACAGACGAGTTCTTGACGAAGTCTTCACCGCATCAAGACCGCCGGACGACGGGCGCTAGCGGCGGCGGGCCCGGAAACGGGCGAGCAATGCCGCTGGGGCGAGTGCCAGGCCAGCACCCAGCGCCCGGGCGTGCACGCCTCGAGGTCGCCACCGCAGCCGCCGAATGGAGAGCCACAGGGCCCGCCTGACCATGCCCGAATCGCCGAAACGGAAGGCGAAGCGCACACGATTGCGTTCCTGCAAGTAACGCCCTCGGTCGCCGAGTTGCGATGTCGAGGCGCTGACCCGGTGCCACACCGTGCTCGCCGGAATATACCGATAGGTCCACCCGAGTTCTGCTCCCCGCCGAGCCAGGTCGAGATCTTCGTAGTACAGAAAGTACGACTCGTCGAAGCCCCCGGTGGCCTCCAAGAACTCGGACCGCAACAACACGGCGCCACCGGTGAACGCCTCGATCAGACGTTCGACCGCGAACGCCGGCCCGTCCAATTCGCCGTAGCCGACGTCGCTACCGGCGCCGTCGCGACCGATGACGACACCGATGCTGTTGATCCGTGCCGGCTCCGATCCCGCCAGCAACAACTTGGGTTGCACCGCACCAAGGGTCGCGTCACCGTCCAACGCCGCCTTCAACGGCCGCAGCCAGCCAGCTTCGACCTCGATGTCGTCGTTGAGCAGCGCAACCGCGGTTGCCCCGTGCATTGCAGCGCTTCGCAAGCCGATGTTGGCGCCACCGCCGAAGCCGAGGTTGCGCGCCGGCCGGACCAGTTCGACGTCGGAGCCGACGGCGGCGTGCCCCCCGTTGTCGACAACGATCACGTGATCGGCGTCGCCCGCCGAAAGCACCGAGGCGATACACGCGTCGAGCATCGCCGCTTCAGCCGAGAACGTGACTATGACGACGGCGACCACCCGGCAATCAGATCACAACGAGCCTCGAGCTCCTCCATATCCCAGCCCTTGCCGCGATGAGAGATGAGCCCACCCAGGGCGCACATCTCTCATCACACCCGGATCAATGATCGCCGCGATGAGCGATGAGCCCACCCACGGCGCACATCTCTCATCGCGGGATGGTGAGGAGCGATTGAGTACTCTCATGGTCACGCGGCTTGGCGACTGCGGTATCAAGGGGCCTAGCGTTCGGCCATGACCGGAACCATGTTCATCACCGGCGATGCCGACGCCGATCGGCTCCTCAACACCGATGGCACCGCAGTGTTGATCGGCATGCTGCTCGATCAACAGGTGCCGATGGAATGGGCGTTCGCGGGCCCGGCGACGTTGCACGCTCGGCTCGGCCACCTCGACGCCTCGAAGATCGCAGCGATGGATCAGGACGAGTTCGTCGCCGTGTGCTGCGCGAAGCCGGCGATCCACCGCTTTCCGGCGTCGATGGGTCGTCGTATCCACGATCTGTGCCGTGCCCTCGTCGAGCGGTTCGACGGCAGAGGCGATGACGTGTGGGCCGGGGTGAAGAGTGGCGACGAACTGTACGACCGCTTGCGCGCCCTGCCCGGCTACGGCGACGAGAAGGCTCGGATCTTCGTGGCGATCCTCGGCAAGCGATTCAAGGTGCGCCCCAAGGGATGGCAGGCGGCCGCCGGCAAGTTCGGCGACGACACTCCGCGGAGCGTGGCCGACATCACCGATACGACTTCACTCGGCAAGGTTCGCGAGTGGAAGAAGGCGGCCAAGGCGGAGAAGAAGGACAAACAAGATCGGCCGGTTGGCTGAGCGCTAGGGCACGAGGATGTTGGACGACACGGGTGGGAAGGCGACGTCGGCCGTGCCCGACGGCACAACGGGCACGTCGGCGGTGACGGGCGCCGATCCCGATGGAACCGCAACGACATCTTGGGTCGTCAACACCTCGGCCGGCGACTGGATGACACCGATCGTCGGCGGAGTGGTCGAGACGGGCAGGCGGTCATCGTCGTCGGAGCGCGAGAAGCCATACGCGACGAGGGCTCCGACAGCGACCAAACCGATCGTCAGAGCGATGCGGCCCACACGCGATCGCCGCTTCGATTCGACGGTCTCCACTGCAACGACACTATCGAGGTGAACCGGTCGCGGGGCGACAGCAGGTCGCTGGTGTGGCTCTCGGCAACGACAGCGTTTGCGATCATCGGATGCACGTGGGCATTCTCCATTGGGCGATACGGAGGGCCAGACGAGCCGGCCCATGTACTACGCGCCGCTGCCGCGGCAGGCGGCGACTTCGTCGGGCGGCCCGCCCCCGCGTTCGACCCCGGGTTCCGACAGGTCACGGTACCGGCGGCACTCGCCTCGGGCGACCCGGCCTGCTACAGACACGACGAGACCATCACTTCGGCGTGCGCCGTGGCGACGCAGGGGACGGGCACGGTGGAGGTGGCAACATCTGCCGGCACTGCCCCTCCGTGGTACTACGCGATCGTCGGGGTGGTGACCGGCCTGTTCTCGGGAGGCGGCAGCGTGCTCGCCTATCGCATGGCGGCGGTGCTGCTGTGCGCCCTCATTCTCGGCCACACCCTGGCTCGCAGTCACCGGTACGGAGGCAGCGCTTGGCTCGTCGCCGCGCTCACGCCGTCGGCATGGTTCCTGCTCGGCGTTGTCGGCACCAGCGCGATCGAGATCGCTCTCGTTGCACTCGCCGTCGTCGAGGCCGTCGGTCGTTTCCACCGACGTTCCGAAACTGCTTCGATCGCCCGGGTCACGCTGCCGCTGGCGATCTGCCTGTTGGTCCGCCCAGCCGCGGCGATCGACGTCGTCGTTGTCGGGCTGATTGTCGCGCCGACGCTTCCACGACCGTTCACCATGCGCCGCCTGGCGCTGCTCGTGGGCCCACTCGCCGTCGCCGCTATCGCCTCGCTGGCCTGGAGCCGTTGGACCCGACTCGTGATCAGCGACCGTCGAACGGCCGACTCCGACTCGCTGGCGTCAGCCCTCGGTCGGTCGCTCGGCGACATTCCTCACACGGCCCACCAGGCGATCGGTGCCCTCGGCTGGAACGAGTTCTACGCCCCCGCCGCTGCCCAACTCGTGTGGGTAGCGACGTTGGCTTTTGCGGCATACCGGGTCGTTGTCCACTCGACCGAGCACTGGTGGCATGCGCGCTGGGCAGCGGCCGCGCTGCTGCTGCCAACGATCATCGAACTCATCGTTCACCGTCGGATCGGGGCGATCTGGCAGGGTCGGTACTCGATTGCCTTCGCCATCGGCGGCGTGCTGTACGCGGCCCGAATCACGGCCCCATCTGGTGCTGTGATGCGTCGAGTATTGATCGCCGCTTCATGCGCCGAGGTCGCCACGCTATGGCACTCGCTGCGCCGGTACATGGTGGGTCTGGATGGTTCGCTCACGTTGCAGCACCCGTCGTGGAGGCCACCGCTCGACCCATGGTTGTTGCTCGCTGTCAACGGCGCGGCAATGGCTTGGCTTGGCGCGCTGGCGCTGAACTCAGGGGACGACGTAGCCGAACACGTCGACAATGACGTCGGTCGAGCCGGAGTTGTTGTATAGCGACAGTTGACCAGCTGAGCCCAGTTTCAGGTACGCAAGATTGGGCACCGGCACGCCTGGTCGAGGGTTGACGGTCGACGCCGTCGGCTTCTGGCCACCCGCCGGCCACACGGTGATGAACGAAGGGGTCGTCGAGTCGACCGAGGTCACGTTGACGATTGCAGCCGTCGCGTTTGCCGGCACCCCGGCAACGCCCGCTACCGCGATGGGCACGGTCACCCCTTGGCCGACCTGATCGATTCCCCCGACGTCGCGGCTATCAACAATCCGCTGAGGACTCATCGGAACGAAAACCCCGCCCGATGCCGAGAAGTACCCAACGACGTCGGCGATGACATGAGTGGAACCGCCCGAGTTGAAGATGCTGACCTGACCGCCGGCGCCGACCTTGGCCAGCACGAGGTTGGCGACCGTCTGCCCAGCCACGAAGTTGTGGCTCGAAGCAAACGGCTGAAGCTCACCGGTCGGCCACACCGTGAGATAGCCCGGCGCTGTTGGTTGATCGACCGTCACGTTCAAGGCGACACCGCTGACACCAGCGGCTGGGACATCGGCCAAACCGGTCACCTTGACAGGGATCGACACTCCCGCGCCGACCGGCCCAGACCCATTACGGGTGTCGAGCACACGCCCCGGAGTGACCGCGGTGAACCTTCCGGCGCCGGCGGGTTGCGTTGCGGTGTAGTAGCCGACCACGTCGGCGACGAGGTGCGTGAACCCCTCAGAGTTGTACAGGTTGACGCGTCCATTGGCGCCGACCTTGACGGTCACCAAGTTCGGTACCGTCTGACCGGCAACGAAGTTGAGATTGGAAACGGCTGGCTGCCCTTCGCCCGAAGGCCACGCTGTGATGAATCCCGAAGTCAACGGCGCGTCGACTGTGACGTTCAAGACGACGGCGGTTGCACCGGTCTCGGGCACACCGCCGACGCCGGTGACATCGAGCTCGGTCAGCGCTTGGGTGCTCAGAGCAGAAATGTTTCCGCCTACGCCGGTTCGTGTATCGAGCAGTCGCACCGGGTTCAGCGGCACGTAGAAACTTCGAGTTGCCGGCACGTCGCGTTCGATGCGTACCGGCCCGGTTGAGTATGCCGAGCCGACGCCGCTGGCGTTGGTCATTTTGATCCACACCCAATAGGTGCCGTTCGGCAGATTGGTGCCGTTCCACGCGAAGGTGTTGTCGCCCGCCACTGCTTGCACCGTGCCGACCTTGGTGCCGTTGAAAAGTCCGGCGTCGGTCGTGACAAAGATCTCGGCGGTGCCGCCGGTCTCGGCGTGGAACTTGATCGGGAAGTTACCCGACGAGAACGCGGCGTCATCGGCCAGGCGAATCTCGTTCAGCGAGAAGTCACGAACGCCTGGGTCCTCGTTGACATCGAATCGGAGGCGACTGATGCGCAGCCCGCGCCACCCCGCCTTGTACATGGTGTTCTCGTCGTTGACGGCGACCGCAGGCGCCGTCGCCAGGTCGATCGTCATCCTGTTACAGCCCGGGTAGATGATGATGTCCTGCGTTTCGCTCCACGTTTGCCCGCCCTCGTCGAACCACGCGAAGCGGGCGTTCATGCCGCCGCCGGGTGCGTTGGCGAAGCTGAATCCGCCGGCGTAGCAGACTTCGATCGTGGCCCGGTGATAGCGGTCGGGGTTCAACGGTGTGCGCAATGGCAGTTCGATGAAGGAGTCGTTTGCGAATGTCGTACCGTTGAGATTGGCGCCCTCTAGCGAGCGGATATTGATATCACCCATGCTGACGATGTCGCCGACAGCGCCAAAGTCCCACGGGTCACCCGACACGGTCGCGTAGTCGGCACCGCCTTCTTCGCTCGGGCTCGTCACACTCAGAATCGGCGAACTCACCGGCACCACCGATGCATCGGCGCGATGAAGCCGCGCCCAGTCGAGTTCCATTGGGAATCGAGCCGCACCGCCGAAGTCATTCCCACCCGCCAGTATTTCCAGGCGAATGATCTTGCCGGACCACGCGCCCGGACCAAGGAGCCCCGCGCCAGTGAGATCGATGTCATAGGTAGTGAAACCGGGACCCGTGACTGTGAAGGGAAGTATGTTCTGCGCACCCGATTCCGTCCAGTAGTGCACACCCATGTTCCGCTTCTGGCCGATGTTCATTCGAAACGAGAGGTGCGAGTAGACCGCAGCGTCGGCAGGCTTGGCCAAACCGTCGCGACCCCAGGCCAACTCCGAGCCCCATGTGCGGAGGAGCTTGATCGTCGACTGGGGTCCGGCATCCACCGTCAGCACGCCGCCGGCAACGGAGATGCCGAAGCTGTTTTCCGAACCGATCAGAGCGATCGGTGGTACATCCTCGGGGTTGGAGAAGTCCCAGGGGTCGCCGAGCACATCGGTGGCGTAGTCGCCGCTCGTCGACAGTGCTGCAGGAGGAGCGGTCGATGGACCGGCAGACTCGATCGGGTGGGCAGATGCCCCGCCTGCGACCACGACCGCAGACAACGAAAAACCTACGACTGTTCCGAAACTCCACCAGCGGCGCTGCATTTGAGATCTCCTCTACCCGGCCCGCTGATGTATCGGCACACTGTGCCTGATGCTGAAGCCATCCTACCGACGAGGGTTTTGTGATCAGGGCCTTTCGTCCCGCTCGAGAACGGTTAACACCCTGGTCAGAGCGTCGCCCAACCGTGTCTGCTGCTGCCTTGACTGCTGCAATTGATCGTCCAATGCGGCCAAGATTCGCTGCCGAGATTCGTCGTCAGCCACGGGTGCCCCGCAGCAGCGAATAGGCCCGGCGGGCCTGCTCCGTGTAGCGCATCACCTTCGTACCGCGCAGTTCGGCGAGTTGGCGCTCGGCGTCGCGCAGACGCTCGGCCATCACCGGCGAGCCGTTGCCACGCACTTCGGCCAGTTGGGCGCCGAGGCCGACGATCGCCTGGGTGCGCGCTTCGACGAGCGCTTCCAGTTCGAGGATTCGAGCACGCAGGGCTCGCTCGGTGGCCGGATCAAATGATGATGGTTCTAGCTCGGCCATGGCAACCTCGGATGTCGTTCGCGGAGTGTGACGAAGTTCGATGCCATGTCGACATCGCTGATCTTGCGCATCGAGCCGGGCTGCTCGCGGTACCGACCGATGATCGAGCGGACGAGATCGGCGCGCTGACCGCGCTCGGCGATCGAGAGCCACAGGTCGTAGTCCTCCCAGCCGTAGATCCCAACGGCCGTCGAGTAGCCGCCGAGATCCAACCAGGCGTCGCGACGGAGCATCGCCATCGCGTCGACGAAGGCACCCTGCACCAACAGACCGGGGTCCCACGGCAGATGGCTGGTGAGGCCCAGCGAGCCCGTCGTGTCGAACCGTTCGAGCAAGCCGTAGGCGGCGACGACATCACTCGGCGCGACGGCGAGGTGGTCGAGCAATCGTCGCAAACCTGTCGGGTACAACAGGTTGTCGGCATCGAGGGCGAACACGTACGGCGCCCTGGCCCGAGCGAACCCGGTGTTGCGGGCGACGGGCAGCCCGCCGTTGGCGGCTCTGGCGACGAGCACGGCCGGGAACCAGTCGATTCCTTCGATCAGCCGTTCGGCGACGCGGCGCGAATCGTCGGTGGAGTGGTCGTCGACGATGATCAGCTCGGTCCGCGGGCCGCCTTCACCGCTGGCTGCGATCACCGAGTTCACGGCGTCGGCGAGGTAGTGCCCCTGGTTGAACAGCGGAACGACCACTGAGACCTCGGGGTCGAACGACTGCGAGGTCGATGTCGAGATGACCTCGACATGGTCAGGGTCGCCATGCTCGACCATGCTGATCGTCGCTTCGATGCTGCGGGTCAATTGCAGTTGGGCGACGTAGGCCGACTTGAGTTCGCCGGCAGTCTTGCGCAGGTCCTCCGAACGAGCGGTTGGTGCGACGGCCGCAGATCGCCGCGGCCTGCGAGCACGCCGTTTGCCGCCGTCGTCGCCGTCGGGTCGCCGCGCCACCGCTGCAGCCTCGGCGAGCGCCGTCTGCAGCAGCTCGCCTTGCGACAAGCTCGTCGTGGTCAATTTGTACGCCTCCTCGGCCATGGCCGAGCGGCGTGATTCATCGAAGGCGAGGGCGATCGCTTGCTCGGCGAGGCTTTCGAACGGCGCCATCAGGAAGTGCACGCCGGGAACGAGCGGTTCGATGCCCACCGAGGTTTCACTGACGACAACGCATTCGTTGGCGATCGCTTCGACGACGCGGGCCCATTCGAAATAGGGCTCGTCGCCACGATGCACGTTGAGCAGGATCCTGGTGTCGGCGAGCGCGGCGAACTTGGCTGCACCGGAGGCGAACGACGGCGCCCCACCCACGATCGGCCGGTGCCAGCTGAAGAACCGCAGGTCGGTGCGCCATTCCCACAGCATGCCGCCGGCGCCGGCGATGAACTGCTCGCGTCGTGGGGTGCGGCCCGCCAGCAAGCCGATGTCGAAGTGGCGTTCTCGATCAACGCCGCCCCATGCATCCATCGAGGGCGTGCAGCCCAGTGGCAGGTGCACGGCGACGATGCCCAAGCGGCGCACCGCGTCGAGCGAGTGACGATTGATGTCGAGCACGACCGGGCCGCGCCCCGCGTACGTCATCGCCAGATCGAAGAAGGGCGTGCCTGGCTGCTCGGTGTTGATGCAGACCGATGCCGCTGCTGCTCGCCAACGATCGGGCTCCGTCGACGGTGAGAGCACGAAGAATTCGTGCGGTGCGACGACGAGGTTGTCCATCGGGTCATCGGCGCCGTCGGGCAGATCGTCGATCACGAGTTCACCTGGTCGACCGACGAGCGCCAATGCTTCGACCAGATGCTCGGCAATTTCTCTCATGAAGACGTTGCCGCGCCCGCTCACGAACACTCGGCACATCGGCCGCCACAGTACCAGTGGTCGTTAGCATCGACGACCATCAGTCCGCGATTCTCGATCATCACCCCCGTCTACGATCCGCCGCTCGGGGCATTCTTGGCGTGTATCGACGGCGTGCGGTCGCAATCGTTTGACGATTGGGAATGGTGTGTCGTCGACGATTGCTCGACACGGCCAGAGGTGCGCGCCGCCCTCGAAGCCCTCGAAGCCCTTGGCCGGCAAGACCCTCGCATCCGCGTCGTGCACCGATCCACGAACGGCGGAATCGTTGCGGCCTCGAATGACGCCCTGTCGATGGCCTGCGGCGACTTCGTCACCCTGTTGGATCACGACGATCGGCTGGTGCCAGCGGCGTTGGAGCGGATGGCGTCGACCATCGATTCCACGGGCGAGGTCGACTATGTGTACAGCGACGAGGCTCACGTGCTCGCCGATGGCCGCGAGGCAGCTCACTTCCTCAAGCCCGATTGGTCGCCGGAACGATTTCGATCGTCGATGTACACCTGTCATCTCTCGGCGCTGCGGCGCGAAGTCGTCACCGAGGTCGGCGGGTTTCGCCCCGGCTTCGACGGGTCACAGGATCATGATCTGATCCTGCGGGCCACGGAGCTGATCGCCGCGCGCGGCCGCAGGGTTGTCCACCTTCCGTACCTTTCGTATCACTGGCGCAACATCTCCAGTTCCGTGTCGCGGGCAACTTCGACGCTCAACAACGCCGTCGCCCGTGGACGCCAAGCCGTGCAGGAACAATCC
>JANNHY010000116.1:0-2337 GCA_031404635.1 Ilumatobacteraceae bacterium
CCATCGTCGGTGCGGGTCAGCTCGCCGATCCGCACCGGGAAGCCATGGCGGGCGACTTCCTGCAAGGCGGCGGCCCATTCGCCGGCGCGGACGGGATCGGACAGGTCGATGTCGTCGGGCGGCTGCAGCTCCAGGCGGAGCTGGGCGCGCACGACGGCGATCGGGCGACCGACGAGCCCGGCGACATGCTCACCGCCGAGAGTGGAGAACGTGTCGACGGTCCACAGCGTTGTGTCGATGGCTCGCAGGAGCGCCGACAGCGCGGACTCGTCGGGACCATCGGGATCAATTGGTGTCCCGGACCGTGCAGCTGCGTCGGCGGCGATCAACCCGGCGGCGATGCCGCCCAACGCCACCTGCTCGGGCGTGAGACCGAAGTTGGGTCCCGAATCGGCGGGCCCGCTACGCCCGGCGGCGATCTCCCACATCACACCGCCGCTGACCGACTCGTGGAGCAGCTCACCGATCGGCGAACCGTCGACAGCGAACACCTCGAGGCTCTCGTCGAGATGATCGGGGAGCAGGAACCCGGCCACCGGGTTGACCTGCAGCGCCGGCTCGATCTGATCGACGCGGCCCTCGATGCCCTCGCTGCCCACCAGGGTTCCAGACGACACCGGCCGGAACTGCCATCGTGCCGGGCGCATCAGCCGCGGTGGCACAGCCATCGTGCCGGGTTGATCCGGCACACCGGCACGCGTCGGCACGACTACGGCGTTCACCGGTACGTCGAGCGTGCGGCCGAAGGCGTCGAGCAACCGAGCGCGGGTCAACGTCACCCGGCCGGCCATCAACAGGTCGGGTTCGGCGATGGGTGCGGGCGGCGTCAGCGTCGTACCGTCGACGTCAACAACGCGGCGCAGGCCGTCGCTCACCGGCAGGCCGAGCAGTTGGTGGCGCATCCCGTCGAGCGCCGCGGTGACCACGTCGATGTGCTCGACGGCGGTGGCCAGTGTGCGCAGCTTGGTCTCGGTGGTCTCGTCGACCTCGCCGCCATCGCCACCGGTTGCGTCGCGTGCATCCTCGGCTTTCAGCCAGTCGATCACCGCGTCGTGCAGCGTGGAGGCCGCGCCGGTGGTGAGCAGCGCCCTACCGCGCAGCACCACCGATTCGCCCTCGACGGCACCGGCGGGCACGGGACGTTGGAGGTCGATCTGCCCGAGCTGCCACGACTCCAGCGACGGCGGGTCGAGTCCATCGACGGCGACCTCCCACTCCAACCACATCGGCACCCACGGCTGCGACCAGGCAGTGACACCAACGAGGTCGGGGTCGATGCCGCGGAACAGCGAGAACTTCATCAGCTCGTCGAACACCGCCGCTTGCTGCACCCGCAGGCCGGGCTCGATCGGCTGCGGTGCGCCAAGCCGACGCCGGCGGCTGGCACGTTGTCTGAGCGCCGTCGGCAGGAACGCCTGCGTCGTCCCGTCGTAGGTGCCGTCCGCTCCGAAGCGCATCACCGACTCGGCGCGCAGCCGATTGAACACCGCCGTGCGGGCGGCCGGCGAAGGGGAGACAGCGTCGGTGAGCCAGCGGTCATGGTACGGGTCGTGGAGCACCGCCTCGCGGGCCAGCGTGGTGATCTCGGGCGGTATCGCCCCGTTGCCCAGGCTGGCGACGAACCGGGTCGGGGCGATGATGCCGCTGACCTCGGTGATCACATGCGTCGGCCAGCGGCAGCTCAGCTTGTTGTCGGCCGACGAGCGGCCGTCGTTGCCGTGGCGCAGGCTTCGGCCGGCGCCACGGATGGCGACGAGCGGTTCGTCGGGGAAGGTGAACCGCGCCGCCGGGCGATCCACGACACGTGCTTCGGTGGGCGCCAGCACGTCGCCGACGCGAGAGCGAGCGATCTCGTGCACGGTCAGTTCGGCGGCCTTGACGAGGGTCGGGCGGTCGTTCCAGGCGATCATCACCTCGGCGCTGTTGCCGATCCGCTGCTGCGCCCCGGGGCGGGCGTGGCGTGAGGGCGTCGCCGGTGTGGCCGCCTTGGTGATCGGGGTCGTGTCGGCGAACAGCGCGGCGTTGCGTCCGATGTCGAGCCCGCCGACGCCACCCGTTTGCACGCGCTGCATGTAGCGGTCGGTGCCCGCCGAGCCGCCGGGGATGGACGAGAACGCGGCACTGTGCTCCAACTCCTCCAGCTCGACGACGCCGTTCGGGGCGGCCAGCCGGTTCATCTTTTGCGAGGTGAACGCAGCGAGCAACCGCTCGGTGGAACGACGCTCGTCGGCCGAGGCAGTGGCCGATGTCGCCAGCGCGGCAAGAACGTCGTCGTCGTGCTGACCGAGCGCGACGCGCAGCTGGTCGGCCGACGGTCGGTTGTCGATGGCCGGCGTC
>JANNHY010000117.1:0-7143 GCA_031404635.1 Ilumatobacteraceae bacterium
ATCGCCGGGCTGCCGAGCCGATAGCTTGCTCGGACGATGATCATTCTCGACGGCGGCACAGGCACGCTGATTCAAGCGCTCGGCGCACCGATGAGTGGCGAGACGTGGTGTGCCGACGCAAACCTCAGCCATCCCGAAATAGTTCGCCAGGCACACCGTGACTACCTTGCTGCCGGCGCCGAGGTGTTGATCGCCAACACCTACGCCACGAGCCCGCTGCTGTTCAACCATCTCGGCCGTGACGCCGACGTCTCCAAGATCGACGGCGTAGCGGTGGGGTTGGCGCGCCAGGTCAGCGGCGGATCGGTGCCGGTGGCCGGCTCGTTCTCGGTGATGAGGCCCGGTATCGCCGGCAGCGATCGGAGCGAGATGCTTCGCCAGTGGAGCGAATCCGAGGCCCGCCGGCTGTTCGCCGCCAAGGCCGCCGGGTTGGTAAAGGCAGGCGCCGATGTCATCGCCATGGAGATGATGCGCGACGGCGACTATTCGGTCTGGGCGAGCGAGGCCGCGGCGGCTACCGGACTGCCGGTCTGGATCGGGATCTCCGTCGAGGAGGACGAAGATGGTCGCTTGGTCGGGTTCGGTCGTCCCAACTGGTTTCTCGAAGACTTCGTCGAGCCGTTGCTCAGGTCTGCGCCGGCGATGGTTGCGGTTATGCATACCTCGCCTCCAGTGACCACATCGGCGTTGCAGATCGTCCGCGATCATTGGCGTGGTTCGCTCGGCGCGTATGCCGAGTCGGGGTACTTCGCCATGCCTGACTGGCAGTTCGTCGACGTCATCCCCGAAGACGACTATGCCGCCCTGGCCAAGCATTGGGCTGACAGGTTCGACCTGTCGATGGTCGGCGGATGCTGCGGCATCGGGCCATCCCACATCGCCGCGCTCCGGGCCGCGTTCCCGACGACGGCCTGAGGGTCAGGCGGCGCCGGCGAAGATCACGTCGCTGGTTGGTGCGTCGACACCGCTTTCGGCTTCGACCGTGACCGCCCACTGGCCCGTGGAACCGTCGACCGCCACGACCCTGCGCACCTGCCCGCCGTCGGCCGTGTCGAGCAGCCGCACCGCATGGGGCCCGGCGTCGTCGATCCGCCACAGTTCGTAGGCCTTTCCGGGGCCAGGGTCGGCAAGGTCATCGCCCATGACCAAGACCTGGTTGGCACTCGGTGACCAGGCAATCCTGAACGTCCCCGTTCCGGTCCCGTCCAAGGCCGCAATCCGAGTATCGGTCCTGGCCAAGAGCTCGGCAGCGGCAGCGGCGTAGCCGTCGCCACCTCGTGATTGCCGCCCGACCACGAACGCCCCTGTAGCGACCAGGACCACCGCCGCGGCGACGGTGACCAGCCGCAGCAATCGCTGGTGGCGCTGCCGATAGCCGCCCAGGTCGACCACGGAGTCGGGCAGCAGGGGTGGGAGTTGGCGCGTCGTGCTGATCTCGGCCATCACCTCTGCCTTGAGCGACACAGGCGGGAGAACGGCAACGGCTGCAGCAACCTGGGAGAGCGTTTCGCGGAAACCGGCGACCTCCGGCCGGCAGACCGGACAGGTCGGGTAGTGGGCCTCGAACTCGGCGCGCTCGCGATCGTCGACTGCGTCGAGCGCGTAGGCGGCCGCAAGTTGATGGATATCGATGCCGCTCACGTCGCCACTCCGAGCTCGTCGCGTAGTCGAATCATTCCGTCGCGAATCCTTGTCTTGACGGTTCCCTCGGCTACATCGAGCAGCCGTGCGACTTCTCGGTAGCTGTGGCCTCCGAAGTAGGCCAGCTCCACCGCCTGGCGTTGCATCTCGGTCAAGCGTTCGAGCGCCTTGCGGACCCGTGTGCCGTCGATGTTGGCCACGACCTGCTCGGCGACGTCGTTCGATTCGATGGTTCTCTTCTGCGCCTCCCGTTGAGTCCTGTCTCTTGCAGCCTGCTCGGAACGAACACGGTCGATGGCCCGTCGGTGGGCGAGGGTCACAGCCCACGACCTCACCGAACCGCGGGAGGCGTCGTAGCGTGGTGCAAGGCGCCACAGTTCGATGAAGGCCTCTTGAGTGACCTCGTCGCTCTGTGTGCGGTCGCGCACCACCTTGAGCACGATGCCATGGAGCAAGGGCGAGAGGGCGTCGTACAGATCCGCGAATGCCGCCTGGTCTCCTCGGCCGGCCCGGCTGAGCAGTTTGCCGAGGGGGTCGTCGAGGTCGTCGTCGTCATCGGAGCCGCGTCGGCGGAGTGCGCTACGCAGCATGCGCCGGCCCCACGTTCACGAAATCTCCCACTCGGTCATGCAAGTTGTTCGTCGCCGGAACCGCTCCGGATTGGTCGTTGTCTGCACTTCGGCGAGGTTAGCGACGGTGAATACACTCGGCGTCCATGCCACCGTCGTTGCCGCAGCGCGCCCGCGTTGTGGTGATCGGTGGTGGCGTGATCGGATGTTCGGTGGCCTACCACCTTGCTGACATGGGCGCCACCGATGTCGTGGTGTTGGAGCGCGACAGGTTGACTTCCGGCACGACTTGGCACGCCGCCGGTTTGATGGTTACGTTCGGTTCGACGTCGGAGACATCGACGGAGATGCGCAAGTACACGCGCGATCTGTATTCGCGTCTCGAAGCCGAGACTGGTCAATCGACGGGTTTCAAGGCGGTCGGTTTCATCGAGCTGGCGACCGAGCCCGACCGGCTCGAGGAATATCGCCGGGTCAGCACGTTCAATCGCTACTGCGGGGTCGATGTGCACGAAATTTCGGCCGAGGAGGTTGCCGATCTGTTTCCGCTGGCCCGCACCGACGACGTGTTGGCCGGGTTCTACGTGAAAGAAGACGGCCGCGCCAACCCCGTCGACGTGACCATGGCGCTGGCCAAGGGGGCCCGGCAGAAGGGCGCGAAGATCATCGAAGGTGCTGCTGTGACCGGTGTCGTTCAGCGCAACGGTGTCGTCACCGGCGTACGCACCGACCACGGCGAAATCGAGACCGAGTACGTGGTCAACTGCGCGGGCATGTGGGCCCGCCAGTTGGGCGACTCCGCCGGCGTCAACATCCCGCTACAGGCGGCCGAGCACTACTACCTGATCACCGAGCAGATCGACGGTCTGTCGAACTCCTGGCCGGTTATCGAGGACCCTGCCAACTACGGCTACTTCCGCGAGGAAGTCGGTGGGCTGATGATCGGCTTGTTCGAGGCGGTGTGCGCGCCGTGGAATGTCGCTGGTATCCCCGACGACTTCTCGTTCGGGGTGATCCAGCCCGACTGGGACCGGATGGGACCGTACGTCGAGCGGGCGATGAGCCGTGTGCCGATCTCGATGGAGACCGGTATTCGTACCTTTTTCTGCGGGCCGGAGAGTTTCACACCCGACCTGCAACCGGTGGTCGGCGAGGCGCCGGAGCTGAAGAACTACTTCGTCGCCGCCGGATTGAACTCGATCGGCATCCTCACCGGCGGTGGCATGGGCAGAGTGCTGGCCCACTGGATCCTCACCGGTCGGCCCGACGTCGACATCACCGGGTTCAACATCGATCGCCTGCATCGCTACCAGTCGACCCCTGAATACCGCGCCACGCGCACGGTCGAGTCGCTCGGGATGGTCTACCAGTGCCACTATCCGGGCAAGTCGATGCACACAGCACGCCAGGCCAAGGTGTCGCCGATCCACCAGCGGCTGGTGGCGAATCGTGGATACTTCAAGGACGTCAGCGGCTGGGAGGGTGCCGATTGGTTTGCGCCAGAGGGCGTCGAACCGAAGATCGAGCGGCTGTCGTGGGGTCGCCAGAACTGGTTCGACTACTGGCGCGCCGAGCATCAAGCGGCTCGCAACGGTGTGGTTGTGATCGATATGTCGTTCATGTCGAAGTTCCTCGTGCAAGGCCGCGACGCCGGTCGGCTGCTGAACCAACTGTCGGCCAACGACGTCGACGGAGACCATGGCGTGATCACCTACACCCAGTGGCTGAACCAGGCCGGCACCATCGAGGCCGATCTCACCGTGACCAAACTCGACGACGACCGCTACTGGGTGGTCGCCACCGACACAGCGCACCGACACGTCGAGACCTGTATGCACCGGCATTTCGGCGATCACCACGCCATCGTCACCGACGTCACGGCGGGCTATGCGCAACTGAACGTGCAAGGGCCGCGATCCAGGGAGCTTCTGCAGTCGATCACCTCGGCCGATCTGTCGAACGAATCGTTCCCGTTCCGCACGGCTCGTCACATCGACATCGGGTTCGCCCGGGTGTTGTGCGTGCGGATCACCTACGTCGGCGAACTGGGTTACGAGCTGTACGTCTCGGCGGAGCAGGCGGTTCACGTCTATGACCGGATCGTCGCCGCCGGTGGGGCAGTCGAATTGCGCCACGCCGGCCTCAAGGCATTGGGCAGCCTACGGATGGAGAAGGGCTACCGCGATTACGGCCACGACATCGACAACACCGACTCTGTGCTCGAGGCCGGGCTCGGTTTCGCAGTTGATCTCGACAAGCCCGACGGCTTCATCGGCCGCGACGCCGTGGCCGCCAGGAAGGCCGCCGGCCCGCTAACTCGCCGCCTTGTCCAACTGGTGGTCGACGACCCCACGCCGCTGATGTTCCATGCCGAGGTGCTGCGCCGCGACGATCGGCCGGTGGGCTATGTGCGCGCCGCGTCGTACGGGTTCACCCTTGGCGGTGCCGTCGGGCTGGTGATGGTCGACGCTGGTCAGCCGGTGACCGCTGCGTACTTGTCTTCGGGCTGTTGGGACGTCGAGATCGCCGGCTGCTGCTACCCGGGCCGGGTGTCGATGCGACCGTTGTACGACCCCGACAACCTGCGGATCAAGGCGTAGGTCAGCCGAGAAACGAGTAGATCACAATTTTCGAAAGACGCTTCGTCGATCGTGGTCGCGTCAGCCATTCTGACGCATTTCTCTCCGACAAGTATCGTGTGGCGGTGGCGATCAGCGGCTCGACGAGACCGGTTGTCGATCGCACTGTTCAGCCGGCCTCGCTCGTCGTGCGCGGGGCGTTGCTGACAATCGTGGTGTTCTTCGGCGGAAGCTTGCCGTCGTACAAGCTGGCCGGCGAAAGCTTTGGTCCGGCCACCACCAACCTCATCCGCTTCCTGCTCGCGGCGATCATGCTGGTGATCATCGCCCGTCGCCGGCTACACACCGCGCGGGGCCATGTTCGCCAGTTGCTCGTGATCGGGATGTTCGGCATCGGCTTGATGGCGGTGCTGATGGGCATCGGCGTCGACCGTGGCTCGGCCACGATCGGGTCGATCATTGTCGGCCTCGAACCGATCGGCGTGGCGCTCGCAGGCGTGCTGCTCGTTGGCGATGCACCGTCGCTGCGGTCTGTCGTTGCCCTGATAGTCGGCTTCACAGGGGCCTTGGTCGCCTCGGGCGTCTTCACCGAGCAGTCGGGTCCCTCGCCGGTGCTGCCGATCATCTTGCTGCTCGGCACAGTGGTCGCCTTTTCGGTGTACACGGCATTCGTTCGTCGCGTCGGGCGCGGCGTCGACCCGCTCGCCGTCGCGGCCGTCACCCAGGTCGGTGCGCTGATCTTCGTCGTCCCTGCGTGCCTGTTCGATGTACTCAACGGCGGCATGCTGCGCGGCGAGTCGATCACGCCCAAGGCGTTCGGCGCGGCAATCTTTCTCGGGATCGGTTCGGCGATCGCCTATCTGTTGCTGTGCCTGGTGCTGGCCCACCAGCCTTCCAGTCGCGTCGCGGTGACAATGTTCCTGACGCCGGTGTTCGGGGTGATCTTCTCGTGGCTGATCGTCGGCGAGCAGCTGCATCTGCGCGACGCCGTCGGTGGAGCATTGGTGCTGCTCGCGGTATGGATCAGCGAAGGAGCCTCGGCGTCGAGACGCTGGGGGCGTGCACAAGGACTTGCCCAATGATCTTGCACCAGGTGGCTCAGCATGCCGACGATCTCGAGCGAGCCGTGACCTTCTACACCCGGCTGATCGGTGAACCACCGATCGCAGTGTTCGACCCGCCGGGCCTGGCATTTTTTCGGCTCGGTGACAGTCGTTTGCTGATCGAGCGTGGCGCACCGAGTGCCCTGATCTACTTGCGGGTCGACGACGTTCGCTCGACGGTCGAACAGTTGCGGGCCGACGGCGTTGCAATCGCCCACGAGGCGCACGTGATCTTCGCCGACAACGATGGCCAGTTCGGCCCAGCCGGCGCCAACGAATGGATGGCGTTCATCACCGACAGCGAGGGCAACCTTGTCGGCCTGGCCAGTCAGAACATGCCCTCCCCATAACCCGCATGGGCGCGACTTCGGTAGGCGGGCTCAGCGGGCGAGAGCGGTCTCGATGAGCGAGAGGGCTGCATCGACCTCGGTGTCTGTGGTCTGGAAGCTGGTGACCAGGCGCACGGTGTCGGCGGTCATGCGATAGAACAGCAATCCGGCGTCAGCCATGCGATCGGCGACCGCCGGGTCGACGCGACAGAACAGAATGTTGACATCGGGCTCGTCAAGCAACTCGATGCCGAGGCCGCGCAGGCCGGCAGCGAGTCGGGTCATTTCCGCGTTGGCGTGGCCGGCGAGATGCAGCCACAGCTCGTCAGTCAGGTAGGCGATCAGTTGCGCCGACTGGAATCGCATCTTCGAGGCCACGTGCCCGGCTCGCTTGACCCGGTACACGAGCTGTTCGGCGACGACCGGGTCGAAACAGACGATTGCGTCGGTGCTCAGTGCCCCGTTCTTGGTTGCCCCGAGCGACAGGGCATCGATGCCTGCCCGCCAAGTGAGATCGGCGGGTGTGCACCCGAGCGCGGCAAGTGCGTTGGCGATCCGCGCTCCGTCGAGGTGGGCCCGCATGCCGCGTTTACGAGCCAGCGCCGCCAACTCGCCAACCTGCTGTGGCGTGTACACGGTGCCATGGTCGGTCGGCACAGTGAGCGACAAGACCGACGGCTGCGAATGGTGTGGGTCACCCCACCGTGTTGCTTCGAACGCGTGTTGCAATGCCGCCGGGGTGACGCGGTAGTGGTCTCCGCCGACGCCGCGCATCACAGCTCCACCGCCGAACATCGATGTCGCTCCGCATTCGCTCTGCAGGATGTGGGCCGTCTGATGGCACAGCACAGCACCCCACGGTGGGCACAGCGCGGCCAGCGCCAGCGAGTTGGCGGCGGTGCCGCTGATCACCGGGAACACC